>JAAVHD010000020.1 GCA_014799915.1 Oscillibacter sp.
ATCCGCAGTGCTTGTTCTGATTATATCGCGGGTAGCTACTCCCGCTCTATAACTTTTCCAAGAAAGGAGAAATAATGAAAACCACCCCTTTCAGGATGGTTTTCATTATACGTGCCCCAATGGCCGTTCAATCCACCGTATTCTTATCATTTTTCTTCCCGTTGACCTTGGCCCTGGACCGCCTGACGCCGGGTACACGGTGGAAAAACCGCGTGCTGTTGGTGTTCAGCCTGGTGTTCTATACCTTCGGACAGTGGCAGGGGCTTCCTGTGCTGCTGGCGTCGGCGGTGCTCAGCTTTGCCGCCGGAGCGTTTCTGGCGAAGCATCCGGGCTCCAAACCGGTCCTGATCCTGACGCTGACGGCGCACCTGGCGCTGCTGGGAGTATTCAAATACCTGGATTTTTTCTCGAACGCTCTGGGCCTTCCCGGACTGGGACTGATGACGCCCCTGGGCGTGTCCTTCTTTACCTTCAAAGGTATGAGCTACGTGATCGACGTCTACCGGGGAGGCCCGGCGGCGGCGCGGTTCACCGACACGCTGCTGTATTTGTCCTTCTTCCCCCAGGTGACCTCCGGCCCCATCACCCGCTTTGACAGTTTTGCCGCACAGCTGACGGACCGGACCGCCACCCCTGAGCGCACTGCCCGCGGCCTGCGGCGGTTTATCGTGGGCCTGGGAAAAAAGCTCCTTATCTCCGCCCCGGCGGCTTCTGTTGCCAATGCCGCCTTTGCTCTGGGCGAGGGACTGGACGTGCGCACGGCATGGCTGGGGGCGCTGGCCTATACGATCCAGATCTATTTCGATTTCTCCGGCTACAGCGATATGGCCATCGGTTTGGGGGCTGTGTTTGGCTTTGACACGCCGGAAAATTTCCAGTACCCCTACATCGCCTCCTCCATCACAGAGTTCTGGCGGCGGTGGCACATCTCTCTGTCCCAGTGGTTCCGGGACTATCTCTACATCCCCCTGGGCGGCAACCGGAAGGGCGTGGGGCGCAAGGCGGCCAATACTGCCATTGTGTTCCTGCTGTGCGGCTTGTGGCACGGGGCGGCGTGGACCTTCCTGCTGTGGGGCGCATGGCACGCGCTGTTTTCCGCGCTGGAGAGTCTGAAGGTCATCGACTGCAAGCGCTGGTCCCGCGCCGCGCCGGGGAGGGTCATCTGTCATATATATACCTTGTTAGTGGTCTGTCTGGGCTTCGTGATCTTCCGTTCGGCGGATCTGGGTCAGGCTGCGGCGATGTTCTGGGGAATGTTTACCGGGTTCCGCCTGACGGCAGCGTCCACGCTGGCACTGTGCCGGGTAAGTCCGGCGTCCTGGTGTGCCCTGGCTGTGGGAGCGGTGGGTTGTATGCCCATCGCGCCGAAGCTGTCCGCCTGGGCGGCGGATAAGCGGGCTGTGCGTGTGTGCAGCTACGCGGGTGCGGTGGCCCTGTTTCTGCTGTGCCTGATGGCGGCGGCGGGGGGCGGTTTCCAGCCCTTCATCTACGGGCAGTTTTGATGATGTTTCCTGATCCAAAGTGCGGATCAAGGGTCTACGGAAACTCCCGGCGCTGTTTACCGCTTTGCGGTAAATACGCTTGAAAGCCGCGCAGTTTGGGATTGTGCTATGATGAAGAATTTTTTTGAGCGCGGCTTTTGGGGGATTTCGCGCCCTGCGGGGCGCGACCAGAGACGCTGTCTCTGGACTCTGCCACCTTTGAAAAGGTGGACGAAACTTTTTGTATTGACCCTGGTTCCATATCATTGTAGGTTAGGCGGGCCCCCCAGCACGGCCCGGCAGGCCGTGCGGCAGACTTTAGACCACTATAACCCGCGCGAAGCGTATGCTTCGCGCCGCAGGCACCAACAAGTTTCCCAAAATGTTCCATAGAACACCAGCAGAACCCTTAATAAAGTTCTTTTTGATACTTTTTCTTTCCGTGAGCCGCCTCCGGCGGCTTAGGCTGCTAGTGCCCGCATAGCGGGCACTGCACGCAAGAAAAAGTATGGAGGAGGGAACAATGAAAAACCGATTCGGCTACCACGTATTTATCGCGGTATTTCTGCTTCTGTCTCTGATACCCTCTGTAGGGATGCTCCTTCCGGAGCGCGAGGCCGCGGGGGCCAACGAGGTCCTGGCCGGTCTGCCCAGCCTCCGGGATGGAGAAGGACAGCTGAACGCGGAATATCTCACCCAGCTTTCCGACTACATAGAGGACAGCTATTTCCTCCGGCAGGATCTGGTGACGGCCTGGTCCGCCCTGAATCAGCGGGTGCTGCGCACGTCCATTGCGGACAATGTGCTGCTGGGCAGGGACGGATGGCTGTACTTTGGCGATACCCTGGACGACTACACCGGCGCGGCGCCCATGAGCACCGGGGAGATTGCCGCCGCAGCCCATAATCTGGCGCTGGTGTCGGAATACTGCGAGAGCCAGGGCGCGGCGTTTCTGTTCACCATCGCACCCAATAAAAATTCCGTCTATCCCCAGCACATGCCGGAGCTGCCGGTGTTCTCCGATCAAAAAAATGCGGACGCACTGGCCAAAGCCTTAGCAGCGGAAGGTGTGGCATATTACGATCTCTTCACAGCCCTGGGCAGCCAGGAGGAGACTCTCTACTTCACCCAGGACTCCCACTGGAACAGCAAGGGCGCGGCCCTGGCCGCCGACGGCATCAACGCCGCCCTGGGACGGCAGTCCAGCTACTTCACCGGCCCCTTCCAGCCGGAGGCAGTCCACCGCAGCGACCTGTACGCCATGCTGTACCCCACAGGGACCTGGCTGGAGACAGACCAGCAGTACGCCGGGGAGCTGACCTTTGACTACGAGGTCCCCATCCGCTCGGAGAATGAGCTGAATATCCGCACTGCAGGCGGCGGGACGGGGTCCCTGCTGATGTTCCGGGACTCTTTTGGGAATCTGCTCTACCCCTATCTGGCGGACAGCTTCGGGAGCGCCCAGTTCTCCCGCGCCGTAGCCTACCGCCTGGACCAGATCCCGGTCCGGGAGGCGGATTATGTAGTGGTGGAGCTGGTGGAGCGGAATCTCCGCTACCTGCTGGAGAACGTCCCCGTGATGCCCGCCCCTCTGCGCGAGCTGGAGACGGCCCCGGCGGCGGAGACGGCATCCGTGGCGCTCACAGCGGAGGAAGCGCAGTATCTGCCGGGCTACGTCCTGGTCCAAGGGACCCTTCCGGTAACGCCGGACGACGGGTCGCGGCTGTACCTGCGCACGACAGAAGGTGCTTACGAAGCGTTCCGCATGGAGGCGGAGGGCTTCGGGCTGTATATCCCGGAAGCTGCGCTGACCGGGGAAATGGCTCTGGTCTGCACGCGAGACGGCGGGATGATTTCCCTCCCCGCCGGAGTCTGACAGAACAGATCGCATATGAAGGAGGTTCATTCTATGTTAAAATGGAAAAGATCACTGGTAGCCGCAGTCCTGGCGGTGTCCGCAGTATTCTCCCTGGCGGTCCCCGCCGCCGCTGTGGAGACGGCCCCGTCCACCACTGTCGCCGGGATGACGCTGAACACAACGGAGCACGACGCCTACATATCCGGCAGCAGCAGCCGCTTCAACCCCGGCGGCGAGATCACCCGGGCCGAGGCCGCGCAGATCCTCAGCCGCCTGCTGCCCTATGAGCCGCCCGTCACCGTCAGCTACCTGGATGTGGCCGATACCGCCTGGTATGCCCATGCGGCCCGGATAATTGGTTCCCTGGGCGTCATGCGGGCGGGGGAGAGCCTGTTCCTGCCCAATGAGGCCATCACCCGCGGGGAGTTCATCTACGCAGTGGCCTGCTTCTTCCCGGCCAACACCAGCGTGGTCCAGTTTATCGACGTCTCACCCTGGGACCCCAATAGTGAGGCCTATCTCACAGCCAGGGCCCAGGGCTGGGTCACCGGCTTTGAGGACGGGACGCTCCGGCCGGATCAGCCCGTTACCCGTGCGGAGGCGGTGTCGATCATCAACCGCGCGCTGGGCCGCGTCCCGGACAAGAGCTATATCGACACCCTTGCGCCCTTCCTGTACCTGGATGTGAGCCGGGACAGCTGGTATTTCTACGATGTCATGGAAGCGTCCGTCTCCCACCAGCACACCGGTTCCAACGGCGAGGAGCGCTGGATCTCCCACACGGCCATGCCCAGCAGCATGACCGCCGGCTTCCACCTGATCGACGGCTGGCTGTACTATTACGATCCGGTGCAGGGCAATATACTGCGCGATACCAGCATGGGGAACTTCACCTTTGACGCGCAGGGACATTTCACCTCCGGCAACGCCGAGCTGGACGCCAAGCTGCGCAGCATCGTGATGGAAAAGACCAACGACGGCATGACCCAGGAGCAGAAGCTCCGGGCTCTGTACGTCTACACCCGGGATTCCTTCACCTACCTGCGCCGCCCGGCCTATCAATTCGGCGTTCTGGACTTCATGCAGAAGGACGCCATGGATATGCTCACCACCGGGTACGGCAACTGCTACTCCTATGCGTCCGTGTTCTGGTATCTGTCCCGGTGGATCGGGTACGACGCCAAGATCTACAGCGGCACGGTGGGCTCCAACCGTGCGCCCCACTCCTGGGTAGAAATAAATTTCGATGGTAAGGATTATATCTTTGACACGGAGCTGGAAATGGCGTATCATAGGAAGGGACGCTATGAGATCAATCTGTATAAGTACATCGACGTGGACAACTGGCACTATGTCAGATAGCAGCGTCACCAGAAAAAGGATATTGGAGGCAACCAGAAGATGAAGCATTGGAAACTGCTGCTCGCCGCGTGCGCGCTGCTTGTGACGCTGTGCGCCTGCGGCGGAGCGTCGGACCCCGTAACGGAACCAGCGGCGGAGCCGGACGCCGCGCCTGTGGAGGACACGAACATACCCGATACCCCTGTCCCCGCGCAGGAGGACGAACAGGCTCCTGCCCCTGCGGAACGTGACGCTCCCGCCGGAGCGCCCGAGGACGGTCCGGACGGCGAGGCGGAGCCCCCTGACGAGCAGCCCCCCGCCCAGCCCTCCACGGAAACGGAGCCGCCTGCGGACCCACCCGCAGATAAACCTGCGGAAAAACCCGCCGACCCACCCGCAGACAAACCCGCAGATCCTCCTGCGGACAAACCTGCGGATAAGCCTGCTGATCCGCCCGCTTCCCAGCCGGAGCCCGAATCTCCGCCTGCCACCCAGCCGGACCCGCCGCCCGCCCCCGCAGATGACCCTGAGCCCGCCGCTCCCGCGGCGGACCCCAAGGCTGCGGCGCAGGCCCTTGTGGGCCGTCCGGTCAGCGAGCTGTATGCCGCCATCGGCCAGCCCATTTCCTCGGATTACGCCCCCAGCTGCCTGGTGGAGGGGGATGACGGAGAGCTGATCTACGACGGCTTTATCGTCTACACCACCCGCGAAGGTAATTCTGAAACTGTCTACGCCGTGTTCTGATGGGAGCGGCGAGAAGGAGATAGGAATGGATAGCAAACGAAGCTCCTCTCAAATAAGTTGGGTGATCCCGGTCGCCGTCCTTGCAGTCGTTTTGGTCCTGGCGGCTGTGGCGGCCGCGTACTTCTGCACCCCCGGCGTCTCCGGCCTCAGCGTAGGCAAGGGAGACGTCACCCTGGTTATGGAGGACAGCAAAACGGTGCGCCTGACCTGGCCGGAGAGCCCGGATCAGGCGCTCACCCGTGTCTCCCTGCGTCCGGAGGGGGAGGCGGACTTCCAGGTGTGGGAGGAGCTGACAGGAAACACCACCACGCTGGATGCCAGCCTGCTGGAGCGGCCCCTCACAATCCGCATTCAGGCCGCAGCCCAGGGGAAGAACCTGCTGGGCATGGAGCGGGAGATGGTCAGCTCCGGTGCCATAGAGGTGACCGTCCAGCCCTACACCGCCGTCCTCTCCCGGCTGGACGGCGAGGGCGGAGAAGTTGGCGAGCTGTCCCTCTCCTGGGACGGCGGAGGCAGATATGAGGTGGGTGTGCTGGAGGACGGACAGTTCCGGCCTCTCCGGCAGCTCTCCGGCAGCTCTGCCGTCCTGCGTTTCGGCGAGGACGGAGATCTGCCCCTGCCCAGCTATGACGATTCCGTCCAGGTCACGGTCCGGGCGCTCCAGTCGGGAAAGGGGTACATACTCTATGGCCCCTGCGTCACGCCCCTGGAGGTGACACGGGAGCTCCTGCTGGGCAATCAGCTGTCCCTGGAGTGCCAGCAGATCGGGGAGCGTCTGTACGCCCTCCGCTGGAATGAGACCAAGGGGGACTTCTACGAGGTCCGGGAGTGGATCAACGAAAGCTGGGTGACCCTGGCCCAGGTGGAGCGGTCCGACGAGCTGCGCTATGAAACGGGCTTCCTGCGGTCCGGCTCGGACCACCGGTATCAGGTCGTCTCAGTAGGCGGCGACCCGCTGGAGCCGGTGGAGCCTGCGGAGGTTTCCCTGCGTGCGGAGATATCCACCCGGTACGCCACCGTCTGGCCGGTGATCCAGGTGGAGCTCTTTGAGGACGCGGCGCTGAGCAAGTTCATGGGCCAGGTCCCTGCCGGAACGGCCCTGTGCGTACTGGAGGAGAGCGGAGACGCCTTCCATATCCGCTACGGTGAGAAATACGGCTGGGTGGACAGCCGGTTCTGCATGATCAATCTGCGGGAGTACCTGGGCGATGTGTGCGCCTATGATATCACCAACAGCTACCGCTCCATCTTCATGGTCCACGACAACCCCATTGAGAACATCACCGGCCAGGTGATCAAGGGGTTCGAGGGCGTCATGACGGCGGAGGACGGCTTCCTGGTGCCCTATCTGTACCCCAGCGCGAAAAAGCTGCTGATCGCCGCCCAGGCGGCGGAGGCGGACGGCTACCGCCTGCGCATCTATGAGGCATTCCGGCCCAACGAGGCCACCCGGTATCTGTATGATACCACCCTGGCGCAGCTGGACTACCCGGTGCCGGTCATCGACGGGGAGAGCGGCGGGTACATCTTCTACGAGCCCCCGGAGCCCGGGGAGGGCGATACGCAGACGGTGCAGGCGGAGGAGCTGGCCCTGACCTCCTGGGAGGATATAGAGCCCGAACCCCAGCTCCCGGAGGAAGAAGACAACAGTGAGACCGCCCCCGCAGAGGACGACCCCCAGGTGCCGGAGGATAATACCCCCCAGCCTGCGGACGAGCCCGCTCCGCCTCCAGAGGAGCCCGTCCAACCCACAGAGGAACCCACCCAGCCTGCGGAGGCCGATGAGAACGGCCTCCAGGAGGAGCCCGCGCCCGAGGAGACGGAGCAGCCCGAGATACCGGAGGACAGTCCTTTCTATGGCCACCCCACCTTCCGGGAGGTGATGACCGACGGACGGTTCGGGATCGGCAGCTTCCTGGCGGCGGTGGTGTCCGCCCATAACCGGGGCATCGCCCTGGACCTGACCATCGAGAAGCTGGACGGCACACGCCTGTCGATGCAGTCGCCCATGCACGATCTCAGCTGGTATTCCGCCACCTACCTGAACAACAGCAACGCCAAGCTGCTGGAGTCCTATATGACCATGCCCGGCGTAGCGATGCGGGGCCTGACCAGCGAGTGGTGGCACTTCCAGGACGACGACACCAGGGAGGCCATCAACCTGTCCTCCTACCTCACCAAGGGCGTCACCGCCGAGGGCTGGACCCGTGACAACATCGGCTGGCGCTATCGGGACGCCAAGGGCGTATATGCCCGCGATACCACGATCAAGGTAGACGGCAAGCAATATACCTTTGATGCCGCCGGTTACGCGGTGGAGTGATCCCGGTACGGCAGCGCTGTAAAAATGACAGACCGGCGTGGAGCAGATGTGCTCCACGCCGTTTTTTTGCACGGCAAAATTTGGTAATTCTGCACAATAAACAAGGAAGAATTTATCAAATCAAGAGAAAATCGACATCTTTTGCATGGAGGTTCTATCCCAGCGGGAAGATTTGTGCTACAATTCTTATATGAAACTGGCAGGGAAGGGGGACTACGAATGCGGGAACCGTTGATCAAACACCAGATCATCGAGTACCGGCGCAATGAGCCGTTCTATGCTGCCAACACCAATGCCCGGAGCGGTGAGAATCTGTATGTAAGGAACAGCCACTGGCATGAGGAGCTGGAGCTGGTCTACTCACTCCATGGGCGTTCCCGGCATTTCATCGACGGAGAAGTTTTCCTGCTGGAACCGGGACGGCTGCTGGTGACCAATTGCGAGAGCGTCCACCGGATTGAAGTCCTGGAGGATACGCTGGCTGATCCAGACGTTTCCCGCACGATCGTGCTCATCGTCCACAACCGCTTTCTGGAGGAGAACTTCCCGGAGTACCAGGATTTCTGGTTCACCAACGACAAGCCCCAGGCCCGCCCGGAGGTCCGGGACATCATGCTGCAATTCTCCGCGTACGCCGCCCAAAAAGAGCATCAGGAGCATGAACACCTGTATATGCGGGGACTGCTGCTCCAACTTCTCTACTACCTCTACCAGGAGGGGGCCGTCCGCCGGAGCGACGCGGGCATCGCCCGCCGCCGGGAACAGGTGCAGACGCTGAAGGAGATCCTGCAATACGTGGAGGAGCACTACCGGGAGCCCATCGTGCAGTCGGAGGTAGCAAAGGAGTTCTATTTCACCCCCCAATACTTTGCCCGGTATTTCAAACAGTGTACCGGGAATACCTTCACCGAGCATCTCACTGCCTACCGGACCGCCCAGGCCAGCCAGGAGCTGCTGCATACGGATCACCGCATCAGCGACGTCGCCCGGGACAACGGCTTCCATGACGACCGGGGCTTTATCAACGCCTTCAAGCGCACCTACGGCGTTACGCCGCTGCAATACCGGAAGACTGCCGCCGCGTCCCATAGATAAAAAGATAAAATCCCGTAATTTTTTTACAAAAATTGAAAAGCGGCCATGGAAATTTTTCGTTATAATGATCCCATCAAGCGGTAAAAACACCGCAAAATGATGGGAAAAGGAGAAAAAACTATGGCAACTTCGACAAAAGAACACAGATTGGGAATGGGTGAAAAAGTCGCCTATGGCTTAGGCGACTGCGCGGCCAATGTGTACGTCGCAATGGCCAGCACCTTCCTCACAGCCTTCTACACCGACACCGTGGGCATCGCCGCACTGGCGGTTGGTACTATGATGCTGGTGGCCCGTATCTTCGATGGCATTACCGACCTGATTATGGGCGCCATCGTGGACAAGACCAAGAGCAAGTACGGCAAGGCCCGTCCCTGGGTCCTCTGGTCCGCGCCCTTTATGTGCATCGGTCTGATCCTGCTGTTTACCGTGCCCTCCGGCCTCAACGCCGGCGGCAAGCTGGCCTACGCCTATGTTTCTTACATTTTCATGAACTGCCTGGTGTACACCGCCAACAACCTGCCCTACAACGCCCTGCTCTCCCGCATGACGCTGAATGTGCAGGACCGCGCCACCACCGCCTCCATCCGGTTCATTATGACCCAGATCACTACGCTGATCATCAACGCTGTGACGATGCCCCTGGTGGCCGCCTGCGGCTGGGTCGTGACCTCTGTGGTTTTCGGTATTGTGGAAATGGTGATGCTGCTGGTCTGCTTCCTGTTCTGCAAGGAGCACATCGGTGAGGACGCCGAAGCCGGTACGATCCAGGTGGAAAACGTTCCCCTGAACGTTGCCCTTCCCAGCGTTCTGAAAAACAAGTACTTCTATCTCCAGGCTCTCATGTTCCTGTTCCTGTACATCTTCGTGGTGGCCGGCGGCATGTCCTCCGCCTACTTCTGCAACGTGGTCCTGCAAAATCCCAACCTGATCGGTGTGTGCAGCTCCGCCCAGACCATCCCCGCCATGATCGCCAACTTCGTCAACCCCACCCTGGTCCAGAAATTCGGTAAGCGCAAGCTGATGATGGCCGGATGCGTGCTGATGATCCTGGGCAGCTGCGTCGTGGGCCTGGCGGACACCAACCTGACCCTGATCGTCATTGGTATTGCCATCCGCGGCTTCGGCATGGGACCCATCATGTCCGGCATCTTCGCCATGACCGCCGACGTGGTGGACTACGGCGAGTGGAAGACCGGCATCCGCTCCGAGGGCCTTATCAACTCCTGCACCTCCTTCGGTATGAAGGTGGGCATCGGCCTGGGCTCCGCTGTGGGCACCGGCATCCTGGCCATGGGCGGCTATCTGGAGGGTACCGCCCCCGAGTTCCAGCCCGCCTCCGCTATCAGCGCCATCAAGTTTGAGATCGGCTACCTGGGCGCGATCATCTCCGCCGTGTGCCTGGTGCTGATCATCCTCATGAACATCGACAAGCACATCAAGCAGATCCAGGCCGACCTGGAGGCCAAGCACGCCAACTGAGGGCTGCATCACATCTGAAAGGAGCTGTTTCTGAATGTCTCAGGCAAGTGAAATGGTACGCACGGAGTTCAAAAAGGGTGACGATATCCGGGACGCTGGACTGACCACCCCGGAGGATATCGTCCGCTATGACGATATCGCCTACGGCCCCGATCCCGCCCAGCAGTCCCTGGACGTGTACCGTCCAAAGGCGTCTGAGGGGAAAAAGCTGCCGGTGACCGTCAGCGTCCACGGCGGCGGCTGGGTCTACGGCGACAAGGAGCGGTATCAGTTCTACTGCATGAACCTGGCCCAGCGGGGCTTTGCCGTGGTCAACTTCACCTACCGTCTGGCCCCGGAGAACAAATATCCCTCCTCCCTGGAGGACACCAACAGCGTGTTCACCTGGGTCCTGGCCAACGGGGAGAAGTACGGCTTTGATACGGAGCATATTTTCGCCGTAGGCGACTCGGCGGGAGCCCACAACCTGGGCCTGTATTCCGGCATCTGCACCAACCCGCAGTATGCCGCCGAGTATTCCTTCCAGCCGCCCAAGGGCTTCCGGCCCACGGCCATCGCCCTCAACTGCGGCGCGTATGAGATCGACACCAGCAAGAAGGACCTGACCACCGCCCTGATGTCGGACTTCCTGCCGGAGAAGGGCTCCCCCAGGGAGCTGGATCTGATCAATGTGGTGAACCACATCACCGGGGACTATCCCCCCACCTTCTTCATGACCTGCACGGAGGACTTCCTGAAGGATCAGGCCCCGCTCCTGGCGGCAAAGCTGCTGGCGGAGGATGTACCCTGTGTCTTCCGTTACTACGGCGACAAGAACAAGCGCCTGCCCCACGTGTTCCACCTTGGTATCAAATCCGAGGATGCCACACTGTGCAACGACGAGGAGTGCGCATTCTTCCGCGAATTCCTGTAACTAAACAGCAGCCACAGCGGAGAGTCCAGCCGGGCTCTCCGCCGTGAGCTATATTTGAAAAGGAGAAAATGACCATGCCGAAAATCTATGCCACAAAAAATCCCGACATTACCCAGCGGGAAACCGACCACATGGCGCTGTCCAGAGCTCTGGCGGGCGAGTGTATCGTGCTGATGGAGAACGACGGCGCGCTCCCGCTGAACGGAGCGGGAAAGATCGCCCTCTACGGCAGCGGCGCGCGTCAGACCATCCGGGGCGGCACCGGCTCCGGCGACGTCAACACCCGCAGCGACGTCACCGTCGAGCAGGGCCTGGAGCGTGCCGGCTTCCAGATCACCACAAAGGGCTGGCTGGACCGGCAGGAAGCCGCCTATCAGCAGGCCCGGAAGGATTATGCCGAATGGGTCCCCGCTTATGCGAAAGAGCATAATATGACGGAATTCCTTGTCGTCTTCTCCCATCCCTTCCAGGTCATTGCCCCGGTAGAGATCGAAGACATGGCCGAAGCCTCCACCGCGGTTTACGTCATTTCCCGGACCTCCGGCGAGGGTGCGGACCGGTTCGATAAGCGCGGCGACTATCTCCTCTACGACGAGGAAAAGGCGCAGCTGGAGCAGCTGGGCAAGGCTTATGACAAGCTGATCCTGGTGCTGAACGTCGGCGGCGTGATGGATATGTCCGAGATCAAGGCCATCCCCGGCGTCAACGCCGTCCTTCTCATGAGCCAGCTGGGCAATATCGGCGGCGACGTGCTGGCCGACGTGCTGCTGGGGAAGGTCAACCCCTCCGGCAAGCTCACCGACACCTGGGCGAAGCAGTACAGCGACTACCCCTCCTCCGAGGGCTTCAGCCACAACGACGGCAATATCGACGACGAATACTACACCGAGGGCATCTACGTGGGCTACCGCTATTTTGACACCTTCGGCGTGGAGCCCCTGTACCCCTTCGGCTACGGGAAGTCTTATACGGATTTCTCCGTCGCGCCCGGAGCGGTCAGCGTGGAGGACGGCCAGGTCAAACTCTCCGCCGTCGTGAAGAACACCGGCTCTGTCCATGCCGGTAAAGAGGTCGTCCAGGTCTACTGCTCCGCTCCCGCCGGAAAGCTCCCCAAGCCGTATCAGGAATTAGCCGCCTTTGCCAAAACCAGGCTGCTGGCCCCCGGTGAGAGCGAGACGCTGGAGATCACGTTCCCGGTAAAGGACATGGCGTCCTACTGCGAGAAGTGCGCCGCCTGGGTGCTGGAAGCGGGCGAATATGTGCTCCGCGTTGGAACCAGCTCCCGCAGCACGGAGATCGCCGCCGTACTGACCTTAGCCCAAACGGTCAAGACCGAGATCCTGAAAAATCTCTTTGCCGATCCTGACCCGGTGCAGGAGATCCAACCCCCTGCCGCCAATGCGCCGGTCGTGGACGCCTCCGTCCCCCGTATCGCCATCGATCCCGCCGAAATCACCACAAAGCAGCCTTCCTACACCGTGGAGCGCAAGCCCTACGCCACAGAGCAGACCAACCTGCTGACCGCAGCCGACGTCAAGGCCGGCCGTTGTACGGTGGAGGAACTGACGGCGCAGCTGACAGTCGAGGAGATGGCGGATCTCTGCGTTGGTACGCTGCGTGCAGAGGGGACCATTGTAGGAGGCGCTTCCCATTCTGTTCCCGGCGCGGCTGGTGACAGCAGCTCCATCATCAAGGAGAGCCGGGGCGTCAAGAATATGATCCTGGCCGACGGCCCCGCCGGTCTGCGGCTCCAGCCGGTATTCAAGACGGATAAAGCGGGCAATCTGCTCCCCGGCGGCAGGGTCATGGGCAACATGGTCCAGCCGTTCTCCCCTGAGTACAACGACGAAAACTCCGACACGTACTACCAGTACTGTACCGCCATCCCCATCGGCTGGGCCCTGGCCCAGAGCTGGAACATGGAGCTGCTGAAGGAAATCGGCTCCATGGTGGGCAAGGAGATGGAGGAGTTCGGCGTGGACCTGTGGCTGGCTCCCGCGATGAACATCCACCGCAACCCCCTGTGCGGCCGGAATTTTGAATACTACTCCGAGGACCCGCTGGTCAGCGGCAAAGCCGCCGCGGCCATCACCCTGGGCGTGCAGTCCCACCCCGGCAAGGGCACCACCATCAAGCACTTCGCGGCCAACAACCAGGAGGACAACCGCTACTTCACCAACTCCCACATCAGCGAGCGGGCCATCCGGGAAATTTACCTGAAGGGTTTTGAGATCACCATCAAGGAGTCCCAGCCCCTGTCTATCATGACCTCCTACAATCTTCTCAACGGCATACATACGGCGAACAGCTTTGAATTGCTCCAATCCGCAGCCAGAGACGAGTGGGGATTCCAGGGCGTTGTCATGACGGACTGGTTTACCTCCCAGAACCGGCCCGGGCTGACCGGAAGCAGACCGGTCCCCTATCCCATTTCGGCTTCCAGCGGATGCGTCTACGCGGGCAATGATATGCAGATGCCCGGCTGCCAGGAGAATGTGGACGACATTGTGCGGGCGGTGACCACAGGGGAGGCCGTTGACGGCTACAAGCTCACGCTGGCCGACCTGCAGTTCAACGCGGCCAACGTCATCCGCATTGCGATTGCAACGGATATCTAACGAATTGTACTTGAGAAAAAGCGGTGGAAGCGGAGGCTTTTCAGCCTCCGCTTCCATTCAAACTGTCAAAAAAGGCTCCCTCTCTGAGGGAGGTGGCATGGCGAAGCCGTGACGGAGGGAGTTTTTACCGAAAAAGCGGCAATAGTTTGCGTTTTAACTCCCTCAGTCACCGCCTGCGGCGGCGACAGCTCCCTCAGAGAGGGAGCCTGAGAGGACGGATAGGAGTGTTTCGACACGCTTCCATCCAGAACACGCACAGCAGCCGGAAAAACTGCGGCCGGTGGCATAGCCTTCGGCATTATTGACAAAATTTTCATTTCAACAAAAATGAACCGATTTGATGCGGCGGCTCACAAATTCAAAGAAAAAATGCCACAAAGAGCAAAAAACTACAATAGGAAAAATTTGGAATTTTTTGCGCCTTGATACTTCTTTTCGTTATTTCGCTGGTTTTGAAAAAGGTGCTTTTCTTCTGTGAGAAGCGTGCTATAATATAGTAAAAGTGTAGCTGTGACAGAATGCAGATTTTGCCTGCAAGTGGCGGTTCGATCCTTGCCCCGGCAGGGAATACCATGCTTCTGACTGCCCGGCTGTGCCGGTGTGAGCAGTGAGTCTTGGGCAAGGCATTTGCCTGTGAAGCAGGGACTCAAACCTTTGGGAGGGACATAGCCCAAAGACAGGCAGACAAGGGGAGCTGCATCGCCTTTCCGCGGTGATTTGACTGCGGACCGTATAGGGGGCAAAAGCCCCCCTCAGACGGTGTTCAGCACTTGTAAATACAGGTATCGCGGGTTAAGACAGTATGTCCCCTTTGCCCCAAGCTATGGGGCAAAGGCGGCTGACATAAATATTTCAGTATTCCGGCAAGGCCGATAATACTGGCTCGTAAGGGAGGAATGCCGATGAAGCACGTAGCCCCGGCGGCACACCGGGGCGGGCTATAGCGCGCACGTCTGCAAATATCCCAGCACAGCATATACATTATGGCAAACCACGGGAAACCGTGGGACGGCAAAGTTAAGGGGACTAAGGTATCACAGCGCTAATACAGGCCCCCGCGAAAACTCAACGGAACGGTTTTTGTGGGGAGAGGAGAAGCAGGACGCCAGCCGGAAACGGAGCTGAGCGGACTTTGCTTCGACGAGATACTATGTCAGCCCGGCTGCTGGAAAAATTTTGGCAAACCGTCCGAAAGGGCGGCTACGCAAAGTCAGGAGGCTACGTTGCCCACAGTGCACCCAAACAGGTCCCACGAGACGGACCGCCTTGGGGAGCGCGGGCAATATGCTCGTCCGGCCGCCGGATCTCTGAATCCGAGTTTTCCATAGAAAGGAAGTATTTTATGAACAATTATGTCAAGCGATTTCATCAACGCGGACTTGCGCTGTTCCTGGCCCTAATTATGTGTCTGAGTTTTCTGCCCGCCACCGCCATGGCGTATGAGTGGGAAGAAGCAACGCATACCTGCAATGAGAATGGTTGGATTTGCAGCGACGCTGTCGCTTGCAGCGAGTCCGAGCATACTCATGGCGACGGAAATTGTGTGTATGCCGACTGCCCGATGGAGGAGCATACCCACGATGAGACCTGTGTGTCGGAAGATGACGGCTCCTATATCTGTGGGGTAGAGGAGCACAGCCACTTCAATGATATATTGGCGTGCGCCCTTGAGGAGCACACCCATATTGAGGGCATGTGCTATTCCGAGGCAACCCACATTCGGCCCAGTGATGCTGTTGTCAGCTTTCTGAACGTTATGGCGGGCCTCATCGCGACGGATGCGGTTGCTTACGCAAAAAGTGCGTATGAAAGCCTAACCGAGGCGGATAAGGGCAACTACGCCGTCGAGGCGGCGTTGGAGGCCCTGGCGGCTGCTGAGGCGGCTCTGGCAGAAGACAGCATTCCCGGTGATGAGGACACAGTCCCTACCGCGGTCCAGGCGTTTCTGGACGCGGTGGCGGAGTTGCCCGAGAAGATCACTGAGGACAACTGGATGGATGTTTCCGAGCTGCTTTTCGGAGAAATTGCCAACACCTACGAAGCGCTTCTGGGAACCGAACTGGTGGACCGCGAGGACGTCCAGACGGCTAAGGCCGTCATGGAGAACGCGTACCAGGCGCTTGGGGAGCTGACCGGCATTGGGAACCGCACATTTGATAATGTGGACGACTGGCTGGTCGTGAATAACGAGGCCGAACTGCAAGACGCGCTCAGGGGAGAAGGCAAAGAAATCAAGATCAAGCTGGACCCGAGCTTCGGTAACATCATCAACGACACACTGACCATCGAAACCGGCAAAACTGTCACCATCCATGGCAACGGTAAGACCATTAAGTGCAATCGGGAAACCATACCTGATGCCCCGCTGTTTCAGGTGGAGACTGGCAGTACGCTGATACTGAAAAATGTGACTGCACAAGGCTGTACCGAGAATAAATGGTACGCTTGGGCAGGGGGAGAATACGACAGTTCCAGCAGCATTGCTGAGGTTTCCGGCACCCTTGAGCTTCAGGATGGCGCGCTGCTGAGTGAGATCTTCACGAGCGCCAACGGTGGCGGTGTGCATGTCATGAACGGCGGTATGTTGGTCATGAACGGCGGTAAAATTGGGGGCTGCTGCGCCACGAATGGCTCTGCGGTGTACCTGGAAGATGGCGCGGCCCTTGTTGTCAAGAGCGGCCAGATCGTCGCTGGTATTGCCAAAAAGTATGGCGCAGGGGTCTACAAATCCGAAGGCGCTACTGTCACGATCGAAGAAAATGTCACCGCCTCCTTCAATGTATACGATCCGCAAGTAGGACCTCAGCTGGACGTCGATTTCACCAAGCCTGTGCAAGTGGTCTTGAACCTGGGTGCCGGCAGGGACGGCGTCCCCGATGAGCCAAAGAGGGTCTATGAGACTACTCTTTATCGGTGGCTGAAGATGGTCGATGAGAATCCGGTTACTGATGAAGGCTGGGGCAACCTCTACGATCACGCAGATGGGTATATTGACGAGTCGATCGAGTCGGCGCTCAAACTGAGCATAACTGAGGACGACGCGGATGATACGCTTACCCTCACTAAGGGTGTGGCTGATTCCTCTGGCGCAAAAACCAGGCAATATCTTAAGGACAATATTCCTTGGGAAGAGATTTTGGAAAATAACTGGGATGAGATCTGCAAAGTGAGCCCCAGCATAGGTGAGGATGTTGAATACAAAGAAGGTACATATGAAATCGTCCCCTACGTTATCAAGTACCAGAGTAACGACTCTACCTGGCACATTGACTGTGCGGTGCTTCCCACGGGCCGTGCCCACCTGGGCTATGAGAGGAATATACCCGGGGATCTGGTGATGGAGGGCGAGGATCTTCAGAGCATCAATTCGGTGGACCGGGTTCAGGGATTCACCGAGCAGGTGAGCGCCCTCACGTACAAAGACATACCTGTCAGGCGGGGGACTGTGATCGAGAATGTTATGCGCAATAGCAAGCCGGTCAAGCTGGCCTTCCAAGGGTGGAGCACAGACCTGAAGGGTGAAGTGAAGTATCAGCCAGGAAATACAATCACCGTTGAGACTGGCGAATCCGTCACCCTTTACGCCATCTGGCAAGAGGTGAACGAGTCTGCCTACACTGTCAAGCACTGGGTTATTGATGGGGAGAACAGCACTCTGAAGGATACCCAAAATCTGATCGCTGCCACTCCGGTCGCTGCCGCTCGGACGGTGAAAGCCGAGGTGAATGAGCAATGGGGCACCTATGTGGGCTATAATGTGGACAGCGGTGCAAGAGTTGACGCGCCTGCCAAGCCGGACGACATCGAGGTGGACCAGGACGGGACGACTGTCATCAACATCTACTACACGGCTTCGGCCCCGATTACCCCGGTGACGCCCGATCCTGATCCTACGCCGACTCCCACTCCCACTCCTACGCCTACACCCACGCCGACTCCCACCCCCGCCACCCCCAGCACGACCATCGATGACGATGAAGTGCCTCTGGCCAACACGGTGGGACTGAATGACGCGGAGCACTTCGCGTACATCATCGGCTACGATGATGACACCGTACGTCCTCTGAATAACATCACCCGTGCCGAGGCGGTGACGATCTTCTTCCGTCTGATGACGGATGAGCACCGCGCCGCCAACTGGAGCACGGAGAACAGTTTCAGCGACGTGAATGTGGGCAACTGGTTCAATAACGCCGTTTCCACCGTCCAGAAGGCCGGCGCTCTGGAGCACTTCGCCCAGGACGACGCTTTCCTGCCCAACCAGGCCATCACCCGCGCCGAGTTCGCCTCCATTGCCGCCGGTTTCGTCAGCGACGAGATCACCGGTGAGAATGTAGGCGACTTCAGCGACACCGAGGGCCACTGGGCTGCCGAGGCCATCCGCAAGGCGGTCGAGGCTGGCTGGATCACCGGCGTTGGCGGCAACCGCTTCGATCCTGACGCGACCATCACCCGCGCGGAGGTCATGACCATGATCAACCGTATGCTGGACCGCACCCCGGATAAGGACCATATGCTTCCCACTATGAAGGTCTGGACCGACAACCCGGAGAGCGCCTGGTACTACGAGGCCGTTCAGGAAGCCACCAACGAGCACGACTACGAGCGTGACGAGATGAGTGTGGAGACCTGGACCGAGCTGCTGACGGTTCGTGACTGGCAGGCTCTGGAGACGGAATGGGCCAACAATGGCGGCATTACTGTTTCCAAGACTGACAGCGCCGAGCGGTGGAGCAGTCAAATGCCCGACGGTATCTGAGCTCTGAGCGCAAAAATCAACGCATAAACCCAACAAGGCCCCGGAGGCATGACTTTGCATAGCCGCTGAACGCGGCTATGCAAAGTCGAATCGTGCACGGCCACTCGATGTGGCCGCTGCACGATCTACGCCTCCGGGGCCGATTTTTGTTTCATTGAGTTTGATGGAACGACGTACCCACCAAGGGGAAATTTTGGAAAAGGTTGCATCAAATTGAGCAACTATTGACCCTGGAGGGGGTAAGGTATAGAGAAAATTTTCGGAGGGTGTCTTGATTTTATAGGGATCTGAGACAGCGTGTAGGGGCGCACAGTGTGCGCCCGCCTGTACCGTCAATCGCCGCACTGTCGATACCTCGCAGGTATTCGATAGATAGCGGGCGGACAATGCCCGCCCCTACAGGGATTTCCGTTAGACGGCAAATCATCAATCTAGCACCCCGGGAGTTCCCCTCGCGTGATACGGTAGGGACCAAGTCAACATCCTGAAACAGACGCAGCGCAGATGAAACCACCCAAAAATCCGATTTAGCCCGGGCGGACTGGAGGATGAGCGCAAAAACAAATACCTCTCGTAATAATAAGGGATTCTTAAACCGTAGGTTTAAGCACGTTTTTGCCTACTGAGATTGTTCACGGCCACATCGAGTGGCCGCGAACAATCAATTTTCTATGACCGCTCGATGCGGTCATGGAAAATCTATACCTGCGTGGGAAAAGAAGGCCGTCGTCCGGGCGCGGCAACCCGGAGCTATCATATAGAAACAACTACCGTTTGCCGCCGCAGGCGGCAAAGCTAGCTACCCTGCGTTCCCCTACGTTCCCGCAGAAAAAGCGAGGGGGCGGCCCCAAAGGGCCGCCAAAAGTGGAGCGGGGCCTTACGGCCCCGCATTTATTCCATATCCACGTTGATATGCTCCGTCCCATGGGCTTCAAACTCCCCCATGTACTGCTCCATCCGATCCATGACCTCGTCGTAGTTCTCCTCGGTGGCCCGCTCGGCGTCCAGATCCCGGAGGGCCAGCTCCTCGGCGAGGATCTCAAAAAACGTAACATCCTCATAGGCCATGATCGCCTCGTGAATGCCGCCCTCGGCAAAGGCACGGGACGGGATGATCTCCCCGTCGTACAGCTCCACCAGGGGAGCCATCCCATGATCCAGACAGTGGGAGAAGATCAGGCTTTCCACCTGGTCATAGTCCCGGATGCGGTCCTCCCCCCGGGTGGAATTGAGTACCCAATTGCCTATGTACACCAGATCCAGCAGGCGGCGGAATTGTTTTTCCGTCATATGCACTTCCATGATGAGACCTCCTCCCGATGATTTCAAGTCAGTAAGCACAGTATAGCAGAAAGCTCGGGAAATTTCCACAGAAAATACAGGGCAAAAAGCCCAAAATTTTACTTGTTATCACAGATAAATCATAGTACAATAGTAAGATGCTGAACATGCTCTAAGGCTATGCAGTATCTTACGTCCGCCGCCTGCGGACGGGAAAGAGGGGGACCTGATTGAATCCACAGTCCATCGGTGTGTTTGACTCCGGCCTGGGGGGGCTGACCGCGGTGCGGCAGCTGAGACGGCTGATGCCCTCTGAGAACATTATATACTTTGGCGATACGGCCCGTGTCCCCTACGGCAACCGCAGCCGGGACACCCTGCTGCAATACGCCCGGCAGGATATGCGCTTTTTGAATACCTTTGATCTCAAGGCGGTGGTGATCGCCTGCGGCACCGTCAGCACCAACTGTCTGGAAGAATTGCGCTCGGAGAACCCGGTCCCCGTCATCGGCGTGGTGGAGCCCGCCGTGGAGCGGGCGGCGGCGCTGACGAAGTCCGGCCGCGTCGGGCTGGTAGCCACCCGCGCCTCGGTGACCAGCGGGGCCTATGAGCGGGTCTTTCACCGTCTATACCCGGCGCTGGAGATCTTTCCGCTGGCATGTCCCTTGTTTGTGCCCCTGGTAGAGGAGGGCCGCTGCCGCCCCGGCGATATCGTCATCGAGACGGTGGCCGAGGAGTACTTATCCGCCCTGCGGGATGCCGGGGTGGACACTCTGGTGCTGGGCTGCACCCACTATCCCCTACTGTCGGAGGTCATCGGCGGCGTGATGGGGCCGGACGTGGCCCTGGTGGACGTGGGGGCCGAGGCGGCCCGGGCCTGCCAGGACCTGCTGGCGGCGCGGGATGCGCTTGCGGACCGCCGCGAGGGCTCGGCGCGGTTCTATACCAGCGACCGGGCGGTAAACTTCCAGCGTCTGGCCGCGCTCTTTCTGGGGGAGGAGGGACCTGTGGAACAGGTGGATATTTCACGATATTGATATGATGGAGAAACAGATTATATTATTTGTACGGGGCGAGCAGACCTATGACGGCGTAGCCCCCGAGGTCACAGAGCTTGCCACCGAGGGCGTCATGACGCTGGACGGCGACGCCATCAGCCTTGCCTACGAGGAGACGGAGCTGACCGGCATGGAGGGCACGACGACCCGTTTTACCCTCCAGGGGGACCGGGTGGTGCTGGAGCGCACCGGCACGATCCAGTCCCGGATGGAGTTCAAGCAGGGCGAGCGCAGCAGCTCCCTGTACGAGACCCCCTGGGGCACCATGGTGGTAGACATTGCCACTACCAAACTGGCCCACCGTCTCAATGAGCGGGGCGGCGTGCTGGAGATCGTGTTCACCATCGCCGTCAACCACCAGGTCACGGGGGAAAACCGGTTCAAGATCCGGGTGAAGGAGATGGCGAGGTAGGGAAGATGAGCAGCTATCAAGACGATATTGCAAGCACCTGGGATCATGTAAATGAATGCTTAGTCGATAAAACGAGAGCAATCAGCCATGATGATTTTATGCGGGCCAGAGCGGGAGAATTGAAAATCACTCTGGCGGGTATAAAGGCTGTTCCGGAGGAATGGTTCCCCAATTTAGCAGGAAAGAATATTTTGGCCTTAGCCTGCGGCGGAGGACAGCAAGCCCCTGTATTTGCCGCGCACGGCGCAAATGTCACAGTAACGGATTATTCAGATAATCAACTTGCCAGCGAGGCTTATGTCGCTGAAAGAGAAGGTTATAAAATAAATATCGTGAAAGCCGACATGTCAAAGGCCTTTCCTTTTGGCGATGATACGTTTGACATCATCTTCAACCCTGTTTCAAATTGCTATGTCGAATCCATTCATTCCGTGTGGAGTGAGTGTGCGCGGGTGATTCGGAAAAAGGGGATACTGATGATGGCATTCGTGAAAGAGGAACTCTTTATGTTTGAACCGGATTATCGGAATGAAGACTGTCTGATTTCAAGGCACACATTGCCGTTTAATCCTTACAGAGATTTGACAGAGGAGTCAAAAAAACGATACAGGGAAGAACATCGGCCGTTTGCATTCAGCCACTCTTTGACGGAACAAATAGGCGGCCTGATTGAAGCTGGATTTGAAATAACAAATATCTATGAAGACTGTGACGGCGGCGGGCTTGTTGACAAATATATGAATTCTTATGTTGCTGTCAGAGCAGTAAAAAAATAAAATTTTAGTTTACGGCGCGTTGAATAGAAACACTTTTCTAAAGATTTACGGACAGAGCGGTTTAATGGAGACCGCCGGACGCTGCTGGGTTATGGCCCTCAGATGAGGGGGGAGGACCGGCTTGAGGTGCGGGAAGTTACACGGTAGATATGTATGGGAAGGGGAGCGGAAATATGGAAAGAATCGCTAAATCAATGGAAGACAAATATCTTCTTTCGTCCCTGGAGCTGGTTGAAGATGTTTTTGCAGCGTGGGACAGTCCGGAAGAGGGGAAAGTTGTGCGGCAGCTGGTCGAAGAGATCCGGTCAAAGAAATACTATGTTCCAGAGCTGGACTTGGTCATGGTAAATGAAAATGACGAGATCATTGGCTACGCATTGTTTTCGCGTTTCCATATTGAAGGCAGATATGAGGACGAACTGCTGCTATTGGCCCCTGTTGCAGTGAAAACTGAGTTGCAGAGGCAGCATATTTCAAAAGATTTGCTGGAATTTGGATTTCGGAAGGCACGGGATTTAGGATTTAAGGCAATACTTGTGGAAGGAAATCCGCAAAATTACAATCCTCGTGGATTTCAGCCAAGTTATAAATTTGGAATAGAAGCGGGTCCTGATATGAAATTACCGCATCCCGATTGTTTAATGGTTAAGGAATTGGAAGAAGGATCGCTGGACAAAATGAGCGGATTTGTTGACTATTCTTATTACGAAGCACTCCATTGTGGATAAGATAATTTCCAGTTTAACACCGTTTGAAAGAAAACACTTTTCTGAAAAGGAAGAACAAAAGATGATTAACATGATCCAGAACGCCAAGGACCAGGTCCTTGCGCTGACCGAGAAAGCCTACAAGGCGGCTGCCGCCGCCGGAAAACTCCCTGCGGACGTATCCGTCCGGGCCGGAGTGGAGATCCCCAAGGACACCGCCAACGGCGACTACACCACCACCTTCGCCCTGGCCGCTGCCAAGGCCATGAAGATGCGCCCCCGGGACATCGCTGAGACCCTGCTGGAGAACATGGACCTCACCGGCAGCTACTTCGCCTCCGCCGAGATCGCCGGGGCGGGGTTCCTGAATTTCCGCCTCAGCCCCGCGTGGTACGCCGGAGTCCTCTCCGCCGTGGAGAGCGAGGGCGAGTCCTACGGCCGCTCCGACGCCCTGAAGGGCCAGAAGATCATGGTGGAGTTCGTCTCCGCCAACCCCACCGGCCCCATGCACATGGGCAACGCCCGGGGCGGCGTGCTGGGCGACACCCTGGCCGCCGTGCTGGAGGCCAACGGCGCAGAAGTCTGGCGGGAGTTCTACGTCAACGACGCGGGCAACCAGATAGAGAAGTTCGCCAACTCCCTGGAGGCCCGCTATTTCCAGATCCTCCTGGGCGAGGACGCGGTAGAGTTCCCCGAGGACGGCTACCACGGTGACGACATCAAAGAGCTGGCCCAGGCGTACTATGACGAGCACGGCGATGATCTCCGGGACGTCTCTAAAGAGGACCGCCACGCCGCCTTGGCCAAATTCGGTCTGGAGCGCAACATCCCCAAGATGCAGTCCGACCTCCGTCGCTATAAGATTGAGTATGACCAGTGGTTCTTCGAGTCCGAGCTCCACAACGCCAATTACGTGGCCGAGACCGTCCAGCTCCTTGCGGACCGGGGCTACACCTACGAGAAGGAGGGCGCCCTGTGGCTGGCCACCAGCCGCATTCTGGAGGAGAACTACCGCAAGGCCGGTAAGAGCGACAAGGACATCGCCAAGCTGGACCTGAAGGACGACGTTCTCCGCCGCGCCAACGGCTTTTACACCTACTTCGCCGCCGACATCGCCTACCACCGCAACAAATTTGAGAAGCGCGGCTTTGACCGGGTCATCAACATCTGGGGCGCGGACCACCACGGCCATGTCGCCCGCCTCAAGGGGGCTATGGACGCCCTTGGCCTGGACGGGACCAACCGTCTGGACATCGTCCTCATGCAACTGGTAAAACTCCTCCGG
The DNA here is from genome assembly GCA_014799915.1 of Oscillibacter sp. Lineage (GTDB taxonomy): Bacteria > Bacillota > Clostridia > Oscillospirales > Oscillospiraceae > Pelethomonas. The sequence continues at coordinate 24,134 of JAAVHD010000020.1, forward strand.
GACGGCGAGATCGTCAAGATGTCGAAGCGCACCGGCAAGGCCATCTCCCTCACCGACCTCCTGGACGAGGTCCCCGTGGACGCGGCCCGCTGGTTCTTCAACGCCAAGCACGACACCCAGATGGATTTCGATCTGGGCCTTGCCGTCCGCGAGGACAGCGAGAATCCCATCTACTACGTAGAGTACGCCCACGCACGCATTTGCAGCCTCCTCCGCAACCTGGCCGACCAGGGCCAGACCGTCCCCGCCGCCGTGGATGTGGATGCCTCCCTCCTCTCCCACGAAACGGAGACCGCTCTCATCAAGCAGCTCTCCCTTTTCTGTGAGGAGCTGCGCCTCTCCGCCCGCGACTACGACCCCAGCCACCTCAACCGTTATCTGGTAGACTTGGCAGGCTGCTTCCACCGTTTCTACACCGCCTGCCGCATCAAGGGCGAGGAACCCGCCATCCTCTCCGCCCGCCTGAAGCTGGCCGACGAGACCCGCAGCGTCCTGAAAAACGGCCTTGCCCTGCTGGGAGTGGAAGCGCCGGAGAAGATGTAACGAGGGGGCATACATTCTTTTCTTTGTGAACAAAGAAAAGAATCAAAAGAAAAACTTTTTCGGCGAAACTTTGTTTCGCCTATTGGGTGCCACTGACGAAAGTGCTTACAATTCTAAAATGCCTAAGGGGCGCGGAACTCTGTTCCGCGCCCTGATTCTTTGTGGTCTAAATTCTACCGCGCGGATCACTCCGCGCTAGGGGGCCCCTCCGAATGGCTACCTTTCAGATTTGTTAGTTCCAAATACAGAGAAGCGCGCCGTGGAACCGAAATTCCACGGCGCGCTTGGTTTACACTATGAAAGGAAGCTTATGCGATCACGCGGCCTTGGACTCCTCTTCGCCCTCGGTCTCGCCCTCAGACTCAGCTTCACCCTCAGACTCGGTATCGCCTTCGGTCTCAGCTTCGCCCTCAGCCTCGCCCTCGGTCTCAGCCTCAGCGGCATCGTCGCTGGCGGCAGGAGCAGCAGCCTCAAGATCCTCGGGAATGGTGGCAAGGATCTTGCACAGCTGGGCGCGGGTCAGCGCACCGTCAGGCTGGAAGCTGCCATCAATACCGTCAATGATACCCAGATCAACCAGGGCCATCACATAGGCGTTGTCGGTATCGGGGAAGATAGAATCCTTCTCGGAAGCAGCGACCTTCAGCATCTTGGCCAGAACCACGCACATCTCCTCGCGGGTGATGACGGCGTTCTGATCGATCTCGTCCTCCCAAATGCCGTTCTCCTGGACATAGGCGATGTAGCCGCTGGCCCAGGTGCCGCCCTCAACAGGGGCCTTCTCCTCGCCGGTAACATAGCTGACGACCATCTTCAGGGCCTCGCCCCACTTGACGGAGTCATTGGGCTTGAAGGAGCCATCCGCATAACCGTTGACAACACCGTCTTCGGCCATCTTCATGACAAACTCATAGTGCCAGTTGGACTCGCTCACATCGGAGAAAGTAGTAGCAGCGGGCTCCTCAGGCTCGGTGGGCTCGGTGGGCTCAGTGGCAGCCCCTTCCACGATCGTGATGCGGCCAGCGGGCTCAGCATACTTGTCGGAAACGGTGCCATCCAGGACCTCAGTGATGTACTCCATCAGAGCAACATCCAGAGGCGTACCGGTGTCAACAATGGACTCGGAAGCGGTCAGAGCATAGTAGGTATCGCCGCCAGCAGCGGTGAAGTCGTTGGTAACCACAACATAGTCAGCCTCGGCGTCGAAATCCTGGCCGTTGACGCTGTTAACGGTTACACGGTTGATGCTCTTGGGAGCATAGTAAGTGGTATCGCCATACAGATCGCCCTGGTCATACGGCTTGCTGACGTCAATTGTGAACTCAATGCCGGCAACCTGGGGGAACGCGCCCACAGCGGTGGGGGTGCAGAAGGTGGAAGCTTCCAGCACTTCCAGCAGATCTTCGCCGGAAACGGTAACATAAGCCACGGAGTTGCCGAAGGGCAGAACAGTATTGATGTCGTTCTTGGAGATGTTGCCGGCCTCAACAGAAGCGCGGATGCCGCCGCCGTTGGTAATGGCGATAACGTTCTCAGGGGAAACACCCAGATCCTCGCCGTCCTTGGTGGCGTACCAGACCATGGCGTCGGTGATCAGATCGCCCAGGTTGGTCTCCTCGGTGCGGTTGCCGGGATCGCGGTCACCGTTGAGCTTGACCGTGGTAGTAGCAAAGGTAGCGCCATACTCTTCCTCGATCTCAGCGATGATGGCGGCAGCGCGGGCGGCGATAGCATCATCCGCAGCCGCAGAAACGGTTTCAGAATTCACATTGGCAACGGTGATCTCGCCATCCTTGATAGTGACAACACCGATGTTGGCAAGCTTCGTGCCAGTGGAAGTAACAAAAGTATCGCCGACCTTGCCGGTGCCGTTGGTGGCCGCACGGACCTGCTCCAGAGTGGAGTGGGAGTGACCGTCGATGAACACATCGATGCCGGTGACCTTCGCCAGCAGATCGATGGAGCGGTTGCCACCGGCAGCGCTCTCATCATCAATGCCCAGGTGGCCCAGGCAAACCACGTAATCGCAGTCAGCCAGAGCGTCTACCTGCGCCTGAGCGATCTTGTACATATCCTCACCGCCGGCAAAAGAAACGCCCTTGATCTTGGCGGGGTGGGCCTTGGAAGCGGTCTCGGGGGTATCCAGGCCGAACACACCGATCTTGGTACCATCCTCAGCGGTAAGCGTGATGTTGTCACCGAAAGCCAGCTCACCGTTGTAGGTGATGTTGGCGGCCAGGACAGGGAAGTCAGCAGCTTTAACCAGCTTGGACAGATTTGCGTAGCCGTAGTCGAACTCATGGTTGCCGGGGGCGACGACATCATAGCCGACCATATTCATCAGCTCGATGGCGGTTTCGCCCTCAGAGACGCTTACATAAGTCGCGCCCTGAATGAAGTCACCGGCATCCATCACGAATACGGTTGCACCGGCCTCTTCATACATGGCCTTCAGCGCGGCGACCTTGGCGTATCCCTCGATACCGCCGTGGACGTCATTGGTGTGCAGGATGACGATCGCACCCTCAGCTTCTGCAGGGACTTCGTACGGAGTGACAGATTCCTCCGCGCTGCCCTCTTCTGCCAGGCCGGTCGCAGCCAGACTAAAGGCCATGACCATTGCCAGCAGTAAGGCCAGCAGTTTGTTCCACTTTCTCATGTTTGGGGTTCCTCCTAATTCAATTTTAGGCGGAGTCTCCGCCTGTATACAAACCAGATTATACCCCAAGTTTCTTCATTTGGCTAGACCGGATTTACGAAATTTTGATAAAATTTTGAAAAATTTTATGGACCGCACACAAGCACTGGATATATCCGGAAAAATATGGTATAATTTTCCCACCAATTTGTATGCTGCAAGGAGGATTTTGCTATGAAAACGCTGCTGCGGGGCGGAACGGTGATTTCCGCCCAGGGGGAGAAAAGAGCGGATGTGCTGCTGGAAGGGGAGAAGGTGGCCGCCGTAGGCGAGGCCCTGCCCGCCGGGGACGCCCGGGTGGTGGACTGTACCGGAAAGCTCCTGTTTCCCGGCTTCATCGACGGGCATACCCACTTTGACCTGGAGGTCTGCGGCACCATCACCGCCGACGACTTTGCCACCGGCAGCCGCGCCGCCCTTCGCGGCGGCACGACCATGGTGGTGGACTTCGCCGCGCCGGACAAGGGCGAGACCCTTGCCGCCGGATTAAAGCGCTGGCAAGAGAAATCGGAAGGCAAGACCGCCTGCGACTACGGCTACCATATGACCATCGACGACTGGAACGAGGACATTTCCCGCGAGCTGGGCGAGATGATGGACCAGGGCATCACCTCATTTAAGATGTACATGACCTATCCCGCCATGATGATCCCAGAGGGGGACATGTATCACGCGCTGCTGCGTCTCAGGGAACTGGGCGGCGTAGCCGGGGTACACTGCGAGAACGACGGTGTGATCCGCACCCTGGTAGCGGAGGCGAAAGCCGCCGGAAAGATGTCCCCTGGCTCCCATCCCCGCACCCGTCCCGCGCCCCTGGAGGCGGAGGCGGTGGGCCACCTGCTGCGTCTGGCTCAGCTGGCGGACGTGCCGGTGATCATCGTCCACCTGACCTGCCGGGAGTCTCTGGAGGAGGTCCGCGCCGCCCGCCGCCGGGGCCAGACGGTGTACGTGGAGACCTGCCCCCACTACCTGCTGCTGGAGGACGGCGTATACGACAACCCGGACTACATGGAAGCCGCCAAGTTCGTCTGCGCACCGCCCATCCGGAAGGAATCGGACCAGCAGGCCCTGTGGGAGGCCCTGAAAAACGGCGAAGTGGACACCGTAGCCACGGACCACTGCTCCTTCACCACGGCCCAGAAGCGGGCGGGCCGCTATGATTTTACAAAAATCCCCGGCGGTCTGCCCGGCGTGGAGCACCGCGGCGTATTGCTCTATACCCACGGCGTAGCGGCAGGCCGGATCACGGCCTCCGACATGTGCCGGGTGCTCAGCGAGAACCCCGCCAAGCTCTACGGCTGCTGGCCGAGGAAGGGCGTGATCGCCCCTGGCTCCGATGCAGATATCGTGATCTACGATCCCGCCGCCAACAGCGTTATCACCGCCGCAGCTCAGACCCAGAACGTGGACTATACCCCCTACGAGGGCTGGGAGACTTCCGGCTCCATCGCCCAGGTGTACCTCCGCGGCCAGCTGGCCGTAGACCACGGGGAAGTCCAGGACATCTCCGGCCAGTTCATCCCCAGGGGGAGGAACCAGCTATGATGTGAATCAAGCTTTCGGCAAAACATAAATAAAAGTTTCGTCCACCTTTTCAAAGGTGGCGGAGTCCAGAGGCAGCGCCTCTGGTCGCGCCCCGCAGGGCGCGGAATTCCCCAAAAGCCGCGCCCGAAAAAAATCTTCTCCTCAGCACAATCCCAAACCGCGCGGCTTTCAAGCGCATTTGACGCCTGTGCGTCAAACAGCGCCCGGGAGTTTCCGTAGACCCTTGATTCGCATAAGTAATATAATGCAAAAGAATCCCGCCCGGCTCCCTTTTCCAGGAACCGGGCGGGATCTTTTTATTCCGCTTCCATGATCGTAATCTGATCGGCGGAATAGGAGGTCTCCCGCAGGATGATGTCCGTGATCTTTGCCACGTCCTCCATCTGCAAGCCGTCCTCCGCAGGGGCCACCACCACGCTGATGCTGTTCTCCCCCATGAAGGTCACGCAGTCGGCGTACCCCTTGGCCACCACCAGATTTTCGATTTGCCCCTCCAGGGCGGTGTAGCTGGCCAGGGTCTGGATAGTCTGATTGGCGTCGTCCAGGACACTCTGCTCCACATTCTCCTGGGCGGAGGCCTCCCGCAGCAGGCTCAGAGCGTTGTCCCGGGACTGCTGACGGCTGAGACGGGCGGTGTCAAAGTAGCTGCTTGTGGGAGCAGGGGCGGCGTTGTCTTCGCTCTCCAGCGTAGTGGGCACGCCGCCCACCAGGGCCGCGTCGCCCAGGACCTTGGTCGTGGAGCCGCCGCCCGTATCGTTCTCCTGATCCTGGGAATCATTTGCCAGCGTCTGCGTCCCTGTCGGGGCCGCGTCATTTCCGTTCGCCACATCACCGGCATAGCGCCAGTTGAGATACACTGCCGCGCACACGAACAGCAGTACCGTTGCCACCACGGCGTTTCGCTTCCATTGGTTGCTCATTGTTCCTTTTCCTCCATATTCCAAATTGTTTTTATTCCTGACCCGAAATTCCCGCCGGGGTATCCTGCCACTTGACCACGGCGATGCGGTCGCTGCCCAGCCCCGTCAGCGCGGACACCGCCGCGATGACCTGGAGCCGCACTGCGTCATTTCCCCCGCCCTCGCAGACCACCAGCGCTCCCCGGTACTGGGGGTATACCTCCTGCGTCACCACCACGCCGCCGCTGTCGGTCACAGGCTGGGAGGACCGCTCGTAGCTGTCGGGTGACTGGACATTCCCGCTGTAGCGCAGGGAGCTGTCCTGGGCCAGCACCAGCTCGCCGCCGCTCTGGAGGGTGAGCATCACGTCCACCTTTCCCACGCCGCCGATTTTTCCGAGGATCTCCTCCATAGCCTTCTCGGTCTTCTCCAGATCCAGACCGGCGGCCGCAGGCGCATCCTCCGTCGTCTCCGCCGCCTTTTTTTCAGTAGGCCACAGCAGCAGGAGCGCCCCCAGCGCCGCAACCAGCAGTACATATTTATATTTGTTCAGCACCGCCAGGGGAGCTTTCAGCTTTTGATGTTCTTTTGCCATTCCTCATCCTCCTGCCAAATTATTTTTTCGGCGGGAATCCCCACCTCCTCCTCGATACACCGCGCCAGCGCCTCGCTGTACGGTCCCCGGATGACCACGGAGACCGGAAGGGGGAGCCCGTTCTCTCCCGCCGCCGTAGTCACCTTCACCGTGCAGTCAAGCCCCAGCTGGTTCGCTTTGTCCCATATATATGCCTCGGTTTTCTCCGCTATGATAGCGGAAAGGGCGTCCTGCTGATTTTTTCGATAGGCCTGTGCCTGCTCCTCCGTCTGGGAGGCAAAACCTCCCAGCTTCAGATCCAGCCTTTCCCAATCCTGCCCCGCCAGAGGCCGCAGGATCGCCAGCGTCAGCAGCAGCCCGCCGATCAGCCGCACCATAGCCTGCTCCTTCCCCTGCGGAGCCAGCTGCCGCGCCAGCCCTCCCGCCAGGGAGGTCAGCACGATCCCCAAAAGCCAGGATCTCAACTCGCACCTCCTAACCCGGCGTGACCGCCGTAATAAACGACAGCAGGGAGATCAGCAGCAGCACCGCCGCCGCCCCCGTCATAGCCAGCACCAGCCCAAAGGCGTCCCCCAGCATGGCGATGAGCTTCGTCAGCTTCTTCGGCCCTGCCGCCGCCGACACCAGCGCTGCCCCCTGATACAGCAGATACTGCCCCCCCAGCCGCAGAAACGGCAGCAGACAGATGCCCACCAGCGCCAGCGTGCCCACGGTCCCGACCATGCCCCGCAGCAGCCCTGCCCCGGCCAGCACGCTCTCCGCCGCCTCCGACAGAATGCCGCCCACCACCGGCACAGCGGCGGACACGGCGGACTTCGCCAGCTTGACCGCCTGCCCGTCCACCGCCCCCGCAACCGCGCCGCTGATGGTAAGATAAGTGGTAAAGAGCACCAGCAGCCCGCTGAGCATCCAGCCCACCGCCTTCTTCAGCAGCTCCCCGATCCGCTCCAGCGCGTCCCCCTCCACCACTGCCCCCGCAGCGGCAGTACCTATGTAGAGGTACACCATCGGCAGCAGCAGCCGCTCGATCACGGTCAGCAGCACGTCCGCAAAGAATACCGCCGCCACCTGCCGCACCGCCGCGCTTGTCACGCCGCCGGAAGCCGCCTCCGCTGCCGCCAGCGACGGCAGCAGCGCCTTGCTCAGCAGGCTGATCTCCGATATTGTCTCCCGACCCAGGCCGATGAGACTGTTCAGATCCCCCGCCGCCATAGCGGTGATCCACAGCGCCCCCACAGCGGAGCTGTAGTGGGCAATAGCCTCCCGCCCCGCCGGTGCGGCGGATTCCACCACCCCCAAAAGAATGACTCCGGCCATGATTGCCGCCGTAGCCCGTATCCCGGCGGAGAGCACCGTTTTCACCTCTGCCAGCGCGTCCTTCACCAGCGTCCCGATCCCGGAGAGCAGGCCAAAATCGCCGCCATCCGTAACCATTTCCGCCGCCTCCGGCGCGATTTGCGCCACATCCTCCGGCAGCTCCACCGCCCGGGCTTGTCCGGACAGAAGCAGGACGAGCAATATCACAATACAAGCTCTTTTCATCCCCGCCCCTCCATCAAAACCATCCCAGCAGCAGCTGGACCACCGCCTCCAGCAGCGGCAGCGCGATAGCCAGCGAGGCCACGGCCCCGGCGGTCTCCACCGCCGAAGCCAGCGCCTGAGAGCCGCCGTCCTTGCAGAGATCCGCGCAAAACCGCGTCACCAGCGCCGCCGCCACCGCCCGCAGCAGAACGGCAATATACGCCGTCTCGATCCCCGCCCGCTCAAAGAGCAGCCGGATCTCCTCCAGCAGGGGAGCCGCCGCCGCCAGACACCTGGCCAAAATCACCGCCAGCACGGCGACGGTCAGAAGCAGAGCCTGCTCCGGCGTCCTCCGCCGCAGCAGGGCCACCGGCAGCACACACAGGGCGCCCAACGCCGTCAGCTTCAGCAGCTCCATCGCTAAAACCCGAACAGCGTCTTGATGAGCTGGAAGAGGTCGCTGATCTCCCGCACCAGCATCATCATCACCACCACCAGCCCCGCCAGGGTGGTCATCAGCGCCTGTTCCTCCCGGCCCGAGCGCACCAGCAGCTGGTTAAGCACCGCCACCACAATGCCGATGGCCGCAATTCTAAAAATCAGATCAATATCCATCGCTTACACGAAGACCAGAATTGCCAGGCACGCCCCCGCCAGGCTCATGGCCGCGGTGATCCGCCCCTGAGCCGCCTGCCGGGCGGTTTCCTCCCGCAGAAATCTGGTCAGCTCCTCTCTTGTTTCCTGTATGGCTTTTGCAAGTGTATCGCCGCCCTCCGGCAGCAGAGGCCCCAAAGGCCCCAGCAGTTTCCCCAACGGCGGCGGCAGAGTCCGGACGCCCTCCTGCCAGCACTGGGGGAGGGAAGCCCCCTCCGCCCTGATCCTCTCCAGCAGGGGCCTCCAAAGGAGCTCCGCCCCCAGTCCTTCGGTCAGGACATTCTCCAACAGCTCCGGCCATGTGGTCCGCCGGACCCGGATCTGATGATCCAGCACCGCCAGATCATCCAGCAGGGCCCGTCCTATCCGAACCGGCAGCAACCCTTCCCGCCGCCGCATCAGGCACCAGAGCCCCGCGCCGCCCAGCAGCAGCAGGGAACCCAACAATTTCCTCATACGAATCCTCGATTAAGAACTGCACTTCGTCACCGTGCGGAAATCTCGGAATCACAGCGGTTTGAAGTGCGTTATTAAAGTTCTTTTTGATACTTTTTCTTTCAAGAAAAAGTATCACAGCTTCTCCACCCGGCTCCTCCGCTCGCTCCCGCGCCCTTCGATCAATACGACCCTCTGAAACACGCCGCACTCCAGCAGGGCCCGTCCCACATTCCTGTTCCGCAGCTCCTCCAGCGACGCGGCATGGACCGTAGCCAGCAGCGCCGCGCCGCAGCCCGCAGCAGTGCATACCGCCTCCACGTCCGCAGCCAGGGCGATCTCGTCCAGCGCGATCACCTGGGGCGTCATGGCCCGCAGCAGCATAGGCACCGCCAGGTGCTTGGGACAGCCGTCCATCACGTCGGTGTGACAGCCCACCTCCAGCTGGGGCCGTCCCCTATGTATCGCTGCCAGCTCGCCCCGCTCATCCACCAGCGCCACCCGGCAGGGGGAACAGAGCTCCGTTCCCTGACTCAGCAGCCGCACCAGATCCCGCAGGAGGGTGGTCTTCCCGCCTCCCGGCGGGGAGAGCACCAGGGTGCTGACGGGCCTCCCGTCCTCCAGCAGCTCCGGCAGGATGGGCAGCGCCGTCCCCTCCCGCACTCTTGGGATGCGGATGGCCAGGGAGGAGATATCCCGCAGACCCTCGTTGCCCGCGTTCCCGGGCAGTGCCGTGCCGCACAGCCCCACCCGGAAGCCTCCGGCGGCGGTGACATAGCCATGCCGGATGGTTTCAGCGGCGGCATACCGGGAGTACTCGGCGGCCTTGTCCAGGACTTGTTCCAGGTCATTCCGGGTGACCATGGTTTCGGGGAGGGCCGTCTCCCCCTCCGGCAGGGTGAGGTATATTTTTCTGCCGATCCGCAGGCGGATTTCCTCTGCCATCGCTTTTTTGCGGAAATCCAGGGACAGCGCGGCTGTCCGCAGCCGCAGCGGCAGCAGGGCGCAGGCTTCCTCATAGCGGGAGGCGGCATAGTCATCTTTCATTTTGTTTCCTCCTTTGTGGATTTCTTGATTCTACTGTATGAGGGGTTGTCCTGTAATATGACCGTGGATTTTTCTCGCCGCCTACGATTGTGCAATGACCGCATCGAGCGGTCATGCACAATTAAATTTTGCACGGCCACTCGATGTGGCCGTTGCAAAATCGTTGCTTCTTTTTGCTCGCGCGAAAAGAAGGCCCCCGCGCCGGCGAGGCGCGAATCTAAAATAAGATTTAAGCCGGGGCCGCCGCGCAGCGGCGGCAGAAGGAGCCTGCCATGGAAATCAAACCCATTGCCCATATTAACACAGACTTCAAAGAAAAATTTGGCATTCCTCGCCAAAGCGGCCTGGTGGAGGCCCTGCGGGCCTCCATCATCTTCGAGCCGGAGTACCGGGTGCCGGACGCAGTCCGGGGCCTGGAAGAATTTTCCCATATCTGGCTGCTCTGGGAGTTCTCCCGGGCCCACCGGGAGAACTGGTCCCCTACCGTCAGGCCGCCCCGCCTGGGGGGCAACAAGCGCGTGGGCGTGTTCGCGACACGCTCTCCCTTCCGCCCCAATGCTCTGGGGCTCTCCGCCGTGCGGCTGGAGGGCGTGGGGACGGACGGACCGGACGGGCCCGTCCTCCACGTCTCCGGGGCAGACCTGCTGGACGGTACGCCCATCTATGACATCAAGCCCTATCTGCCCTATGCTGACGCCATCCCCAAGGCCTCCGGGGGATTTACCGACCAGACGGCGCGGCGGTTGCTGACGGTGGAGTGCCCACAAGAGCTGTTGGCGGAGCTCCCGCCGGAGAAGCGGGAAGCTCTCCTGGCCGTCCTGGCCCAGGACCCCCGGCCCTCCTATCAGTCGGACCCGGACCGGGTTTACGGCATGGCCTTCGCCGGGGCGGAGATTCGATTCACTGTAGAAGGCGGAACACTTACCGTGCGTGGCATCAGCTGAACACAAGCAGCGTAAAGGGACATGGCCCGCAGGCCATGTCCCTTTTCTGTGATATGCGTTCAGGCTTGGATGCTGAACCCCTGGCAAACCCTGGCAGCGGCAGCCTCCAGCTCCCGCAGGGAGTACAGGCCGTCCATTCCTCCATCATCCATCATGGCGAACGCCGCCAGCTTCCGCAGATTGGTCATAGATATGGCCAGGTCTTTCCCCATCCAGCTGTCCTGGCTGTTTTCCGCGATTACTGCCCGGTATTTGCGCTCATTGGAGGCAAAAAGGGCCTGTACGCTTTTATAGACTTTCTGTTCCTCCTCGCCGGTCCTATTGCAGGACTCCAGATAGCCGCCCACCATCTTGCTGAAGGAAACGGAAACCTCCGTCTTCTGATGCTGGTACACCACGTCCAGCTGGTGGAGTTTCTCGTCCCGCTCCGCACCGCTGTATGTGTCCTGCCACGCCGCTGTCTGTGCCGCGTGGGCCGCTGCCAGCAGGTCCGCCGTCGCGCCCAGGTCCCCGCCCTCATAGGTGTTGGGATCGAAGGTCAGGCTGACGCTGAACGATGTGCTGCCGCGGCTTTCCGCGCCAAGGAAGCATGTGCCGCCGGTCATCGTCCGCGTGACCGTGCCGTCCTCGGCGACCACATCCGTCGTCTGCAAGCCAACCAGTTCCTCCCAGGTGCCTTTCCTGATTTCAAGGCAATCTGTAATATTCACGGCGTTATCAAAGGAGAGATTTTCCATTGGGGCAGGTTTTGTCTTGACCGCAGCGCTGCCATAGGAGGNGGAAAACTGGACGGATCTGGTATCNATNTTCATAACANNACGNNCTCCTGACNCGGGCNNCANGCCCNTATTTGNTTAAAATATCGGCANTCNGCCAAAAATCTTAAGNNCNNTCCCCCGCNGCGGGGCACTTNCGGAAATTTCCGAAGATTTTCCGCTTNCCNCTTGCGGACATGCCCNGCGGCATGGTACAATANAAGNGTAACATGGGATAATNTGGCAACANAAGATNANGAACNGGAGTACNGTATGAATATTTTCTCCTTATTTACCCTNTGCGGCGGCATNGCCTTNTTCCTCTANGGCATGTCCCTCATGTCCTCCCGGCTGGANAAGCTGGCCGGCGGACGNATGGANCAGNTNCTGAAAAANATGACCTCCACCCCCATNAAGGGNCTGCTGCTGGGCGCGGGCATCACCATNGCCATCCANTCCTCCGGCGCGGTGACGGTCATGCTGGTGGGNCTGGTNAACTCCGGCATCCTGGAGCTGGGCCAGAGTATCGGCATCATCATGGGCTCCAATGTGGGCACCACCCTGACGGCGTGGATTCTGTCCCTGTCGGGCATCGACAGCGACTCCTTCTGGCTCCAGCTGCTCAAGCCGGAGAANTTCTCNCCNGTNATCGCCCTNNTNGGCGTGATCCTGCGCACNGNNCACAANACNGGCANGAAGCACAGCNTNGGCTCNATNATGGTGGGCTTCGCTNTNCTGATGTACGGCACNACCATGATGAANAACGCNGTCAGCCCCCTGGCNGACATGCCGGAGTTCACCTCCATCCTCACCGCCTTCACCAACCCCTTCATCGGCGTGGTGGTGGGCGCGGTGCTGACGGCGGTGCTCCACTCCTCCGCGGCCTCCGTGGGCATTTTGCAGGCCCTGTCCATGACCGGCGGCATTACTTACGGCATGGCCCTGCCCATCATCATGGGCCAGAACATCGGGACCTGCATGACCTCCCTGATGAGCAGCATCGGCGGCAACCGCAACGCCCGCCGCGTGTCCGTGATCCATGTCTCCTTTAACCTCATCGGTACGTCCATCGGTCTGCTGATCTTCTACGGCAGCGGCCTGTTTATCAACTACGCCTTTATGGACTGGGCCATTGACCCCAAGGGCATCGCCATCGTCCACAGTATCTTCAACATCGCCACCACCGTCCTGCTCCTGCCCTTCTCCAAACAGCTGGAGAAGCTGGCCTTCCTGGTGGTCCGGGAGGACTCCAGCGAGAAGGANGAGAAGCAGGCTTTCCTGGACGAGCNNCTGCTGAACACCCCGTCCGTCGCCATTGCCGAATGCGCCGTCAAGACCGTCGATATGGCCCATCTGGCGGAGAAGACCCTGCTCAGCTCCCTGACCCTGCTGGAGCGGTTTGATGAAAAAACGGCGGCGGAGATCGTCAAGAACGAGGACCGCCTGGACCTGTACGAGGACCGCCTGGGCACCCTGCTGGTCCAGCTCAGCGGCAAATCCCTCTCCGACGAGGACAGCCGGAATATCTCCAAGCAGCTGCACACCATCGGTGACTTCGAGCGCATCGGCGACCACGCGGTAAATCTGCTGAAAACAGCCCAGGAGATCGACGAGAAGAGCATCAAATTTTCCGGCACCGCCTCGGATGAGCTGAAGGTCCTGCTGGGCGCGTTGAAGGAGATCCTTACCCTTACCACCAGGGCTTACGCCGAGAACGATCTGCGCCTGGCGGCCCGGGTGGAGCCTCTGGAGCAGGTCATTGACGGACTGGTGGCGGACATCAAGTCCAACCACATCACCCGCCTGCAAAAGGGCCATTGCACCATTGAAATGGGCTTTGTCCTCTCNGATCTGCTGACCAACTGCGAGCGNGTCAGCGACCACTGCTCCAACATTGCCGTNGCCCAGATCGAGACGGCNNTGAANGCCTANCAGGCCCACGAGTACCTCAACACGCTGAAGACCAGCGGCGACGCCGCCTTNCGCGCNGCCTTTGACGACTACCGCGCCCAGTTCTCGGTGGCAANNGAGAGCGTGGANTGAGNCCTNACNGTTGGATNANCTAAAAAAGAATCCCCCCGCGCCCGAAAGGCGCGGGGGGTCTATTATNCTTCTGTGTATACCCGGCTTACTCAGCAGCAGCTGTCNTTGCAGCNGCAGCNNCAGNTGTTGTTGCAGCCNCAGTTGCAGCCGCAGNTGTTNTTGCCGCANTTGCANCCGCANTTNCAGCCACAGTTGCAGCTGTTNCCACAGCTGTTNCCGCAGCCGCCGCAGCTGAACAGGATGATGATGAGGATGATGATCCAGTAGCCGCCAAAACCGTTGTTATTCCACATAAAGCAAATACCTCCTGTGAGATGTGAGGCGCAGCTGCGCGTCTCAATTCATCCTATGCAGGTACTTGCAGATGGTTACTGTGATTTTACNCCAGCCGGATCGNNCCCGCCTGTTCCCGNGCGGCGGAGAGCTGNGTCTCCGTCATCACNNCNGCCGNGATCAGCCGCTGGGCCAGGGTCTGCTCCCCGCCGCTGACGGGGACGTCCAGTGCGCACCAGGACATATACGCNACATGGGCCCGCTGGAAATCACAGTCCCGCAGCATGACGTACTCCGCCTGATTGAGCACATCCTTACTGTANGCNCGCTCCAGGCTGGTGGCGTAGTTGTCCACTCCGGCTGTNCTGTAGCCCATGGCCCGCAGGAGAAATTCCATATACTGCACGGCGGGGATNGGCTCGCNGCCGCCNAANCGGTCGGCAGACACGCCNTTGGCGTAGCCGTTGACGTAAGCCCAGGCCACATANCGGTCCAGCCAGGCGGGCACGTCGGTGAAGGGGTGGGTGTATGTGCAGGCCAGGGCCTGCTCCTCCTCTCCCAGGATNCGCAGGAACATGANCAGNCCCTCCCCGCGGGTGGGGACCAGGTGGAGGTCAAAACCCTCGCCGAAGCCCGTCCCGGTGCCCTTGAACAGGGCCAANGACCGCAGNGCCCGGGCNGCGGCGTAGTANTCCGGCGTGAGGGACAGCGTCAGNGAGCCGCCGCCCTCGTACCGCAGCACCGCCGTCGGAGAGGCTACGGTGAGATCTATGCCCTCAGCCGTGATATANCGGTGTCCCGCCTCCAGNGTCNCGCCGCCGGGGATCTCCGTGCCGGCAGTCACATCTATTACAGCACCGCCGGAGGTGCGCAGCGNACCGCCCAGAGGCGTCACGGTCATACCCAGGGGGCCGGAAAGGACGTCCCCCTCCTTCANTGTCAGTTCTCCNCCGCTGGAGGTGGTTTCCGGCAGATCGGAAGCCGGGAGGACCGGCTCGCCGAGGCTGGAGCGGATGACCGCGTCGGAGGCNTCCAGCCGGGTGGCTGCGGCGGCCTCCAGNGACTCGGCGAAATCCCCCTCCAGATAGGACCGGGANATCANCACCTCGCTCCCGGCGGCAGTCAGGGCCGCCAGACACAGCAGCAGTCCCAGCAGGAGGGCAATGGTTCGTTTCATAGGATCTCCTTTTGATGGAGGATCACCGCTCGGTGATCCGNTAGCTGAGGGTCAGAAGNCTGTCGGCGAAGTGGACGTCCTCGAAGCGGACGTTCTTTTCATCGCTGCTCAGCTCCACATTGGTAAAATTCCAGAANCCNCGGATGCCCAGGCCGATCAGGCGGTCCGCCATCTGCTGGGCCGCCGCCTGGGGCACGGTGAGCACCGCCACATCGGGCTTGTGCNCCGGAATGAAGCGNTCCAGCTCGGTGCAGTTCAGGACGGGGATCCCGGCGATCTCCCTGCCCACCAGGTCGGGGGACACGTCGAAGGCCGCTTCCAGGAGGAAGCCCGCGTCGTTAAANTGAAAATTCTGGATCAGCGCCCGGCCCAGGTTGCCCACGCCCACCACGATGATCCGATGGCGCTCGTCCACGCCNAGGATGTGGCCGATCTCACTGCGCAGCTCCTCCACGTTGTAGCCGTAGCCCTGCTGGCCAAATTCGCCGAAGCAGCTGAGATCCTGCCGGATCTGGGAGGCGGTGATGCCCATTTTTTCGCCCAATGTGCTGGAGGAGATGCGNACGCTTCCCTTCAGATGGAGGTCGTCCAAATAGCGGTAATAGCGAGGAAGACGCCGGATAACGGCGTCAGATACGTTTTGTTTCTTCATATATGTAGAGCACCTTCCATACAGGCAAATGTTTTTCTTATTTTACTACAGTGACAATAACTTGTCAATCAGGACGGCCTGCCATTTTTTGCGTGCCATTTTTTGCAGTCCGTCTGCCTCCGCAGAGAATTTCTTCCGCAGCTCTTTCTTTTTTGGATCTTCGTGCCGATATAGTAGGTAAAGGANCNATCAACAGGAATTTGTTCAGCGATTCCTGAAGAAGAGGAGGGAGCGCCATGCAGGATATGAGCGTTCATGGCGCGGCCCAGTCGGGCGCGCAGCAGAGTTGGACACGGGAGCAGCAGAGCAGCGTGGATACCTATGAGAGCGAAGCGGCCTCTCTCCAGCTCTCCCAGGGAGAGGAGGAGAGCAAGAACCTGGTGGAGATGATCCGGGAAGCCCAGGAGAAGGCGGACGCCCAGCGGGAGGCCATGAAGATGCCCAAGAACAGCACCCGCTACGGAGACGCGCCNCTGGAGGCCTACGCCCGNCTGGCCCGGGCCAGGAANGCCGCCCAGGTCAATTCCGCCTCCGGCTACGCCCGCCGCCGTCTGGCCCAGTTCAAGACNGCCCTGCGCACCGACAGCGACAACGCCGCNAAGATCAAGGCGGCCATCAACCAGCTCCAGAAGGCCATCAACCGGGGNGAGCGGAAGAAAAACGAGCTGAACCGGGAGCGNCTCACGGAGATCCGCCGCAAGCGGGCCGCCGCAGAGGAGCAGAAGGAGAAGGAGCAGCGTCTGCGCCAGGAGCTCCGCCAGCGCCGGAGCCAGCGGATGGTCCGGGAATCCGGNTACATGAAGGAGGCGGAGGTCTCTGACCGTCTGGCCTCCCACCTTACCGCCACCCAGATGGAGCTGCGCCAGCAGGCCCAGGAGGTGGCGGCGGNCACCACAACTTCTGTGGAATCCGCCGTGCAGCAGTATACCAGCACCGCCGCGTCTGCGGCCGCGCCTGTGGCTGTGGAGGCCGGTTTTGCGGGGCAGGCGTAGGCCGCCCCGCCGTGAAAAATGGGACGGAGAAAAAATTTGGACTTTTTTGAAAATCCCTCTTGACAAATCTCGGGAAATGGATATAATAATATCTGTTCGTTATGAACACAGCGGGATTGTGTAAAGGTAGCACAGCGGACTCTGACTCCGTATGTGAGGGTTCGAATCCTTCTCCCGCTGCCAACAGGAAAGCCTTGCATCCCAGTGGATGCAAGGCTTTTTCTTTGCTGTCTGAGCGCAGTTTTCCCTTAAGTTTTCCCTTTACAGATTCACAATACCCTTTATGTACCCTTCCATACGGGCTGCGCTGTCCTCTTTCATCTTCTCGCTGACATGGCCGTACACATCCAGGGTAAAGGCCGCTGTGGCATGTCCCAGGTTGCCCTGCACCGTCTTTACGCTGTCGCCGTTCTGGAGAGACAGAACCGCGAATGTGTGGCGAAGGTCATGCACCCGGCTNTCAGGCGCACCGATCTGCACGGCCAGCCTCTTGTAGTGGNTGTAGACCGTCTGCGGGCTGAGATTCGTCCCGATTGCCGTAGTGAACACCAGGGGCAGTTTTGCGTTCCTCAGTATTCTGCCACCCCTGCCAGACTTCCCCGGCCCGAAGCCGCTGCGCCGCCTGCTCCTTCCACCGCCGGTCAAGCAGAGCCATGACAAAAGCGGCAGGCTTGATGATCCGGGTCTTGTCGTTCTTCAGCGGGGCAAAGGTGAAGCCTCCATCTGACATCGGTCTTTTCTGGAGCTGCTTGCAGATCGTGACTGACCCGGTCTTGAAGTCAATGCAATCCCACGTCAGGCCGATAGCCTCNGATTCCCGNAAGCCGGTAAACAGGATCACNTGNAGGAGGATTTCGTATTCGTCCCCGGCGGATACCCTCAGAAATGCCTTGACCTGTTCGTCTGTAAGNGGTTTGATGTCCTTCTTGACCACTTTAGGGAGNGTNACCATAGACGCCGGATTGTTTCGCAGATAGCCCACNTGTACCGCCGTAGAGAGGCATTTTGTCAGGATACCGTGGATATTGCGGACGCTCTTANCGGCCAGCCCGGACCGCTGGAGGCCGTTGTAAAAGGATTGTATCTGCGGCGTGGTCAGCTCCGACAGCTTCACCGCTCCCANACNGGGGACAATATGCGTCTTGCACTGGGCCTTGTAGTGCTTCACAGTCAGATATTTCTTGTCGCCGGTGTACTCCTTCAGCCAGATTTCCACCCAGCGGGCCAGCGTCATTTTGGACGGCTCGAAGTAGTCCCCTTCATTGATGGCCACAGCTGCGGCCTGCATCTTCTCCCGGACTTCCTTCTGTGTTTTGCCGGTGATGCTGCGCTGATCTGTTTGCCAGTGCCGGGGTCCCGGCCAGTGGTGACCCTGGCCTCCCAATACGTGTACTCCTGGCCTTTTCTGATTACGGTCTTCTTTCTGATTGTGCCGCTCCCTGCGGCGTTCCTGGTGCTTTTTCTGGGCATTGATTTTTCCTCCTTAGTTGTGGTATGATAGGAGGGCAGAGTGTCCGCCAAGACTTCTGCCCTATAGCCGTCCCTGGTACTCGTAATACCAGGGACGGTTTTTGTTGCAATCTGGTGTTTGCTGTGGTATGCTGGGCACAGGAAAGAATTATCTTTCAGCGCTGCCAGTAACGGTGGACGGTTGGCCCTCTTGACAGGGGGCAGCTTCTTGCCTCCTGATCTTTAGAAAGGGGGGCTGCCCAATGGTAACTTATGCTGATATGTTTACATACAGTCTGGTCATCATCGGCATTATCGGCCTCTTTATTGCGGCTGATAGAAAAAAGAAGTAACCGCCCTGCTTCCCCAAGCCGCGGTTACTTCTTGTAACATGTGGAGGGGCTGACCGTCTACCGGCAGCGCCCTTTCTGTTTTTAGTATAACCACCCGTATTCATTTTGTCAACACTGTAAAATAGCGTAAATCCTTGAAAAAGTTGATTACAGATTGGAGTATTGGCCGTCCCTGGTGTTTGCAGCGCCGGGGGCGGTTTTTGTATACAGGTAGGGTGGCGGCTATATATCGCTAAGCGAAATGTATTCCATATTATGTGATGCTGCATCAATCAAGTTCCGAAATACACATGATGCCTCTGACAAATAATGGTCAGCCGCTTCTTGTGGGTCGAGCAGTTCACCGCCCCATTCATCAAGGTGCTCAAAAAACAGCTGTTTTACATCGCTTGGCAGCGTATCCCCAAACGGTTTCCTAATTCTCGAATAAGGATGCTTATCCCGGATTTGAAATGCTTTGAAGAGAATTATGTTGAGCCTGTGAAACAGTTTATAATTGGTTCTCAAAATCTTATCAAATGAAGAAATCGCATCAGTATCAAAAGATTCTGTGTGCAAAAATGCAATTGCCTGTTCAGATAGCCCTAAATACTTACATATTTGCTGAATGTCAATATTTGTGCTTTGTACATCTGTTGCACCAAGCAGCCAGTCTGTAGATACACCAAAATATCTAGCCAAAGAAACTACTGTTTTCCAGTCTGGGCTTGACGAACCGTCTGCATAATATCCAATAGCCTGACGGCTTTTCCCAACATATTCGGCTAATTCTTGTTGTGTAGTTGCGTGTTCTTGCATAATTTCCCTTAACCGTTCTGGAAAGGCGGCGTAAAAATTAGCTGGTTTCTCTTCTCGTTTGCGTGGCATAAAAACCCCTCCGTAGCAATTTTTGCAGGCAATAAAAATTTTTAGCAAATATATCTTGCGTTTGTTGTTNCTGTTTGCTATAATATACCATAGGCAAGTAAAAATTGCAACAACAATTTTAAGGAGGTACCAAAAATGATGAACCAGGACATTAGGCGGACTGCTGCCGGTGCTGGCGTGAGGCTGTGGCAGATTGCTGAAGCGCTTGGGATTGCAGACTATAGTTTCTCCCGCAAACTCCGCCGGGAGCTGCCCGCCGAGGAAAAGGAAAAGATTTTCGGGATTATCCGGGAGCTGTCCCAGGGGGTGAGCTGATGGCGGACAAGCAGACGATCCTCTCCGCCGAGAAACCCCTGGTGTACATTGAGCCTATTGCTGTCAAAGCAAGCACAGTGGCGCAGATGCTCGATGTATCGCGGCCAAAAGTCTATGAGCTGGCGGCGCGAGAGGATTTCCACGGCGCTTTCAAGCTCGGCGGTTGTACGCTATTCTCTGTGGAAGCCCTGCGAGAATGGGTCCGGGCGCAGTGCAGAGCAGGAGGTGCGGAATGATCCAGGAAAAGAAAAATGCCAGCCCCACTGTTGGCGCAGTAGGGCTGGCGGTGGAAAACGTGGCAGTGTGCGAAACGGCCCAGCCTTCCACCCAGAATGATATCACATCCCCGCCGGGAGGTCAACCTTTCCGGATCGCTGACCTGCTGCTCACGGGGGAACAAAACGCCCTGCCCATGCGGCATCTGCGGGCTGTTACTGACCTTTCGAGCCGCGAAATCAGAGCGATGATCCAGCAGGAGCGGTTAGATGGCGCGGCGATATGCAGTAACAACGTCACCGGCTATTACATAGCGGAAAACTCTGGGGAGCGGGAGCGATTCGTAAGATCTATGCGTCACCGCTCGGCGGAGATCGCCCGCGTGGCGGATGCAGTCGAGAGGGCGGAGGTATAGCATGGCAGAAACGAAAGAAAAGCATCCCAGCTGGTTCAAAATGAAAATTGAGCGGCGGGAGTTGGTCCGCNAGTTATCGCCGGAAACCGCTGTAAATGTGCTGCTGGCCTGCTGGGACTTTTTGGAGACAAGCGAAAAACCAACTGGCCTATCCCCCATTGAGGAAGTTGCCTTTTCTGCATTTATGCCGGACATGAATGAGGCATGGACCCGATACTTACAGTGTATCACAGCAAAGAATAATCGGTCGATATCGACCGATACCGACCGACCCCGTACGACATCGGTCGAGACAGAAGAAGAAACAGAAGTAGAAGAAGACTCTATATCTCCTAACGGAGATATAAGAGAGAGTGGGGCGGACAAGCCGCCCCGCCGCCCCCGCAAGCGTTTTGTTCCGCCGACAGTGGAACAGGTAGCTGAGTACGTCCATTCCCGTGGCAGCAGCGTAGACCCCCAGGGCTTCATCGACTTCTACGAGGCAAAGGGCTGGATGGTTGGCAGGACCCCCATGAAAGACTGGAAAGCGGCCTGCCGGAACGCAGAGAGCTGGGAGCGGTGGAAGAAGTCACCCGAAAGCGGGAAGGGGGACCCATATGGAAAGTATTTCTGACGTCCTGTACTTCCAGGAGAGATTCGTTGACCCGTCGCTGAATACCGGCCTGTGGTGGTGTCTGGACTATGACGACATGGAAACCGTCCAGATCAATGCCGTCTGCAAGGCTATGTCGGCCACCTGGGGAGAGGTTGCGCAGTGCCGGGAGTTTGTGGGGCAGTTCCCGTTTATCCTGGTAGCGGTGCCGCCTGGGGACGGTCAGAAGGAGATTGCTGGGGAGCTGCTGGCGCGGTTTGGAGCGTTCGTCTGCCTGCCAAATGACGAGGCGTGGCAGGGATGCCGCAGCGTGAAGGAACTGCGGGAGAAGGGCGGGCTCAAGGCTGTAGACCGTTTACTGCTGGGATGCCGGGAGCTGCCGTTGAACGGCCTGCTGAACATTGCGGACGTGGGCCCGGAGGAGCCGGTCAGCCAGAATCGGACCTTCTCCGGCATCCCGGCGCTGGATCGTGCTGTCGGTGGCTTCTACGGCGGGGAGCTGTCTGTCTGGACCGGGAAGCGGGGCGAGGGCAAGAGCACCCTGCTCGGTCAGATGATTCCGGAGGCGGTAGCCAGAAACAAGCGGGTGTGCGTTTACTCCGGCGAAATGCCCGCCAGCATGTTCAAGGCAATTCTCTACCAGCAGATCGCAGGAGCGGCCAACATCTACCGGCAGACGGACCAGGCCACCGGGAAGGAACTGCATTTCGTCAATGACAACGCGCGGCAGCAGATCGACAAATGGATCAATAACCGAGTTTTCGTTACAGACATCAAGACTGCAAACGCTCATGACGAAGACAACATTCTCAGCCTGTTCGAGTACGCCCACCGGCGCTGGCATTGCGGCGTGTTTCTGGTGGACAACATCATGACCGCCGCGCTGAAGGACGAGACGCGGCTGGGCCAGTGGCGGGCGCAGTCGGTATTTGCGGCACGGCTGGTGGCCTTTGCGCAGCGGTTTGACGTGCACGTTCATCTGGTGGCCCACCCCCGGAAGACCCGGGACGGCAATTTCGAGGCCGACGACGTGGCCGGTACCGCCGACATCACCAACCGGGCCAGCAACGTTTTCCGGGTAGGCCGGATACCGGATGAGAAGGTGGAGGAAATAGGCTGCTCTGCGGGTATCCGCATCTTGAAGAACCGGCGGTACGGCGACCGGGGGACGGTACAGCTGGATTTTGATCCGGTGACCCGGAGATTCTATCCTGCCGGGGATGTCGCCGTACAGGAAATTCGACTGGGAGGTGAGCGGATGATTTCGGTTTGGGTCGTGGAATATTCTCCGGTACAAAAGGCGTTTCATATTGACACGGTGGATCGCATTTTGGAAATCAACCGCCGGGTCACGGCACAAGGACTTGCACCTGGTTACACACTGCTACATATCGCCGCGACAAGTGAAGCGACCCACGATTTCGCCGCCCAGTGGGAGCGGGAGCATCCGGGGTGTGGCAGTATGCCGGGAGGTTCCGATGGGCGGTAGATCGAGCCAGCGAAAAGGCAGAAGCGGTGAGATTGAGATTTGCAAAATTCTCAACGCCCACGGCATACCCGCCGAACCTGGACAAGCTGTCTCCTATGGGGCTACACCGGACGTAGTGGGGATTCCCGGCATACACCCGGAGATCAAGAGGGTGGAGAGGTTGAACGTCCCCGAGGCTATGGCCCAGGCCGTCAGAGACAGCGAGAAATTCCGTGACGGCGTGCCGGTCCTGTTTCATCGGAAGAACCGGCGGGGCTGGCTTTGCACAATGCGCCTGGAGGACTGGCTGAGCCTCTATGAGCGGTCAAAAACGGACGATAGCGGAAATAATCAGAAATTTATGAAAAAAGGAGATTGACAATGTTCTACACAAAAACCAAAATCAATGAGGAAACCAGCATTACGACGCTGATTACCGCCGAAAATGTTTTTACAACCTGTATTGACTGCGGGAATGAGATTTCCGTCGACCTGGATGGGATGATCGTCGACGGTCACCTGGATCTCTACGCGATGGGATGCCGCTGCGAGGCTTGCAGCTTGGAGCACGCTAAAAAGCACCGGGGCGAACCCTGGGCGAATATGATCATTGCAGAACATATGAACAAGGCGCGGGGTGTGTAACCCCCGCGCCCCGTTCGTGGATGGAATGGACTGGACATCCATCATTTTACCACGAAAGGGGCGCAGATTCAATGAGCAACGAGGAATTGGCAGTGATGGTCCAGTCTGGGGACCGGGAGCGGCTGACGGAGCTATGGGACCAGGTTCGGCGGCTGATATGGAAGCAGGCCCGCCGGTGGGCGGTAGGTGGCCGGAATGGTGTGGAGCTTGAAGATTTGCTACAGGCTGGCTTTATCGCCGCAATGCGGGCGGCTGATAACTTCGACAGCAGCACCGGGGCGAAATTCACAACGGCGCTTGACTATTACCTAAAGCAGGAGTTTACTGCCGCCGTAGGCCAACGGACTAAGCGGAGCCGCATGGACCCGCTCCAGTCGGCGGTCAGTCTGGATGCGCCTTTGACCGATGACGAAGGGGACCCGTTTACTTTGACGGATACCCTGCCGGATCCGGCGGCAGAGGCGGCTTTTGAGAATGTCATGGAGCAGGATCGGGCGAAACGTCTCCACGATGTCCTGGAAGCCGCAATCGCCACACTATCTGAGGAGCAGCAGTGCGCAACCCGCCGGAGGTATTTTACAATGAAGCCACTCCGCCCGGGTCAGACACGCTATAGCGACACCACAGCCCACGCCGCTGCCCTGCGGTTGTTGCGGCATCCGAGCCGGTCACGGACGATATTGCGTACAGGTGAAGGAATATCGCAGAAAAGCGCAGATTTGCGCACATAAAAAAGGCGGCAAAATGTGACACCCATTTTGAACCGGAAAAAGCGGTGAAAGGCAGCAATACCAACGGTTTTGGCGCTGGTCAAGGTGCCATAAAGTGCACAAAAATGAACACATAAAAAAAGAGGGCAAACTACTTGGGAAAACTTGGTATTTGCAGAGGGCCGAAACCGGACATTTCGGACACCCTAAAAAGGGGATGCGCTGGAGCGGGGCAACCTGAAATTCAAAGCGGAGCGGGCGGAATCAAAAGCGCAGCAAAAGTACAGCAGAAAAGCCGGCTTTTTTCGTGGGCATTTTGTAGCAGTTCTGTAGCAGCTTTGTTTTCTGGCCGGTTTAGAAAAGTTCAGTTTCAGATCAGACGCCAAAAGTCGAGAAAAGCTGGACATAAAAAAGAGTTATCTGGAGATTTCGGAGGTCCTAAAAGGATGAATTTTTTCCATGTTTTTCTTAAAAGAACAATAACGGAAAATAACGCTTGTCTACCTGAGAAAACTTGAGGTTGAAACTGTTAGCAAATGTTAAGGTTGCTGAAGGATGTTGAAACCCAAGATTTGCGAGACCCTAAAAAGGGGTGCAGCTGGAAAGGTAACATTTGTGACACCCTAAAAAGGGGGGCAAATTGCCAAGCGCTTGCAAACTTGAAGGGCCGGGAGCACTTTCGCCCCCGGCCCGCTCTATCCGCCAAGATATTCCACCCCATAGCCGCCTATCAAAATCCCTCTTTCATGAGCTTGTATAGTCACCACAGTTGAAAAGCGGTAAAGAGGGCATCATCGAAAGAAGAAACTGTGGGAAGGATTTTGCGTAAAAAGCGTTTCAGCCAGGCCCAGAACTTTTCAATGGGGTTGAGTTCCGGAGAATAAGGAGGGAGGAATAGAAGTTTACAGCCTGCAATCTGAGCAGCG
>JAAVHD010000021.1 GCA_014799915.1 Oscillibacter sp.
AACGGGCCGGTGAGGACACCGGCCCCTACNAAATCAATGTCGGTGTAGGGGCCGATGTCCTCATCGGCCCATTACATAGCCTATGGGTTTACTGGATTTGAATTTATGAGACAAGCGTGAAAAAATCTATCCTCCTTATTGCCAAAGAGAAAAAATCTGCTATAATAAGAACTGTATACCCAGACGAGCGACGCCCTCTGTCAGGGAAAAGCGNCCGCCCCCCACAGGGNCGGCGTGATACAGAAGGGATGTGACTTCCATCAACAGAGAAAATGCGCGCAGGCAGCGGATACTGATCGCGGACGATTCAGAGATGAACCGCTCGATCCTGGCGGATATGCTGGGAGACGAGTACGAGATCCTGGAGGCCGAAAACGGCGCGGAGGCCGTCAGCGCTATCCAGAAGTACCGCATGGAGATCGATCTGCTTCTGCTGGANATCGTGATGCCGGAGATGGATGGCTTCGAGGTNCTCACCGTCATGAACCGGAATGAGTGGATCGAGGATATTCCCGTCATCATGATCTCCGCTGAGACCTCGCCCGCCCACATCGAGCGGGCCTATAACCTTGGGGTGACCGATTTCATCACCCGCCCCTTCAACGCCATGGTGGTCCACCGCCGGGTGGTCAACACCACCCTGCTCTACGCCAAGCAGAAGAAGCTGGTGAGCATGGTNGCGGACCAGATCTATGAGAAGGAGCGNCANAACTCCCTCATGATCGAGATCCTCAGCCATATNGTNGAGTTCCGCAACGGCGAGAGCGGCCAGCATGTGCTGCACATCCGNATGCTGACGGAGCTGTTCCTCAACCGGCTGGTGCTGAAGACGGACCGCTACAACCTGTCCCCGGCGGANATCCCCCTCATTACCACCGCCTCCGCCCTCCACGACGTGGGCAAGATCTCCATTCCCGACGAGGTGCTCAACAAGCCCGGCCGGCTCACCGACGCGGAGTTCGCCGCCATGAAGCAGCACACCGTCATCGGCGCGAATATGATGGAGGCGGTGCCCGTGCACACCACGGAGCCCCTGGTCAAGGTGGCCCGGGATATCTGCCGCTGGCACCATGAGCGCTGGGACGGACGGGGCTACCCCGACGGGTTGAANGGGGACGACATCCCCATCGCCGCCCAGATCGTGGCCCTGGCNGACGTNTACGACGCCCTGACCAGCGCCCGGGTCTACAAGCCCCCCTANCCCCACGANAAGGCGGTGCGGATGATCATCAACGGCGAGTGCGGGACCTTCAACCCCCTGCTGCTGGAGGTNCTGGTGGAGGTNTCCGATGAGCTGGCCGAGCAGCTGGGAGGCGCGGTGGAGCGCACGGCCCAGCTGGAGATGCGTTCCGTGGCCCAGGAGATGCGCCACTANGAGGAGCTGTCCGCCTCCGAGCGGACCCTCCAGCTGCTGGAGCANGAGCGGATGAAGTACAGCTTCTTCGCCGCCATGAGCCAGGAGATCCAGTTTGAATATACCGCCGATCCCCCCATAGTGACCCTGAACGCCTGGGGCGCCAACCGNCTGGGGCTGAAGGAGACGGAGTTGGACCCCGTGGACAATGAGAAGGTCCAGGCCATCATGAGCCCCGCCGCGATGGAGGGCCTGGTCCGCGCCCTGCGGAACACCACNCCCGCCCAGCCGGTGGTCCGTTACGAGTGCAANACCAACCACAACGGGGAGGACCGCTGGTGCCGGATCATTGCCCGGGCCACCTGGAGCGCCGAAGAGCCCCCCCGCTACACCGGGGCCATCGGCAAGGCCGTGGACATCCACGATACCCAGATGAAGCTGGCCGCCCTGGAGCGGCAGGCGTCCCATGACCCGCTCACGGGCCTGCTCAACCACGCCAGCGCCAGGAAGCGGATCATCGAGCGCCTGGACGAGCATCCCGACGGGCAGTTCGCCCTGGTGATCTTCGATCTGGACCACTTCAAGAACGCCAANGACACCTANGGCCACATCTTCGGNGACGAGGTGCTGAAATTCCTGGCGGATAAGCTGCGGGAGAGCATCCGCGGCAACGATATCGCCGCCCGNGNGGGCGGGGACGAATTCCTTATGTTCCTGGAGTACCGTGGTGAGCTGGACCCCATTATCTCCCGTATCTACCACACCATCTCCGGCAGTACATATGAGCANTTCCCCATCTCTCTGAGCATGGGCATCGCCCGCACGGAGCTGGTGGGCACCGACTATGAGACCATGTTCCACGCCGCCGACCAGGCGCTGTACAGAGTNAAGCGCTCCGGGCGGGGACGNTACGATTACTACGACGGAAGCATTGAGGAGACCCTCTCCGTCATCTCGCCCATTGACGGCAGCGAGAATGCGGAGCCGGAGAAAGGAGACGAATAGTTATGACGCTTCAGGAATGCTATGCCGCCCTGGAGGGCGATTACGCGGGCGTAACGAGCCGCCTGCCCACTGAAAAGATGGTTCAGAAATTNGTTCTGAAGTTCGCGAACGACAAGAGCTATGACCTGCTCCTCAGCTCCATGGAGGCGGGGGACTACGCCGAGGCCTTCCGGGCGGCCCACACCATCAAGGGCGTGTGCCAGAANCTGGATTTCACCAAGCTNTACCACTCCAGCAGCGAGCTCAGCGAGGCCCTGCGNAACGGNCTGTCCCCCGAAGCGCCCGCTCTGGTGGAGCAGGTGAAGGCGGACTACCGGCAGACGGTGGACGCCATCCGNGCCTACGAGGCATCCCTGGGCGNGTGAGAACATGCCCCGCGGCGNGTGAGAAGAAAGGAGGCGGCGGCGNATGAAAAGCAGAAATAGGACCAGCCGCTTTCTGATCACCAGCCTGGTCATTATCGTGATACTCAGCATCGGGGTATTTTCCTACCTGGCCTTTTTCCTCAATCGGCAGAGCGACAGCACCATCCGCGAGGTCAGCCGCATGTACATGTCCAGCATGAGCGAGCAGATCGCCCGGCACTTTGAGACGGTCATCGGCCTGCGCCTGGACCAGATGGACGCCATGCTNGAGGGCATCGATCCGGANATGATCCACGTGGACCCCGCCCAGCGGGAGGAGCTTATCTCCAACGCCAGGGCCAGGGATCTCCGCTATCTGGGCTTCTACCAGGAGGATAACACCTTTGAGATGCTCTACGGCGCCGAACTTCAGGTAACGGACCCGGAGCCATTCCTGACGTCGCTGAAAAACGGGGAGAAGAAGGTGGCNATCGGCTCCGACGCGGACGGGAACGACGTGGTGCTGCTGGGCTTCCCGGCCATCCACTCCTTNACAGAGGAGCAGCCCTGCGTCGCCCTGGTGGCCGGNCTGCCCGCCTCTTACATCACCAGCACCCTGTCCCTGGAGGAAAACGACGAGCACATCTACTCCTTCATCATCCGGAAGGACGGCACCTTCGTCATCCGTACCGGCGACGCCGCGCGGGACANCTACTTTGACCGGGTGCGCAGCGTCTACGACGCGGTAAAGGGCGAAAATCCGGAGCTGTATATCGAGAACCTGNCCCATGCGATGGAGAACCAGGATGACTATACCGCCGAGGTGGTGCTCTTTGGAGAATCCCGGCAGGTTTACACCACCAAGCTGCCCAACTCCGAGTGGTATCTGCTCACCTGTATGCCCTACAACGCCCTGGACGAGATCGTGCGCGGCTTCACTGCCCGGTGGACCTANGCGGTTTTCGGCGTCTGCGCCATCGTACTGCTGATGCTGCTGATCGTCTTCGGACTCTACTTNCAGATGATCAAGCATCAGATGATCGAGCTGGACAAGGCCCGGACAGAGGCCGTGCGGGCCAGCAAGGCCAAGAGCGAATTTCTCTCCAACATGAGCCACGACATCCGCACGCCNATGAACGCCATNGTGGGNATGACGGCCATCGCCACGGCCAACATCGACGACAAGCAGCAGGTACAGAGCTGCTTAAANAAGATCTCCCTGTCGGGACGGCATCTGCTGGGCCTTATCAACGACGTGCTGGACATGTCCAAGATCGAGAGCGGCAGGATGACCCTCAGCGTGGACCAGGTGTCCCTGCGGGAGGTCATGGAGGGCATCGTCGGCATCGTCCAGCCCCAGATCCGTGCCAAGAAGCAGCAGTTTGANGTGTCCATCCACGACATCTCCTCGGAGAACGTGTGCTGCGACGGCGTGCGGCTCAATCAGGTGCTGCTGAACATTCTGGGCAACGCGGTGAAGTTTACNCCCGAGGGGGGCAAGATCACCGTNGCCATGTACGAGGAGCCCTCGGAGAAGGGCGATACGTTCGTCAAGATCCACTTCCGCATCACGGACACCGGCATCGGTATGACGGAGGAATTCCGGCAGAAGGTCTTTGAAGCCTTCGTCCGGGAGGACAGCAACCGGGTGCGCAAGACCGAGGGCAGCGGCNTGGGNATGGCNATCACNAANTATATNGTGGACGCCATGGGCGGCGNCATCGAGGTGGAGAGNGCGCCNGGCAAGGGCACCAGCTTCCATGTAGCGCTGGATCTGGAGAAGTCGGAGATCGCCGAGGCGGACATGGTCCTGCCGGACTGGAACATGCTGGTGGTGGACGACGACCANCANCTGTGCGAGAGNTCGGCGTCGGCCCTGCGCTCCATCGGCGTGCGTGCGGAGTGGACTCTGGACGCGGAGAGCGCCCTGGAGATGGTGGAGAAACGGAAGGACGATCCCTACCACATCATNCTTCTGGACTGGAAGCTGCCCGGCATGGACGGCATNTCCGCCGCCAGGGANCTGCGCCGCCGGTACGGCGACAGCATCCCGATCCTTCTGATCTCCGCCTACGACTGGGGTGAGATCGAGGCGGAAGCCAAGGCCGCCGGCGTGACCGGCTTTATCTCCAAGCCGCTGTTTAAGTCCACGCTCTTTTANGGGCTCAAGCCCTTTGCCTCCGCAGAGGGNGAGAAAGNGGAGCTGGAGAAGGTGCCGGAGCTCNCAGGCCGCCGGGTNCTCCTGGCGGAGGACAACGAGCTGAACTGGGAGATCGCCGAGGAGCTGCTCACCAGNGAGGGCCTGGAGNTGGATTGGGCGGAGGACGGCCAGATCTGTGTGGANAAATTCANAAACTCCCCGATCGGGTCCTATGACGCCATCCTGATGGATCTGCGTATGCCNGTNATGACGGGCTACGAGGCCACAGAGGCCATCCGGGNNCTGGACCGTCCGGACGCGAAGGAGATCCCCATNATNGCCATGACGGCGGACGCCTTCGCGGAGGATGTGAAGAAGTGCCTGGNGGCGGGCATGAANGCCCANGTAGCCAAGCCNATNGACATCCGGGAGGTCTGCCGCCAGCTGNNAAAATATAT
Organism: Oscillibacter sp.; assembly: GCA_014799915.1. GTDB lineage: Bacteria > Bacillota > Clostridia > Oscillospirales > Oscillospiraceae > Pelethomonas. The sequence continues at coordinate 5,302 of JAAVHD010000021.1, forward strand.
GAAGCCAAAAGCGTGAGGAGGNANCTCCAAACGCATGAAGAGGGCCGGGGAACGNTTCCCCGGCCCTCTTCACGNACACCTCNGATGNNCAGAATCATAAATTCTTGTTGATACTTTGAAAAACAATACAATGGAGTCAGGCATAAATGCCCCTGCCAAGTTNGACANNTCCNTCAAATTTGNTCAGATTTCTNTAAACAGGCGTTTCCCGTTTTGTAAGCATGGNGGAATATCACAAGATCTCCTCCACCCTNGCTTTTACCCGGTCCATATCTTCCGTNGGCTCAAACCGGGCGGCAATCCTTCCCTCCCGGTCGATCAGNAATTTTGTGAAATTCCACTTGATATTGCCATTGTTCTTATAATCTTTGTCCATCTTCCTGACAACGCCTTTCAGNACGAGGGACATCGGGTTCATGCCGAACCCGGNAAAGGAGGTGTTGNCAGAAAGATATTGAAACAGCGGGCTGGCGTTTTCACCCAGCACCTCGACTTTGGAAAACTGCGGGAACGTAATGCCGAANCGCCCGGTGCAGAAGGAGTGGATTTCCTCGTCACTGCCGGGGGCTTGCTCCGCAAATTGGTTGCAGGGAAAGTCCAGAATTTCAAGCCCATCTTTCTGATGAAGCTCATACAAGCCTTGAAGTGCATCATATTGAGGNGTGAAGCCGCACCCAGTCGCCGTGTTGACGATCAGCAGAACTTTCCCCTTATACTNGGAAAGCGATACTGTATTCCCATCCTGCGTCTGNACCGTAAAATCATAAATGNTCATGGTATGTCCTCCTGTTGTTATTGATATCATGAATTAACATATGCCCCTGCTCATTTTTNCTTCTTTACAACGGATTTCTTATTTGCTATCATTATATTGTAACCAAACCCTGTATGTCAATTACTGAAAAAAAGATGAGTAAGGAAGAAAAAATTTATCGTCAGGAGGATTAAAATGTCNCTGGACTACTCTTGCCCCTGTTCTGAATANTGCTTTTTGCAAAAAGCNATGAACACGATCGGNGGGAAATGGAANCTCCCCATATTGTGTTCCCTGACAGCNAATGGCACCACACGATATAACGATCTGCTTCGCAATATAAAAGGCATTTCCAATACGATGCTCTCNAAATCCCTGCGGGAATTGGAAGANAGCGAGCTGATCGAGCGCTTTGAATATCTGGAAATTCCCGTAAGAGTAGAATATGCGCTGNCTGAAAAAGCGATCCGGCTTCAACCTATCTTATTGGATCTGATCCAGTGGGAAATTGCGAGAGAGACTGAGGTACATAGCAGCGAGGAATNAGATCATTCTGAAAACGGCAACAGGGTCTCCCGTCTTTTGCGGGAGNCCCTGTNNNCGNTTTCTATAGACTGAGAGCCNCAGAGACAAAACGCTCTGCGGCTCGTCAAATAAATGGANTACATAAAATCGNCAGGCTTCTTGTCGAAGTCTGNCGATTTTTGTGTTACATTGACAAAAAAGATGCGCCGGACGAAAAATCCATTAAAAGGAGAAACCGACAAATTTCTTGACGAAATTTGTCGGTTTCTCTGGCGCGGAAGGAGGGATTTGAACCCTCGCACGTTGTTTGGACGTCTACTCCCTTAGCAGGGGAGCCCCTTCGGCCACTTGGGTACTTCCGCAGAGGTCAAATGCGCTTATGATATGCAGTCTTAAAAATGGCGGAGAGAGTGGGATTCGAACCCACGGATGCTCGCGCATCGCCGGTTTTCAAGACCGGTTCCTTAAACCGCTCGGACATCTCTCCCAATCGGTTTCAGGCGCAGTCATTATATTACCACGGCGATGCCGATTTGTCAACGATTATTTTTGCACACAGGATTGTTTTTATGAGAAAACTGTGATATACTGCCACATGGTGCGCCTGCCCGTGGGAGCGCACCGGTATACGAACGAAATCTGGGGGACTGAAAAATGCTAACTGCAATCGTGGGCATCAACTGGGGCGACGAGGGCAAGGGCCGTATGGTGGACCTGCTCAGCGAACGCTATGACGTAGTCGTCCGCTACCAGGGCGGCAACAACGCCGGCCACACCGTGGTCAACGACCGTGGAAAGTTCATCCTGAACCTCATGCCCTCGGGCATTCTCCGCGCCGGTACGGTCAACGTGCTGGGGCCGGGCATGGTGGTGGATCTGGAGCACCTGTGCGGCGAGGTGGCCCGCCTTCGGGAGGGCGGCATCGAGGTGACGCCGGAGAACCTGAAGATCAGCGACAAGGCCACCATCTGTATGCCCTACCACAAGCTGCTGGACGGCCTGGAGGAGGACCGGCTGGCGGGAAAGAAGTTCGGTTCCACCCGCCGGGGCATTGCCCCCGTTTACGCGGACAAATATATGAAGAAGACTTTACGCATGGGCGACTTGCTGGATCTGGAGGCCCATGCGGAGCACCTGGCCGACATCGTGGAGTGGAAGAACCTGACGGTGGAGCGCGGCTACGGCCACGAGCCCATCCAGGCGTCTGACATGATGGCCTGGCTGCGGGAGTACGGTTTGCCCTGGAAGGGCTATGTCTGCGACACGACACAGTATCTCAACGGGGCCATTGATCAGGGGAAGAACGTCCTGTTTGAGGCCCAGCTGGGTGCGCTGCGGGATATCGACTTCGGCATCTTCCCCTACACTTCCAGTTCTTCTTCCATCGCGGCCTACGCCCCCGTGGGCGCGGGCATCCCCAACCGCCATCTGGACGGCTCCATCGGCATTATGAAGGCGTACTCCAGTTGCGTGGGCGAGGGGCCCTTCACCTGCGAGTTCTTCGGCGACGAGGCCCACGAGCTCCGGGAGGCCGGCGGCGAGTACGGCGCGGCTACGGGACGGCCCCGCCGTGTGGGCGGCTTCGACGTGGTGGCCAGCCGGTACGGCGTGCTGATGCAGGGCGCGACGGAGATCGCCCTGACCAAGCTGGATGTGCTCTCCGGCATGGAGAAGGTGCCGGTGTGCGTGGCCTACGAGGTGGACGGCGAGCGGGTGGACGACTTCCCCACCGGCGTGCGTCTGGACCGGGCCAAGCCCATTTATGAGTATTTCCCCGGCTTCGGCGACGTGTCCAAGTGCCGGAAGAAGGAGGACCTGCCCCAGGCGGCGCTGGATTACATCGCCTATCTGGAAAAGGCGGTCAAGTGCCCCATCAAATATGTCTCCGTCGGCGCGGAGAGAGACGCTTATATTGAGATGTTTTAACCGCTCTGGTGCCAAAAAAAACGGCCCCGTGAGGACACGGGGCCCTACGAGTTTGATCCTCTGTAGGGCCCGATGTCCCCATCGGGCCGTTTCTTTTATTCTTCGTTTTTCTGCGCCTTCAGCCGGTCGATCAGCGCCTGCAATTCCTCGCCTGTATAGCGGTAAACCTTGTCACAGAACTGACAGCCCAGTTCGCATCCGCCCTGCTCCCTGAGCAGGTCCTCCAGCTCGGCCACGCCCATGCTGATCAGTGCACGCTCCACCCGGTCCCGGCTGCAATAGCAGCGGTACTCGACGGGGGAGGTCTCCAGTATCTCCACGTCGAAGTCGCTGAGCACCGTCCGCAGCAGAGCCTCCGGGTCGCTGTCCTGGTCCAGCAGCTTTGTCACCGGCCCCGCGGCCAGTACGCCGCCCTCCACTTTGGTGATCACGTCCTCGCCCGCGCCGGGGAGCAGCTGGACGATATAGCCTCCGGCGGCTTTTACGCTCTGGTCCCGGTCCACCAGCACCCCCAGGGCGCAGGCGGTGGGGATCTGTTCGCTCTCCACGAAGTAAGCCGCTAAATCCTCGGCGATCTCGCCGCCCAGCAGGCCGACGCTGCCGATATAAGGCTCTTTCATTCCCAGGTCTTTGATAACGGTCAGGGTGCCATCGGCGCCTACGGCGGCGCCCACATTCAGTTTTCCGTCCTCCCGGAGGGGAAGGTCTACCTGAGGGTTCTGGACGTAGCCCCGGACGTTTCCTAAATGGTCGGAGACGGCCAGCACGGTCCCCAGGGGACCGCCGCCCTTGATTTGCAGCGTCAGAGACGCTGCTTCCTCTTTTAAGGCGTTGCCCATCATGGACGCTGCCGCTAAGGCTCTGCCCAGGGCGGCGGTTGCTACCGGGAGGGTCTTATGGATGTTTCTTACTCTTTCGGTGAGGTCTTTTGTTGTGACGGCGACGGCTTTGACGGTGCCGTCCTTTGTGATGGCACGGACTAATTGATCCATTGGCGGTGGTTCCTCCTTCTTTGGCGGCCCTGCGGGCCGCCACCAACTTGTTTCTCCCGCCACCCGGGGCCCTGCGCGGCCCCGGACCCCCCGCCTTCTTTTGCCGCGCGACAAAAGAAGGCAAAAACGCGCTTAAAC
>JAAVHD010000022.1 GCA_014799915.1 Oscillibacter sp.
ACCGTATTACGCGAGGGGAGCTCCCCGGGGTGCTGGGAAATAGATTGGTCCTCCTGGCGGTGGCCAGGTAGTAGGATTAGAAACGGATCATGCTGCTGGCCCCGTTAGAACAAACGGATAGACGCAAGGCACCGAGCATGTGGGTAAGCACCCCGATAGAACCAAACCCACTGCGTCGTAGCGCAACTAAACACCCTCGTAATTCAGGAAGGTTCTTAGGAAACGTAGTTTCCTAAGCGNNCTTTTGNNACTTTTCNCNCGCGNGAAAAGTNNGCCCCCGCNCCGGCGAGGNGCGAATCTAAANTNAGATTTAAGCCGGTGCCGCCGCTGCAGCGGCGGCGGNAAGCGGTGCGGCCCGCNGGGCCGCGCTTTATCCGATGTCCGNGCCTACGGCGCGCTCGATNNCGCTCTGGAGCGCCTGGGCCCCCAGGCCCAGACTCCCCCCCTTGCCGGGNATCAGNATCACAGCGGGGGTAACAGAAGTCTTATACCTGTCAATATCCCCNCGGATCGACTGGGCAAGCTGCTCGGTGANATAAATAATNGCGTACTCCGCCGANGAATCGGCGGACGGCTTCGCCAGCTTNTGCAGNGTCTGACGGCCCTCCTCTACCCCCTCCACGGGGAAGATATCAAGCCCCAGCGCCTTGAAGCCCAGCACGCTGTCCCGGTCGCCTAAAACCGCGATCTTATACATACGCCTCACGNAGCCTTTCCCGGATGGTGTCGCCCTTGATGCCCGCCATGCGGCCGGACATGATGATGCGAACCGCCGTAAACTCGATCTCCTTGGCCGCCAGGAAGCTGACNACAGCCTCCACGCCAAACGGCACGCTCTTGGCCCGGGCNGCCACGNCCGTCACCGCGTCGTCGCACGCCTTCTCAAAGGCCGTGAGACTGCCGCCGTTTACCGCCGCNGTGCCCAGCTCCGCNGCCTGCCGCAGATTGGTGGAGCGGTACAGGTCCTCCAGNTTGCCGCTCAGGGCGGCGTTCTGGATGCTGTCCGCCTGGATGGTCCCGCCGTTCACCAGCACCCGCCGGAGCAGATCCGCCCCCTTCTTCATGCGAAGGGTGCGCACCGCGCTGCGGAGGTTGGACGAATCAATGGTGGCCTGGACGTAGCTGACCAGGAAATCGCTGCCNGTGGCCTCCGCCGCNGAGAGCATCTCCGCGTAGTAGGCCTTATCCAGCAGGAAGTCCGCCAGCTGGGGGTCGCCGGTGGCGCTGAGCACCTCCACCGCCTCCTCGGCGGCGCGGCGCAGAGCCTCGGGCAGGACGCTGTAGTCCCCCTCCCATACCGCGCGGCGCATATCCTCGGCNCTGATNCGCCCCGCGTCCAGCAGAAGCCGGTCGGAAGCGTCCGTGCCCGTGGCGCGGGCCTTGATGAGCGCCTTGAGATTGTGATAATCATACTTGACCTTGAACACATCCACCACCGCCTTGTCGGGCACGAAGCGGTAGAGATCCTGAAACAGCTTCTCCTGCTCCTGGGCCAGCACAGCGCCCAGCTCCCGCTGGCTGGAGGCGTCGAATTCGCCGTAGCCGATCTCGGTGAGCACCTTGGCCGCTTCCTCAGCCGTGGGCGCGTCGATCATGCGGTCCATCCGGGCCGAGGTCAGCAGGTCNCGNTCCCGGCTGTGCAGGTAGGTGGAAATGAACAGATAGTCGGTGTCTTTCATTTTCTTTGCCAAAGCCATCCTCCTTTCTTGCAGTTGCATTCANTGGATTGGCTTTGNTTAGGNNAAGAGNATCCCGGCCACNTCGGCCGGCCATCTCCTCCCGGAGCACCCGCAGCTGGGTCTCGAAGGCGCAGTTGACCTCCACGTTGCCGTCCCGCAGNGTCAGTCCGCCGGCCATGTCGCGGGTATCCTTCGACAGGGTCAGGGCAGCGCCCTTNTTCAGNGCGTTGGCCTTGGACACCACCTGCTCGCCCACACGGGCGCGGTCCNTGNCGTTGAGGAGGATCTCCTCCTTGCCGGTCTTGGATGCCTTCACGGCCAGCTTGGCCAGAAGCTCCGCGTACTCGGCGTCGGGCAGNGCCAGAAGCTGGGCCTGNGCCTTGTCNAAGGCGTCGTTCAGGCAGTCCTGCTTGGCCTTCAGCAGCCGCTTCTTNGCCTCCATGTTGGCGGCGCTCTCCAGGCGCTCGGCCTGGCGCTGGGCGGCTTCTTTTCCGTCCGCTTCGGCGGCCTTGGCCTGGGAAGCGGCCTGGGCCTTGTACTGCTCNCGGATGGCGGCGGCCTTCTCCTCCGCTTCACGGAGGATCTCCGCTACCTCCGCCTGGGCGTCGGCTTCGATGCGGGCGGTGATTTTTTCAATTCCGTTCATATCGAATCCCCTTTTCTTATCGGGATAATTAGAATTGCAGGAGCATCAGCATGGAAGCCAGCAGGGACAGAATGGCGTAGAACTCGACGATACCGCACAGCAGCAGGCCCTTGGACCAGTCGTCGGGCTTCTTGGCCAGGATGTTGATGGAACCGGCGGCCACGCGGCCCTGNGCGATAGCGGAGAGCAGTCCGCCNAGNGCCATGGGCAGGCAGGCGGCAAAGTACGCCATACCGGTNGNGGTGNNCATNTNGACCAGGTTGNCGAAGGANCCGCCCATCAGNCCCATCTTGGCGATGGCGAAGAAGAACACCACCATGCCGTACAGGCCCTGNGTNCCGGGGAGCAGCTGNAGNACCATGACCTTACCGGACTTGCTGGGGTCCTCGCACAGAAGGCCGGTACCGGCCTCGCCGGCGATGCCGGTGCCCTTNGCGGAGCCTACGCAGCTCAGACCAACCGCCAGGCCCGCGCCCAGCAGTGCCAGGGCCAGACCGCCAAAGGAATCAACGAAACTCATGATAATTTCCTCCTTGTTATTTCTCGACGTCTACATATTTTGTATTGATGTTCAGAGGCCGGAAGGGCTTGCCGCCGTCCTCATAGAACCTGCCAAAGAACTCCAGGCACTGCAAACGCATATCGTGGACATAGCAGCCCAGGATATTCAGCGCGAAGTTCAGCGCATTGCCGATCAGGGCAATGATGATAAAGGTGACGATATTCCCCGTCATAGCGCCCAGCTGGTTGAACACCTGGGCCACCACCGCGCCGGCCAGCATCAGGGCCATCAGGCGGGAGTAGGAGAGGATATCGCTGAAGTAACCGGTGATGCCGTTGTACAGAGCGCCGAAGACGCCGGTGATGATCCCGAAGCCCTTCTTGCCGTAAGCCTGGGCAATGACCAGCACCACCACGCCGACGATGACGCAGGGGACGAGCTTATTGATGAGATAGCCCACGCCCGCCATGATAAACACCAGGAACCACGCGCCCTCGTTGCACAGGGCGTCCATGGTCTGGCCCCGTTTGAACTTCATATACATGCTGACGATCATGCCGGTGAACACCTGGATCACGCCCAGGACCAGCGAGAAGAGCAGCACGTTCACCGCGTCGTCCAGCGGAGAGAACAGGGCCGGAAGCTCAAAGGTGCTCGCCGGGTTGAAGAGCCTGATGAGCTGGGGAATGAGGTCTCCGAAGAAGCCTCCGGTGAGCGCGCCCCAGATGAAGGTGCTCACGCCGCACAGGCCCATCAAGGGCATCATGTACCGCATGGTGGGTCCGTTGGGATGGGTCTTCCAGATGACCAGCGCGGCGAAGATCATCATAACGAGGCCGTAGCCCATGTCCGCCATCATCATGCCGTAGAAGATGATGAAGAACGGGGCCATCAGCGGGTTGGGGTCCACGCCGCCGTACGCCGGCAGGGAATACATATCCGTCACCATATTCATGGGGCGGACCAGCTTGCTGTTGCGCAGCTCCACCGGGACCTGGGGATATTCTTCCTCCTCGGGCTCGGTGAGCTCGTAGGCGCAGTCGAACTTTGCCAGAGCCTTCTCCAGCGCCGGGATCTCCGGCACGGAGGCCCAGCCCTCCAGGTAGAGGATGGAACCGCCGGTGAGCAGGCGCTCCTTGGCGCTCTCCGTGGCGATGACCTGCTCCACCCGGTCCAGACCGGTTTTCAGTTCGTCGGTGCAGGAGCCCATGGCGGCGATAGCCTGGATCTCGGCGTCCCGCTGCTTGGAAATTTCGTCCAGCTCCCGTCCCAGGGCCTGGATGTTCTCCCGGACAGTGCCGGTGAGGTCCTTGATCTGGGCGAAGCTGAAGCCGAAGCCCCGCAGGGCGTCCAGGGCAGCCTGGCGGCAGTCGTTGTGTACGATGACCTCCAGATACCGCTGCTCCCGGTCAGAGGACAGCTCCTTCACTTCGGCGGCTTTTGCCGCCTCGTCCAGCGCGCCCGCCAGGGCGCTCATGTCCGTGGTATTGGGCACCATGCCCAGTAAAATGGAGGTCTTCGCCGTGCCCTTGATTTGCAGAGGCACGTCGCAGGCGCTCCAGGGCTCCAGGGCCAGCCGGTCGGCGTGAACCCGGGTCTCCCTTGTGTTGAGCTGGCCGATGGTCCGGGCATGACCATTGATCTTGGCGGCCTTCTCCAGGGCGGCGCGCCGGGCGGCCTCGTCCAGCAGCTCCGCCTCGCCTATCTTGGCGCGGGGGGTAAGGAGGCCCTTCTTCTGGGGGGCGTACTTGCCCAGCACCTCGATGGCGTGCTGCAGCTGGGTCAGATCTCCTTTGGCGTCCGCCAGGGCGGATACGTCCCGGTGCAGCAGGGCGTCGCCGTTCTCCAGCTCCGCCTCCGGCTCACGCACTTCCACGCAGCCCACATGAAGCAGCTCCGACAGCAGCGCGTCCCTGTCCTTGGCAAGGGCGATGAGCCGGACCCGTTTCATCTTGACAATAGCCATTTAGTTTCCAACCACCCTTCCTAAGATTGCCTGCGTCGCTTTGCCCATGCGCGACTCAGCCTCCTTTTTCAGCGCCGCGCAGTCCTTATCCGCCTGAGCCAGGATCTCCTCCCGGCGCTTGGCGGCGGCTGACTCCGCCTTTTCCATCTCGGCGGCGGCTGCTTTCGCGGCCTGTTCCTTGCCCTGCTGGAGCAGGGCGCGGCCCTCCCGCTCGGCTTCGGCGGCAAGCTTCTGGGCGCGGGCCTTGGCGTCAGCTCTGGCCTGGTCCATGCCCTCCTCCACGGAGCGGATCTTGGTTATGGCTTCCAGTGACATTGTCTCACCCCTTTTCTACCGATTCTGAATCAGGATTTTTTGTGTTCGTGCCGCGCCAACGGTTGACAGGAGCAGTCCGGCTCCCCGCCAATTTTGGTGCTGACACGGGCATTCAATAGTATAGCACAAACCACAAAACAATACCAGCGATTTTGTCAAGATTTTCGCAATTCGGCAAAATTATACAGAATCAAATGGAGAGAGGGGCTGGTTTTGTTGGAAGTGTACGCTGTGGTTTCTGCGCCCCAGGGGGATCAAATTTAGATGAACCTTCTGAAATTTTGAGAGATCTGTGTAGGGGCGAGCACTGCTCGCCCGTTTCTAAAAGGTAGAACCGCGCTGACCTTGTCTCGCATATGCCCTTCGGTTTGCGGGCGAGCAATGCTCGCCCCTACAGGGATGGTGCGGCGGCCTTGCACGGATCATTTGCGCACGGTTGCTTTATCTGGTACAACTTTCTCTGAAGAACTCGCCTATGTAAATACAAAAACAAGGAGGCGCGGGATGGGAAACATTTACGGCTATATCCGTGTGTCCAGTACGGACCAGAACGAGGACCGGCAGAGGGTCGCCCTGCAGGGGAAGGGCATCAGACCGGAGGACCTTTTTATGGACAAGCAGTCCGGCAAGGACTTCGACCGGCCCCAGTACCAGCGGATGGTGAAAAAATTGAAGCCGGGCGATTTGCTCTACATACTGAGCATCGACCGGCTGGGGCGCAATTATGAGGAGATCCAGAGGCAGTGGCGGGTACTGACCAAGGAGCGGGGCGCGGATATCTGCGTCATCGACATGCCCCTGCTGGACACCCGGCAGGGCAGGGACCTGATGGGGACGTTCATCGCGGACCTGGTGCTGCAGATTCTGTCCTTTGTGGCGCAGAATGAGCGGGAAAACATCCGCAAGCGGCAGGCGCAGGGCATCGCGGCGGCGAAGGCGAGAGGCGTGAAGTTCGGCAGGCCGCCCAGGCCCCTGCCGGAGAACTTCCACAGCGCCTACCAGCGGTGGAAGGCCAGGAAGATCACCTGTACAGCGGCGGCAAAGGAGTGCGGGATGCCGATCTCTTCGTTCCGGTATCGGGCGGAGATATACGAAAAGTCCAGCATATTGTAAGGGGGGTGTTTTTACAGGAAGGTGTACGTTCCTGTAAGCCGAGTTTTCCCCTAAAAATTACTGTCGAGATATTGAAAATCGGTGGTTTATATGGTATTCTTTCTTTATCCCAAAAACAGGGCGTACTTACAGGAACGTACGCTTTTCTGTAGACAAAGAAAGGAGTGTATGCTGCAATGGGAAAATATGTTCTGAATCACGGCAGCGGAAAACTGCACAAGGAAACCTGCTTCCTTGTAAAAGAGGCGTTTCATTCGGAAAAGGCATTTCGGATCGACGAAGTGCTGGAGGGCTACCCGAAGAAGGTGAGTTGCTGCAATCGCTGCCTGAAGTCCGATGAACAAGCGCAGAGTCTTGTAGAAGCTCACAACCAGCAAGTGAAGTAGCGGAACAGGAGGACACAATATGATGGAATCAGTTTTTATAGGCTTTGGCATAGCGTGGTGCATAATGCTTTTTCTCTGGATATTCTGGGTAGGACCGGATTACAAGCGTAAGAAGAAACAAGCTTTTTATACGGACTGCAAAAAACATGGCATTACAGATTTGTCCCGGATTAACTCGCCGGAAAAGCGTGAACGCCTGAAGGCGATTGTAAGCGCGCATAATCTTACTCACGCGGATGAGAAGGAACTTCATCGTATCTTTGCGGAGGGCAAAAGACTCGCGGAGGGGGAGAAGCAGGCAATCCAACAGAAATCCCTGGAGAAACTTAAGTCAGAGGAAACGGAAAGGGCCAGACTGCTCCAGGTTTACACCGGCCTGCATGGCCGGGACAAGCCAATCGCCATGTTCAAGGATCGTATAAAAGACAGTGAGCGCAGAGCAAGCAGAGCGAATTCTATGCCCGTTCACAAGGAGTCCGACGGCGCGATCCTGGCGGGCATAGCCTCCGGCATCGGCGGGACCGTTCCCGCATTGATGTCCCTGTCCGCCACGGAGCAGCGCAACGCACAAGCGCGGGAATATAACCAGGCCCTGGCGGCGCATGCATCTACAATGATATCGCTTGCTGGGGACGATTGCCGGACGGCGCGTGCCTCCCTCGAAGCGGTACGCATGAAGCTGGTTTCCGATATGCCAGGCACGGAAGTCATCAAGCACCTTTCCTTTACCGATACTAAGGTCACGGTTTCAGAGAGCGGGACGATTCGTGTGACTACATGGGTGCGGGGGGAGGACTTTACCATCTTTGACAATCTGCCGGCGGTCGCCGACGGTTCCGTCATTGCCGAGGTCTATGACAGAAAGAAAAAGATCGGCGACGCGGTCATGGTATTTCCCATATATGGAAGCGATTCACGTTATTCACGTTTTCAGTGGCCGCCCAGTGTCATCGACAAAAACCACTTTCTGTGGGCGCACGATTGCAAAAGCGCTTACTGGCAAAAGAATCGTGGTTCTTCCAAAGATATGCTCTATTTAGAGGGTATCTGCCTGTTTGCCGGGGAACCATCCAAGGAATACACCGTGAAATTTGTGCCCGGCGACCTCTGGGCAATCGAGAAATTCACATGAGGTATAATTCCACGCCCGCTGAAAATGACCGGCGTTGGCCAAGGGCTGTTGCAGTGAATATCATGAATTGCGACTGAAAGGATGGACTGACTGTATAACAGGTATACGGCGAAAACCTGCCGTCCCAACGGCGCACACATCCATGTTCCTGTTTTCCTACAGTGTAGCGCAGAAAAAACTTTGTCCATTAAGCGTCTGCTGGCCAGGAGGCTTCTTTTGTTCAAAACTGTCTCCGTCCCGTTAGTGTAATTATACTAACGGCGCACTTCTATACATGGTCTGCGACCATGTATGAATTGCGCTCTGCGAGGCGGCGGCCCCGACATCCGAATGTCGGGGCCGTTTGCGTCAATCTTCCTCTATTTTCACTATACCGCTATATCCAAGCGAGGCCAGCCGGTCACCCGGCTGGCCTCGCTTTTGCTATTCTCTATCCTCTCACGCCGCGGGAACGCACCAATTCTCCACCGTCCCCGGCTCCGCCGCCATGCACACCAGCATGGGAGCTTCCACCCCTTCGCCCACGGCGGCGTCCAGGACCGCCTGGGCGGCAGCCGGGTCGGCCGCCTGGACATACACACAGTCCGCCAGGGGCAGCAGCGTCGCCAGATCCACGCCGGAGGCGTCCTGCTCCTTCCCGTCCAGCTCATCCTGGGTCAGGAGCAGGGAAACCTTAGTGCCGTAAGGCTCCAGCGCCGTGCGGATCTCGGTCAGCAGCAGAGCCAGAGCGTCCTTCTTTTCCATGGTGTTATCGCCATAGTTGATTTTGTAGGTGTTGCCCCGGGTGGGGTAGCACAGCTCCTCCAGCAGCAGCTCGTCAAAACCCAGCTGGGCACACTCCACCGCCAGGCCCACCACATACTGCCGTGCCATCTCCTTCTCCGGCTCCAGCCAGTGGTAGGAGCGGCTGTCGTACCAGACGTAGCCGTAATTGCCGTTCTGGCAGATGGCGGCGTCCTTCATGTTGGCGAAGGCGTAGTAGCTGTCGTGGAGCACGTTGAACCGGGCCACGGACAGAACGTCCTCCGAGGCGCAGAGGCTTCGCAGGATTTCGGTCTCCGTCTCGGTCCCGGGCTGGACCGCCTTGCTCTGTCCCGTAGGCGAGGCCCAGAAGATCGCTCCCGTGTCGTCCCGGACGGTGTAGACGAAGCCGTTGGCCCCCTGGGGAGCCAGAATTCCCGCCAGATCGCCCGCATCCGTCGGCAGGGCGCTCAGCTCTACCAGGTGATGGTCCAGAACCACCGGCTCGGGCTCAGGCTCGGGTTCCGGTTCAGGCCCCGCCTCCGGCTCGTCTACTACCAGCTGGACGGGGGGGAGCGCGGGCCCGTCGTCCTCCTCGCCGGGGTCAGGCTCCGGCGGGACGAGCATGGGCAGATATACTTTGCCGAAGTAGGGCAGTTCCACATAGATCCTGCCGTCATCGGCATAAGAAGCGTTATACTGCGCGTACAGAAAGGCGCAGGCTGCGACTAAGATCAGGACCAGCAGGATGATGGCGATCCACGTCCCCACTGAACGCCGGCCCCGGTAGCTCTGGTATCCCTTTGCCACAGACGTTCCTCTTTTCTTTCATACGGACTCACAGGAAAGAAAATCTCCCCTGTTTCCTTACAATACCACATCCGGCGGGGAACATGCAACCAGATTTTGGAAAAAATGATAAAATTTACATTTTTGTTACTTTACATCTCCACAAGTGGGAAAAAGTGTGGTATACTTTTATATAATAATGGGAGCTTATGGGAGCTTCCCGTTGACACTATGGAAAACAGGAAGAAACATTATGATAAAGACAGTAGGCGTCGTTGGTCTGGGCCTGATCGGCGGCAGCATGGCCAAGGCCATCCACAAGTATACGGACTGCACCCTGCTGGGCAACAACCGCAGCAGCTCGACCCTCAGCCGGGCGCTGGACGAGGGCGTGCTGGACGGGGTCCTGACGGAAGAAAAGCTCTCGGAGTGTGACCTGGTCATCATCGCCCTCTATCCGGAGGCCACGGTCGAGTACGTGACCCGGCACCGGGACCGGTTCCGCAAGGGCGGCATCGTCATGGACTGCGGCGGCGTGAAGGGCGTGGTCTGCGACCCGCTGCGGGACGTGGTAAAGGACGCGGGGTTCCACTTTATAGGTGGGCACCCCATGGCGGGCATCGAGCGGTCCGGCTACGCCAACGCCTTCCCGGAGCTGTTCCAGAAGGCGTCGCTGATCCTGACCCCCTATCCCGGCACGCCCCAGGCATGTCTGGATGATATCTGGGAGTTTGCTCAAAAGCTGGGCTTTGGGCACCTCCAGCCCTCCACCCCAGAGGAACACGACCATATTATTGCTTATACTTCCCAGTTGGCCCACGTGGTGAGCTGCGCCTATGTAGGTAGCCCCTCAGCCCCGAATTTTGAGGGATTTTCTGCGGGGAGCTTTAAGGATATGACCCGGGTGGCTAAGTTGAATGAGGACATGTGGACGGAGCTGTTTCTGGAGAACCAGGAGGCGCTTGTCAGGGAGATTGATACTCTGGTGGAAGAGTTGGCGGCGTTTGCGTATACCATTCGCCGGGGCGACCGGGAGAGGCTGAGAGATATGCTCAAACATGCGCGGGAGATCAAGGAGGCAATCGACAAAGATTGCTGAAATCTTTGCCGCCGCTGCGCGGCGGCACCGCTTTCCTCTCGTTGCCGCCCTGCGGGCGGCAGGGCAGTGGGTTCTCCACCTAGCCCGGGACCTACGCGGCCCCGGACTCCGCGCCTTCTTTTGTCACGCGACAAAAGAAGGCAAAAACGCGCTTAGGAAACTACGTTTCCTAAGAACCTTCCTGAATTACGGGGGAGATTGTTTTTGCGCTCATCCTCCAGTCCGTCCGGGCTACCGGAGTGCAGGTGTGGTTTCTTCTGCCTAGCGTCTATTTCAGGATGTTGAATTAGTCCCTACCGTATTACACGCGGGGAGCTCCCGGCGATGCGCAACTGGGAGGCAGTCATCATTAACAGGGCGTCAGCCGGAGTCGTTCAAGCACCAAGCTAAAGATTACGGACTCTGACTCAGTGGCTGGATTTCCCGAATTTGCGACCAATCCAAGGAAACTCCCCCGTATAGGGAAGCGGCACAAACGTGCCGCCCCGTCAAGGGAGTCTTGAACCGTAGGTTCAAGCGCGTTTTTGCCTACTTTTGCCGCGCGGCAAAAGTAGGCGCGGGGTCCGGGGCCGCGCAGGTCCCGGGCTGACGGAAGAAAAATCCCCCCTTGCGCCCGCAGGCGTTAGCTGGCCTGCGGCCAGCCCAGCCCTATGGCCGCGCAAAGCGCGGCCCAACGGGGCGCGAAGAAAAGGAGTAAATTTTTATGNAGACTGTTATAGTAAACGCATCCACCAACTNCCCCGTAAAAATCGGCGGCGGCCTGCTGGCCCTTGCGGGCCAGCTAGTCGCCGAGATCATCCCCCCCCGCACCTGCGCCGTTATCACGGACACCACCGTGGAGCCGCTGTACGCGGCCCAGGTCTGCCGCTCCCTCCAGGACGCTGGCTTCAAAGTCTGCCTCCATTCCTTTCCCGCCGGGGAGCAGAATAAAAATCTGAATACCTATGGTAGTATTTTGGAGTTTTTTGCCGAAAACAAATTGACCCGTTCCGACTTCGCTGTCACACTGGGCGGCGGCGTGGTGGGCGATATGGGNGGCTTNGCCGCNGCCACCTANCAGCGGGGCATNGACTTTGTCCAGATCCCTACCACNTTCCTGGCGGCGGTGGACTCCTCCGTGGGCGGCAAGACCGCCATTGACCTGGCGGCGGGAAAAAATCTGGCGGGGGCCTTCCACCAGCCCAGATTGGTCATCTGTGACACGGACACCTTCAAGTCCCTGCCCGCCGCTACCTTTGCCGACGGCATGGCGGAGACCATCAAGCACGGTTTCATCGCGGACAAGTCCTTTTACGACTTCCTCATGATCGAGGACGTTCACCCCCACATCGACGACGTGGTGCGCCGGAATGTGGAGATCAAGGCCGCTGTAGTGAATGAGGATGAGTTTGAGCACGGCAAGCGGAAGCTCCTCAACTTCGGCCACACCCTGGGCCACGCCATCGAGAAGTGCAGCGGCTACACCATTTCCCACGGCTACGCCGTGGCCACCGGCATGGTGCTGGCCTCCCGGGCGGCGGAGAAGCTGGGCTACAGCCCGGCCGGGNCACTGGACGCGGTGATTTCCGCCTGCGAGAGGTTCGATCTGCCTGTGGAGTGCCCCTACACCGCCAGCCAGCTCTACGCCGCCGCTACCGGCGACAAGAAGCGCAGCGGAGGCAGCATCGATGTGGTGGTGCTGGAGGAGATCGGGAAGGCTAAAACCGTCCGTCTGGACATGGAGGGCCTGCGGGGCTTTACGGAGGCGGCGCTGTGAACCTGACCATCACGCCGAAAAAACTTTCCGGAACCGTCACCCCTCCCCCCAGCAAGTCCCAGGCCCACCGCCTGCTCATCGCCGCCGCTCTGGCGGGCGAAGGGAGCGTCATCCACAACCTGGCAGACTCCCAGGACATCCAGGCCACCCGGCGGTGTATGACGGAATTGAATACAAAAAGCGATTATTTGCCGAAACTTGACTGTGGGGAATCGGGTTCTACNCTGCGTTTTCTGATACCCGTGGCCCTGGCCCTGCGGGGCGGNGGGGTNTTTACCGGGCATGGGCGGCTCATGGAGCGGCCCCAGAAGCCTTATTTNGATCTTTTCGACGAAAAAAACATCCGGTATAAACAGGAAAATGGAGTCCTGACGGTAGAGGGNCNNCTGACCCCAGGNGAGTACCGTCTGCCGGGGAATGTGTCAAGTCAATTCTTCACAGGTCTGCTCTTTGCCCTGCCATTATTGNACGGCCCTTCTGTTATTATCCCAACCACCCGGCTGGAGAGCGAAGCCTATATCGCCATGACACTGGATGCTATGCACGAATTTGGCGTCGATATCCCCACCACCCGCTCTNTCCCGCCGCAGTACCNCATCNCCGGCGGTCAGCCATATCAAAGCGCGGAGGTCATAGTGGAGGGCGACTGGTCCCAGGCCGCGTTCTGGTACGCCGCCAGGAATCTGGGCTGTGAGATCGACATCCAGGGCGTCACACAGTATTCTCTCCAGGGGGACCGGGTGATCGAATCCCACTGCCAGGAGCTGTCCCAGCCCGGCGATACAGAGANCGACATGTCCGGCTGTCCCGACCTTGCTCCGCCTGTCGCGGCGGCGGCGGCAGTGCGTCAGGGGATCACCCGCCTGACCAACGCCGGACGCCTGCGCATCAAGGAGAGCGACCGTCTTGCCACGGTGGCGCAGACCTTGAACGCTATGGGGGCTGCGGTGGAGGAGCATCCCGACAGTCTGACCATTTACGGAAAGGACGCTCTGTCCGGCGGCTGTGTGGTGGACTGCTGCAACGACCACCGCATCGCCATGATGGCGGCCATTGCCGCCACCCGCTGCCGGGAGCCGGTGACGCTCCTGGGGGCGGAGTGCGTAGCAAAGTCCTATCCCAATTTCTGGGAACATTACCGAATGTTAGGAGGCGTTTTCCATGAACACGCTGGGGAGTAAATTAAAAGTCACGGTGTTCGGTCAGTCTCACGCCCCAGCCATCGGCTGCGTCATCGACGGCCTGCCCGCCGGATTTGCGCCGGACATGGAGCGGGTAACGACCTTCGTGGCCCGACGGGCCCCTGGACAGAATGCCTGGTCCACTCCCCGGAAGGAGAGTGACACGCCGGAGATNCTCTCCGGACTGGTGGANGGCNGNACNTGCGGCGCGCCGGTGGCTATGGTGATNCACAANACCAANCAGCACAGCAAGGATTATTCCGGCCTTAAACGCACCCCCCGCCCCTCCCATGCTGATTACACCGCCATGATAAAGTACGGCAGTGATTACGATGTGCGGGGCGGTGGGCAGTTNTCCGGACGGCTGACGGCCCCNCTGTGNTTTGCAGGNGCTTTNGCTTTACAGCTNNTGGAGCANAAGGGCGTTNCCGTNGCCGCCCATATNGACCAGATNGGCGGNGTGTTTGATACCGCNCCGGATTTTGCGAAAGTCTCCCGGGAGGANNTNNNGGCACTTTNGGNAAANNCTTTNCCGGTTTTCAGCGACGATGCCGGGGTGNANATGCGGCAGGCCATCGAGGCGGCGCGGATGGAGACNGATTCCGTGGGCGGCGTGGTGCGNTGCTTTGCCGTGGGNNTGCCNGCCGGGATCGGNGAGCCCATGTTTGACGGNGTGGAGAACCGGCTGGCCGCCGCNCTGTTCGGCATCCCCGCCGTGCGGGGGGTGTCCTTNGGGNCNGGCTTCGCCGCCGCCGGGATGCGGGGCAGCGAGCACAACGACCCCTTTGTGATGGANGNGGNCAGGGTTGCCGCCCGNACCAACCACGCCGGAGGNGTGCTGGGCGGGATCACCAGCGGGATGCCGCTGGTGGTCAACGTAGGCTTTAAGCCCACCGCGTCCATCGCCAGGGAGCAGGACACCGTGGACCTGCAAACGAAAGAGAATACCAGCCTCGTCATCCATGGCCGGCANGATCCCTGCATCGTGCCCCGGGCNGTGCCGGTGGTGGAGGCTGTGACGGCTTTAACCATACTGGATATGCTCCTGGAGCACACAGATGAATGAANAGGAATTATACGCACAGCTCAGCGCTCTTACAAAAAATAAGGCACAGTGGAAGGGAAATATTACTTTCGTTGCCTCGCTGCTGAAAGGGCAGTCCGTAAAGATAACGGGGAAATCGCTGTGGATGCTGGGCGAAATGGGGCTGTTGTATCCTGCGGAGGTGCGGCTTTTTCTGGAGGAAATCGCCGTTTTTCTGGATGCGGAGGATGATTTTCTCAGAGAACGGGCGCTGAATGCCCTGGGGCGGATCGGCAGGGCAGAGTATACGCTGGTCCGGCCTTATTGGGACAAAATGCTGTCGTTGGCAGAGGATGGGAGCCCTAATGTCCGTCTGAGCTTTATCTGGGCGTCCGAAAATATAGCGACAAACGCTCCGGAGGCTTACGAAAACGTTATCCCGGTGTTTGAACGTTTGCTGGACGATGAAAATGTCCGGGTCAGGATGGAAGCACCGGAGATGTTCCGGGTACTGGGCAAGCGCAAACCGGAGTATGTGCGGCATTGCCTGGAGAAACTGAGACTTTTATCAGAGCATGACGAGGATCGGGTGGTGCGCATCCATGCCGGAGGTGCGATCCGGGCGATTTCCACTCATAATTGAAATACTATTTTGCGAAAGAACAACATATAGGGAGGATACCAACATGGAATTGCAAGACTATCGGAACCAACTGGATCAGATCGATGACCAGCTGGTGGCGCTGTTCAAGCAGCGCATGGAGACGGTCAAAAACGTAGCGGACTATAAAAAGGAGCACAGTGCCCCCGTCTTCGCGGCGGGACGGGAGCGGGACATTCTCTACCGCGTCACCGGCCAGTGCGGCGAGGAGCTCCAGGAGTACACCAAGATCCTCTACTCCACCCTGCTGGAGCTGAGCCGGGACTATCAGGAGAACCGCCTGTCCACCGACGAGTCGAAGCTGTGCAAGGATATCCTGACTGCGGCGGAGACCAGCGGGGAGTTCCCCTCCCGGGCCGTGGTGGCCTGCCAGGGAGCGGAGGGCGCGTATTCTCAGATCGCCTGTGATAAGATGTTTTCTCTGCCGCAGATCCTCTACTTTGGACGCTTCGACGGCGTGTTCCGGGCGGTGGAAACCGGTATGTGCCGCTACGGCATCCTGCCCATCGAGAACTCCTCCGCCGGTTCCGTCACTGAGGTCTACGACTTGATGGAGAAATACAACTGCAAGATCGTGCGCAGTCTGAAGCTGAAAATCGAGCACTGTCTGCTGGCCAAGCCCGGTGTGAACCTCAAGGACGTCAAGGAAGTGGTGGCCCACGAGCAAGCCCTGAACCAGTGCGGAGACTTCCTCAAGAGCAGCGGCGTGAAGATCACCGTCTTCGACAACAACGCCCGCGCCGCCAAGTACGTGGCCGACAGCGACCGTACCGATATCGCCGCCATCGCCTCCGCCAACTGCGCGGATCTCTATGGGCTCAAGGTCCTCTCCGACCACGTGTCCAACACGGACCACAATTACACCCGCTTCATCTGCATCTCCAAGAATCTGGAGATCTACGAGGGGGCCAATAAGATCACCTTCGTGGCCTCCGCCAGTCACCGGCCCGGCTCTCTGTACAGCCTCATCGCCAAATTCGCCACCCGCGGGCTGAATATCAGCAAGCTGGAGAGCCGCCCCATCCCCGGCAAGGACTTTGAGTTCCGCTTCTATTTCGACGTGGACGCCTCCGTGCGCAGCGAGGACACACAGGCTATTCTCAGCCAGCTGGAGAAAGAGGATTTCTTCACCTTCCTGGGCGCGTATTCTGAGGTATTCTGATGGAATACGGACTTTTAGGAGAAAGGCTGGGCCACAGCTTTTCTCCCCAGATTCACAAGGCCCTGGCGGGCTATGACTACCAACTGCTGCCCACGCCGCGGTCGGCGGTAGAGGAGCTGTTCCGGCAGAGAAATTTCAAAGGACTGAACGTCACCATCCCCTACAAGCAGACGGTGATCCCCCTCTGTGACGAGGTGGACCCCCGGGCCGCCGCCATCGGGGCGGTAAACACAGTGGTGAACCGGGACGGCAAGCTCACTGGGCACAACACTGACATCGACGGACTCATCTATCTGGCGAAACGCGCCGGGGTGGATATGGCGGGGAAAAAAGTAGTGGTGCTGGGTTCCGGCGGGACCAGCCACACCGCCTGCGCCGCCGCGAAGGAATTAGGCGCGAAGGAGATCGTGGTGGTCTCCCGGAAGGGGGAGGACAACTATGAAAATCTCTCCCGCCACGCGGACGCGGAGGTCCTTATCAACACCACCCCTGTGGGGATGTTCCCCAACGCCGGGGTTTCGCCGGTATCGCTGGACACGTTTCCCCGGCTGACCGGGGTGCTGGATGTGGTGTATAACCCCCTGCGCACGGCGTTGGTTATAGAGGCGGAGGCGCGGAAAATCCCCTGCTCCTGCGGACTGCCCATGCTGGTGGCCCAGGCCAAACGGGCTGCCGAACTGTTCACCGGGGAGGACATCCCCGATAACCGGCTGGAGGCTGTGATCGCCGGTCTGACTGCCCAGGTGCGGAACGTGGTTTTGATTGGAATGCCCGGTTGCGGCAAGAGTTCGATTGGACGCGCTCTGGCCAAGCGACTGGGGAAGGAATTTGTGGACCTGGACCACCTGATTACAGACCGGGCGGAAAAGCCCATTCCGGAGATTTTCGCAAATGAGGGCGAGGATGCTTTCCGCAAGCTGGAGAGTCAGATCGTCCAGGAGACCGGAGCCCATACCGGGTGCGTTATCAGCACCGGAGGCGGGGTGGTCACCCGGCAGGAAAATTACGCTCCCCTCCACCAGAACGGCGTCATCGTTCACATCAAGCGGGACCTCTCCCTGCTGCCCAAGGATGGACGGCCTGTGTCGCAGAGTACAGATCTGGGTGAGCTGTGGGTGCGGCGGGAGCCGCTGTACGCCGCTTTCGCGGATCTTACGACAGACAACGGCGGCACCATTGAGGGTGCGGCGGAACAAATCGAAAAGGAGCTGGAAACGCTATGAAACTGCTGTTTCTCAACGGGCCCAACCTGAATATGCTGGGCATCCGGGAACCGGATATTTATGGTAAGCAGACCTACGCCTCCCTGGAGAAATATATCCGGGAGTTCTGCAAGGAGTTAGGGGTCGAATGCGAGATTTTCCAGTCCAACCACGAGGGCGCGCTGGTGGACGCTATCCAGGGGGCTTATCAGAAATTCGACGGTATCGTCATCAATCCCGCCGCCTATACCCACACCAGCGTGGCTTTGCTGGACGCGGTGAAGGCGGTGGGGATTCCTACTGTAGAAGTGCATATCTCCGACGTCAGCAAGCGGGAGGACTTCCGGCAGGTGTCCTATATCCGGCTGGCGTGCTGTAAGACGGTGGCAGGGCATGGATTTGAGGGCTACCGGCTGGCGGCGGAGCACCTGATTTCGATCCTGTAGGGCGGGATGACCCGGCCCGCCGTCCCCCGGGAATTGCTGCGAACAGCGCGCCGGGGTCGTCGCGCCCTACGGGAGCGCGTGTCCGTCACGATTTTTTCCGTTTCACATACAATGGTCTTGTAAAGGAGGCTGTTGCTATGGAAAATACGACATTTGACGGGCAGGCTGTGTCCCCCGCTTATGATTACCGCGTATACGATCAGGTCTGGCAGCGGGTCACGCCGGGGATGGACCCCTTCTCCGCCGACCCCGCGTCCGCCGGTATGACGGAACCATCCCAGGATACGGCTCCCGCCGCGTCCACGATTCCTGTCGCTCCGTCGGCGGTGTCCGCCGCTGCGCCTATGTCCCGGCAGGAGGTTGGCGGTGAGGCCACTCTCCCCGGCGCGGAGGAAAATCCCTGCTGCATGGGCACGGAGGCTAAGAATTCCCTGGAAGTGGTAGAGGGCTTTCTCCAGGAGGAAATGGCAGAGAGCCGGTGCTGTCAGGCGCTGGCCTGTCGGGTAAGAAACCAGCAGGCGGCGAGAATCCTCCGGCAGGCCGCCGCTGAGAAGTGCGCCGCCGCGAAGGAGCTGTGCGCGGCCTACTACCTCATTACCGGGGAGCGGTACACGCCCGCTATCACTGTGGAACCCCAGAACTGGGAGAACCTCTCGCAGGCACTGCGCTCCTGCTACCACCAGGAGGTGTGCAACGGGCTGAACTACCAGCGGGCGGCGGACGAGACGCTGGACGTATGCCTGCAAAAGCTGTTTACCAAGCTGGGAGAGCAGTCCTACCGCCGGGCGGAGACGGTTATGAGCCTGCTGGGAAAATTGATCTGCTGAAACCGGTTATCCGTACTGTTACAGCAGGAAGTAATCCGGAATTATGGAGAGCTCAAATGAACAGCTTACTTGAAAATATTGATAAGCTCCATACAACAGAGATGGGTGTGGAGCGCATAAGAAGGAACTTAAAACTTGAGACAGATGACGTTGTGCAGTGGTGCAGGGTACACATTCTGGACAAAAGTGCGGTTATTGAGCGGGCGGGAAAGAACTGGTATGCAACGGTAGATCATTGTAAAATCACGATAAACGCACATAGTTATACAATTATTACAGCGCACAAAATCGAAAAATGAAAAAGGAGAACAAAATCATGCCCCACACGAGAGATGAAGCACTGGCGCTGCTGCGCCGGTACAATAAGGAGCCTTTCCATATTCTCCACGCACTAACGGTGGAGGGAGTCATGGCCTGGTATGCCAAGGAGCTGGGATACGGCGAGGAGGCAGACTTCTGGGCTATGGCGGGACTGCTGCACGACATCGATTTTGAGCAGTGGCCGGAGCAGCACTGCCAGAAGGCTCCGGAGCTTCTGCGGGAGGCAAGCGTGGACGAGAAGCTGATCCATGCCGTGGTGAGCCATGGCTATGGCCTGTGCTCTGACGTGGAGCCGGAGCACGAGATGGAGAAAGTGCTCTTTGCCGCCGACGAGCTGACGGGTCTGATTGGAGCTGCGGCTAAAATGCGGCCCAGCAAGAGCGTGCAGGACATGGAGGTCAGCAGTCTCAAGAAGAAGTTCAAGGACAAGAAATTCGCCGCCGGATGCAGCCGGGACGTGATCCGTCAGGGCGCGGAGCGGCTGGGCTGGGAGCTGGAGACGCTGATGGAGCGGACTATCCTGGCCATGCGCTCCTGCGAGGAGAAAATCAACGCCGAGATGGCGGAGCTGGGCCTGGCGTAAAATGAGGGAGAAGGTTCTTGCTTTTCTGGCGGCGGGGTGTCTGGTGCTGGCGGGATGTCATCTGGCGTACCAGCAGGCTCCCGCTCCGGAGGAGGACTCAGAGCCGCCTGCGGCTACGCTGATTCCGCCCGCTGTGATGGAGGAGTATCAGCCGGTCGAGCCGCAGCCTGTCGTTTTAGACCGGCTGACGGTCGAGGTGGCGGTGGACTGGAGCGAGGCGGACAGAATCCTGTCCCAGTTGGATGAACTTTCCCGGTTGGCGGGCGAGGCACTGGCGGAAAAGGGATGCACCGCAGAGGAGCAGATCACGATTACTATCGGCACTGCCGGGGGTATTACGGCGCAGGCGCTGAGCGACGGCGGCGTGGATGCGGCGATTCTGCTTACGAGCGATTATAAGGAAATCGAAGGCAGTGCATCCGCAGTCCTTCACTCCGCTGATGATGACATAACAGTGGCTGTTACTTTGGCGAGGGAGGAGCTGGACGAGAATTTCCAGGCGATCCTCTCCGCCGCGCTGCTGGAAACGGATGCGGGGAAGGAATTTCTGGAGATCTGTTATCCAGGAGTGTTGTTTACAGGGATGAATGCAGAGATGACTGAGCAGTTTTTCCCTGTGAATCCTTAAGGCTTCAGCAGAGACGGCGCGCCGGGTCGTCGCGCCCTACGGGGTGCAACATCAGAAGTGTAGATGTGACCCGTAGAAGCGGGCGCACAATGTGCGCCCCTACAGGGATGTTGCAGAGGTGAAAGCCGTTCCGTAGAAACCAAGCCTCTTCAGTGGGGCCCTCTAGCGTGGAGTGATCCACGCGGCGTAATTTAGACAACAAAATGCAGGGCGCGGAACAAAGTTCCGCGCCCTTTTGGCACTTCAAATGCGATAAAGTTTTAGTTAAACGAACCCTATAGCAAGCGTAAGCTTGCGGTAAAAAGTTCCTTTTGCTTCTTTTCCTTTCAAGGAAAAGAAGGTCCCCCGTCTTACTTCTTGTACGGCACGTGCCAGATCCGATCCGCGTAATCCGCAATAGAGCGGTCGGCGGCGAAGATGCCGGAGCGGGCGATATTGTGGAGGCTCATCTGGTTCCACTTCGTCTGGTCGGCGTAGGTCTCGACCATGCGGCGCTCGGCGGCGCAGTAGGAGGCGAAGTCGGCCAGGAGCATATACTCGTCGGCCTGGGAGCCATTGACGCCCAGCAGGCGCTGGACCAGGTCGTCGTAGCGCACGCCGTCGTGGAAACCGTTGTTGATGTGATCCAGGACGCGGTGCAGGTTGGGGTCGCGGGTGTAGAGATTGAAGGGATGATAGCCGATGTTCCGCATCTCGGTGACTTCCTCGGTCTTCAGGCCGAAGAGGAACATGTTCTCGTCACCCAGAACCTCGTGCATTTCCACGTTGGCGCCGTCCAGGGTGCCAACGGTCAGGGCGCCGTTCATCATGAACTTCATGTTGCCGGTGCCGCTGGCCTCCTTGCCGGCGGTGGAGATCTGCTGGCTCACCTCGCTGGCGGGCATCAGGACCTCCGCCAGGGAAACGCGGTAGTTCTCCATGAAGAACACTTGCAGCTTATCCTTGCAGATGGGATCGTTGTTGACCTGATCGGCCAGGGAGTTGATGAGCCGGATGATCCGCTTGGCTACGGCGTAGCCGGGCGCGGCCTTGGCACCGAAGATGAAGGTGTGGGGCTGCATGTCCATGCCGGGATGATCTTGGAGCTGGTGGTAGAGGTGGATGATGTGCATCACGTTGAGCAGCTGCCGCTTGTACTCGTGGAGCCGCTTGACCTGCACGTCGAAGATGGCGTCGGGGTTGATCACAAAGCCCTGGGCCTTCTTGGCGTACTTGGCAAAGGCCTCCTTGTTGGCCCGCTTGATCTGACCTAGACGGAGGAGAACCTGCTTGTCATCGGCATACTTGTCCAGCTTGGGCAGCTCCGTGCCGGGGTGGAGGAGATACTTGTCGCTCTTGGTCAGATCCCGGATCAGGCTGTCCAGACCGGGGTTAATCTCCGCCAGCCAGCGGCGGTGGTCAATGCCGTTGGTCACGTTCTTGAACTTATCCGGCTCCATGGCACAGGCATCCTTGAAGACGTCGTTGCGCAGGATGTCGCTGTGGAGGGCGGAGACGCCGTTGACGGCGGTGCCGCCAGCGATGCACAGGTTCGCCATGCGGATCTCCCCGCCCCAGATGACGGCCATGTTCCGGATCTTGCTCTCGTCGCCGCAGTAGTAAGCGGTGACCTTCTCCTGCCAGCGGCGGCCGATCTCGCAGATGATCTGCCAGATGCGGGGCAGCAGGGTCTCCATCAGGGTCTGGGGCCAGCGCTCCAGCGCCTCGGCCAGCACGGTGTGGTTGGTGTAGGCCACGGAGTTGCTGGTGATGTGCCAGGCGGTGTCCCAATCCAGGCCCGCGTCGTCCATCAGGATACGCATCAGCTCGGGGATGACCAGGGTGGGGTGGGTATCGTTGATCTGGATGACATTCTTCTCGTGGAAGTTGGCCACGGTGCCGTAGGCCTGGATGTGCTTGCGCACGATGGACTGTACCGTAGCGGAGACAAAGAAGTACTGCTGGCGCAGGCGCAGGCTCTTGCCCTCGTAGTGGTTGTCCTCGGGGTAGAGCACCTTGGCAATGGCCTCGGCCATGGCCTTCTCCTCACCGGCCTGGAGATAGTTGCCGCTGTTGAACTTGCCCATGTCGATGGGCGTGGGGCTCTTGGCGTCCCACAGACGCAGGGTGTTGGTGTGCTTGGTGCCGTAACCGGCGACGAACATGTCGCAGGGCACCGCCAGCACGCGGGTGTAGTCCTCGTTGACCACGTGGAGCCGGTCGCCGTCCCAGAACTGGCGGAGCTTGCCGCCGAAATGGACCTCCTCCACCTCGTCGGGGCGGGGAATCAGCCAGGCATCGCCCTGCTCCTTCCAGTTGTCGGGCAGCTCCAGCTGCTGGCCGTCCACGATCTTCTGCTTGAAAATACCCAGCTCGTAGCAGATGGAGTAGCCGTAGGCCGGGATCTCCAGGGTGGTCAGGCTGTCCAGATAGCAAGCCGCCAGACGGCCCAGACCGCCGTTGCCCAGGCCCGCGTCGGGCTCCATGTCGAAGATGTGGGCGGGCTTGAAGCCCAGGTCCTCGATGGCGGCCTTCATGGCCTCGATGACCCCCAGGTTGTAGGCGTTCTTCATCAGGCTGCGGCCCATCAGGAACTCCAGGGACATGTAGTGTACCTGGCGCAGCTGCTGCTTACGGACCTTGGAGCGGGTCTCCA
This sequence comes from Oscillibacter sp., assembly GCA_014799915.1. Lineage (GTDB taxonomy): Bacteria > Bacillota > Clostridia > Oscillospirales > Oscillospiraceae > Pelethomonas. The sequence goes on from JAAVHD010000022.1 coordinate 22,795, forward strand.
CCGCGTGGGCGCTCATATGATCCCGGAGCACCATGGCGCAGGCCTTCATCATATTCGCCTCGGTGGCCTCCTCCTCGGTGCAGCCGAAGTTCAGATGCAGCTTATTGATGATCTCCTGCTTCATGACGTCCTTGGTCACTTTTTCCATTTGACAATTTCCTCGTTTCTATTGGATTATTGGAACATGAAAAGCGGGGCCGATTTCGGATCAGCCCCGCTGCATTGCTCAGGTGGCTGCGTTATGAGCAGATCTTCTTGTAGATCTCAGTATACGCCTCGGCGCTGCGGCTCCAGCTGAAGTCCTCCACCATGCCTGCCTTGCGCAGGTTGGCAAATTCCTTGGGCTTGTCGTAGTACAGCTCCACCGCCTGACGGATCACGTAGAGCATGTCGCCGCTGTTGTAGTCGGCGAAGGTGAAGCCGTTGCCCGCGCCGCACCATGCCTCGTAGGGGTGGACGGTGTCCTTCAGGCCGCCGGTCTCCCGGACGATGGGCACCGTGCCGTAGCGCATGGCGATCATCTGGGCCAGGCCGCAGGGCTCGCTCTTGGAGGGCATCAGCAGCAGATCGCAGCCCGCGTAGATGGCGTTTGCCAGCTCCTCGTTGTAGCCCCGGTACAGGCCCATGCGGCCGCCGTACTGGCCCCGCTTCTGCTCAAAGAACTGCTCGTAATTCCAGTCGCCGCTGCCCAGCACCACGAACTGGCAGTTGAGATCCATGATCTGATCGAAGACCTTGCAGATCAGATCCAGGCCCTTGTGGCTGACCAGACGGCTGACGATGCCGATAACGGGCACGTTGGGGTCCACCGCCAGGTCCATCTGCTCCTGGAGATGCGCCTTGTTCTTGGCCTTGCCGGACATGTTCTTGGTGCTGAACTTATACTTGATGCCCTCGCCCTTGGCGGGATCATAGCGGTCCATATCCAGGCCGTTGAGCACGCCGTAGACCTTCCCGGCGTTGCGCTGGATGACGCTCTCCATGCCGTGGGCGAAGAAGGCGTAGCGCAGCTCGTTGGCGTAGGTGGGGCTGACGGCGGTGATGGCGTCGCAGGTCATCAGAGCGCCCTTGAGCAGGTTCACGTCGCCATCCATGGCGATGGTGCCGTCGGCAAACCAGCCGGGCGCCAGGCCGAACAGATCCTCCAGGGTCTCCTTGCCGTAGCGGCCCTGGTACTCGATGTTGTGGATGGTAAAGACGGTCTTGATGCTCCGGATCTCGGGCCAGCGGACGCACTCGTCCTTGAGGTAGACGGGCACCAGGCCGGTCTGCCAGTCGTTGCAATGGATGACCTCGGGCATGAACTGGAGCGCGGGCAGCAGCGCGATGACGGCACGGGAGAAGAAGCCGTAGCGCTCGCCGTCGTCATAGTGGCCGTAGAGGGCGTCCCGCTTGAAGTAATACTCGTTGTCCACGAAGTACCAGATCACGCCGTCCTTATCCAGACGGAACAGGCCGCAGTACACCCGCCGCCAGCCCAGGGGGACCTCGATGTGGCAGATGAACTCCATCTGATCCTTCCATTTATCGGACACCCGCTGATACAGGGGCAGGATGACCTCCACCTCGTTGCCGGCCTGGGCCAGCGCCTGGGGCAGGCTCCCCGCTACGTCGGCCAGACCGCCCGTCTTGCAGAAGGGCACCGCCTCGGAAGTGGCAAATAAGATTTTCATAAAAAAACCTCCTGAATCGAGATAACAGCAGCATCCGCTGCTGGGGATGAAAAGAAAATACGCCGCAGCATGACAAAAATTTATCAAGCTGAGAAACAGTATACCCTGCCGGAGAGGAAAAGTAAAGGTTTTCCGGAATTTTGTCCCGCCGGAGGTTGAAAAATTGTCATACCAGATAAAGGAGGAGGAAGAATCTCCCTCCTCCTTTATTACTTATCTCTCAGACCTTGCTCCCCTTGGCGATGGTCATGGGATAGTTCTCATGGCCCATAAGGGTCCGGGACTCCATGACGGTCACGTCCTTGTCGGCAATGACATGATGGAGCACCGCGTCGCGGCTGATGGTCACGTCCTGCATGAGGATGCAGTCCTTCACCTCCGCACCCTTTGCCACACTGACGCCACGGAACACGATGGAGTTCTCCACGGTGCCCTCGATGGTGCAGCCGTCGGCCACCAGGCAGTTGCAGCACACACCGGCGGGGTCCACGTAGGTGGACGCCTCGCTGCGCTCCTTGGTGAAGATGGGACGGTCCTTGGGGAACACCTCCCGGCGGATGGCGGGGTCCAGCAGCTCCATGGAGCGGATATAGTAGCCCTTCAGGGTGCGGATCTGGGCGGCGTAGCCGTCCCAGACGTAGCTCTGCAGATGCAGGGTGTTGGCCTTGGCCTGGAGCACCGCGCCCCGGAAGCTCACCTGGTCGTGGCTGATGCACTCGTCCACCAGATCCAGCAGCAGCTGCTTGGAGAGGATATAGACCTCCAGGGAACGGTGGCACCCCTCGGGGTTGTGGAGGGGATAGAGGGTCTCGGTGATCCGGCCGTCATTGCTCAGCCGGAAATAGGCGGCGTCCCCGGGACCGTTTACATTGCTGGTACAGATGGCGGTGATGTCCGCGCCGGAGGCCAGATGGGCCTGGTACACATCCTGAAGGGGGATGTTGATGACCAGGTCGCTGTCCGCCAGGACCACGTGATCCTGCCGGATGCCCTCCAGATAGGAGCGCACGCCCGCCAGGGCCTCCATCTTGCCCCGGATACCGCCGGCGCCCCGGAGCTGCTGAGTGGCGAAGGGAGGCAGCAGGCGCAGTCCGCCGTGGCTGCGGCTGAGATCCCAGTCCTTGCCGGAGCCCAGGTGGTCCAGCAGGCTCTGGTAATTGCCCTCCAGCACCACGCCCACGTCGGTGATCCCGGCGTTGACCATGCTGCTGAGGATGAAGTCGATCAGGCGGTAGCGCCCCGCGAAGGGGACGGAAGCGGGCATACGGGCCTCGGTCAGCTCCCGCAGGTCGTCGTGCTTCTCATAGGCGAAGATAATTCCGTGCAGACCTTTCATCTGGACACCTCCTTGTGCTCACTGTTGAGCATCGTATTGGGCTTGACCACCTCACCGGCGGCGATCACCGTGTTGGGGCCCAGGACGGTGATGCCCCACGTATCGGGGTCATAGTTCTCCGGCTCGCCGCCCACCTGGGCGCCGGCATCCACCTGGCAGTTCTCGCCCACGATGGCGTAGCGCACCACAGCGCCCCGCTTTACGATCACGCCGGGCATCAGCACGGAGTAGGACACCTCGGCCCCGTCCTCCACGCAGGCCCCGGGGGAGAGCACGGAGTTCTTCACCACGCCGTTGATCTCGCAGCCCTGGGTGACCACGGAGTGCTCCACCAGGGAGGTCTTGCCGATGAATGCGGGGGGCTGGCTGGGCAGGCGGGCGTAGATGGGCCAGCTGTCCTCCAGCAGATCCAGGTCGCCCCGGGAGAGCATATCCATGTTGGCGTCCCAGAGGCTCTCCAGGGTGCCCACGTCCTTCCAGTAGCCGTCGAAGCGGTAGGCGATCAGCTTCTCCCCCGCCGCCAGGAGCATGGGGATGATATTCTTGCCGAAGTCGTTGCTGGAGTCGGGGTTGGCCTCGTCCTCAATGAGGGCCTGGCGCAGCTTCTTCCAGGTGAAGATATAGATGCCCATGGAGGCCAGGTTGCTCTTGGGCTGCTTGGGCTTCTCCTGGAACTCGGTGATGTTGTCCTCACCGTCCACGGCCATGATGCCGAACCGGGGCGCCTCGCTCCAGGGCACCTCCAGCACGGAGATGGTGCAGGCAGCGTTGTTCTTCTTGTGATGCTCCAGCATCTTGTCGTAGTTCATCTTGTAGATGTGGTCGCCGGAGAGGATCACCACGTACTCCGGGTCATACATGTCCACAAAGCCGATATTCTGGTAGATGGCGTTGGCGGTCCCCTTGAACCACGTGCCCTTGTCGCCCTCCCGCATGTAGGGGGGCAGGATGTGGACGCCGCCGTCCAGACGGTCCAGATCCCAGGGCTGTCCGGAACCGATGTAGCTGTTGAGCTCCAGGGGCTTGTACTGGGTGAGCACGCCCACGGTGTCGATACCGGAGTTGGTGCAGTTGGACAGCGGGAAGTCGATGATGCGGTACTTCCCGCCAAAGGGTACGGCGGGCTTGGCCACGTTGCTGGTCAGCACATACAGACGGCTGCCCTGCCCCCCTGCCAGGAGCATTGCGATACACTCTTTTTTCATGGCTTTTCCTATCCTCTCGTATTTATTCCTCGGGCGTCGTTTTCCTTCCGCGAGGAGTGCGCTTGGTTTTTTCGGCGGCCTCAGGGGCGGCCTCCGCCTTGGGCTTGCGGCCACGCTTCTTGGGGGCTTCCTCTGCGGCTGCGGTAGCCTCGGCTTTGGGTTTCCGGCCGCGCTTGGGTTTTTCAGGCAGGAGTTCCTTCACGGCGTCCTTTACCGTCTTCCGCGCGGTCTTTCTGGCGGGAGCGGCCTCGCCGCCTTCTTCCGCCTTGGCCTTCTTGGGCTGGGGCTTGGCCCGCAGCTTGCCGCGGCCGCGGAGGAACACCGCGCCGAAGGGCGGGATGCGGATGGATACGGAGCTCTCCTGTCCATGGGAGGGTATCCACTCCACCTTGCACGGCTTGGCGTTGGTCACACCGGTGCCGCCATAGATCTCCAGGTCGGAGTTGAAGACCTCCACATATTCCTTCACCTGGGGACAGCCGAAGCGGTACTCCTCATAGGTGTTGGGGTTGAAGTTGATGGCGCACAGCAGCTCGTTGCCCGCCTTGTCACGGCGGACGAAGACCACCACGTTGTTCTCGTTGTCGTCGGGCACCAGCCACTGGAAGCCCTCCCAGCTGTAATCGACCTCCCACAGCTCAGGGGTGCTCTGATAGAACTGGTTGATATCCTTGACATACCGGTGGAGCTTGGCGTTGCCCTCGCGGTCCAGAGCGCCCCAGTCCAGCTGGTCCTCAAAGTGCCACTCCTGCTCGGTGCCCAGCTCCACGCCCATGAAGCTCAGCTTCTTGCCGGGGTGGGCCATGGTGTAGCCGTAGAAGCCCCGGACGCCGGCCAGCTGCTGCCACTCGTCGCCGGGCATCTTGCCCCGGACGGAGCCCTTCATATGGACCACCTCGTCGTGGCTGAGAGGCAGGATGTAGTTTTCCGAGAAGGCGTAGAACATGGAGAAGGTGATATCCCTGTGGTTGCCCTGACGGAACCAGGGGTCCATCTTCAGATAGTGGCACATGTCGTTCATCCAGCCCATGTTCCATTTCAGGTTGAAGCCCAGGCCGCCGATGCCGTTGGGCCCGATCACGTCGGTGGGCTTGGTCACCAGAGGCCAGGCGGTGGATTCCTCCGCCACCATCAGCACGTCGGGATTGACCTGGAAGGCGGTCTTGTTCAGCTCCTGGAGGAACTCGATGGCCTCCAGATGCTCCTTGCCGCCGTAGCGGTTGGCCACCCACTCCCCGTCCTTGCGGTCATAGTCCAGATACAGCATGGACGCCACCGCGTCCACGCGGATGCCGTCGATATGATACTCCTTGAGCCAGAAGGCGGCGGAGGACAGCAGGAAGCTCTTGACCTCGGGGCGGCCATAGTCGAAGACGGAGGTGCCCCAGGAGTAGTGCTCACCCTTGCGGCGGTCGCCGTACTCATAGCAGGGCGCGCCGTCGAACTGGTAGAGGCCGTGGGCGTCCTTGCAGAAGTGGGCGGGGACCCAGTCGAGGATGATGCCGATGCCGTGCTGGTGCATACGGTCCACGAAATACATGAAATCCTCGGGGGTGCCGTACCGGGAGGTGGGGGCGTAGTAGCCGGTGACCTGATAGCCCCAGCTGGGATCGTAGGGATACTCGGTGATGGGCATCAGCTCGATGAAGTTGAAGCCCATGTCCTTCACATAGGGGGCCAGCTCGTCGGCCAGACTGCGATAGTCGTAGAAGTCCCCGTTCTCCCGGCGCTTCCAGGAGCCCAGATGGACCTCGTAGATGTTCAGGGGGGCGGTGTAGATGGGCTGGTTGTGGCGGCTCTCCTTCCAGGCGGCGTCGCCCCACTGGTAGCCGTCGATGGTGTAGAGCTTGCTGGCGTTGCCGGGGCGGGTCTCGGCGTGGAAGGCGTAGGGGTCGGCTTTCAGCCGCTGGACGCCGTCTATGCCGGTGATGGCGAACTTGTAGGCGTCGTAAGTCCTGCCGCCGGGGACAAAGCGCTCCCAGATCTCATCCGAGATCTTTGACATGGGGTGGGCCCAGGCGTCCCAGGAATTGAAATCACCCACCACGGAGACAGCCTGCGCCCGCGGCGCCCAGACGCGGAACATGTAGCCGTCAACTCCGTCGTGGGTGACAGCGTGGGCGCCTAAAAACTCGTAGGCGCTGACGTCAGTCCCCTGATGAAAATAGTAGATACTATTGCTATCTGCTTCTCTGTAGGGCATGATGGAACCTCCATTGTGTATAGTGGCAATAGGGGCCGCCGGCAATTTCTTCCAGCGGTTATACTGGGTTTATTATACTCCAACGGCTTGCCCAGCGTCAAGGCAACGGGAAAGAGTTTTTCATGTAAAAAGCCACAAAAAACAGTGGCGAATCCCGTCTATTTTTACAAACTCCGCAGAGCGGGCCCCGATCAGCTCTGTCTATTTTCGCTATAATCTGGCCTGATGACCCGTCTTCCGGCAAAAGGCAGCGGCAGATTTTGCGGAAAGGTGTTTACTTTCGCGGGCTGAAGTGATAAGATAGGGACATCCCAATCAACGGAGGAGTATCCGATGGCAAAGATCACCAGAAAAGAGAAGAGCGATGGCCTGTATCAGGCCATCCTGACCCTGAAAACCGAGGAGGAAGTCTACGATTTCTTTCAGGATCTGTGCACTGTAACAGAACTGCGGGCTATGGAGCAGCGCTTTGAGGTGGCGGTGCTGCTCAAGCAGGGGATGATCTACAACGACATTCTGGAGCGGACGGGCGCGTCCAGCGCCACCATCAGCCGGGTGAACCGGTCCCTGGCCTTCGGGCACGGGGGGTATCAGTTGTTTTTTGACCGCCAGGCCCCCAAGGAGCCGGCGGGGGAGAAGGAATGAGCGCCTATGAGGCCCTGGCGCGGGTCTACGACGCGCTGACGGAGGACGTGGGCTACGAGCGCAGGGCGGACTATCTGGAGAAGCTGTTCAAACGCAGTCAGATTCCGGTACATACGGTTCTTGACCTGGCCTGCGGCACGGGGGAGATGACCGCTATCCTGACGGAGCGGGGATATGAGCTGATCGCGGTGGACGCCAGTCCGGACATGCTCTCCCAGGCCCGGGAGAAGGCGGCGGAGCTGACGGGAGAGCCGCCGGTGTTTCTCAACCAGTCCATGCCGGCGCTGGATCTGTATGGTACGGTGGACGCCGCCGTCTGCTGTCTGGACAGCCTGAATTACCTCACCAGTCCCAAGGATGTGCAGAAAACTTTTCAGAGGCTACATTTATTTATTTCCCCCGGAGGGCTTCTTGTATTCGACATCAACAGCATCGAAAAATTGGCTGCCCTGGACGGGCAGGTGTTTTTGGATGAAACAGAGGATGTGTACTGCGTCTGGCGGACAGAATATGAAAAAAGGAGCAGGCTCTGCTCCTACTGGATGGATATTTTTACCCGCCGTCCCGACGGCGGCTGGGACCGGAGCGGCGAGGAGCACCGGCAGAGGGGATATTCCGTCGACGAGCTGAAGGCTTGGTTGATGGACGCGGGTTTCACCCGCGTCCGGACCTTCGGGGACTGCCGGATGGCAGCCCCGAAAGAAAAAGAACAGAGGATTTATTTTTCCGCGATTCGCGGAAAATAAATTCTGTTCTTTTTTCTGTCACCCCGTAGGGGTGACACCTCTTTTTGCCGCCCCTCCGGGGCGGCAGGGCAGACGGTTCTACACCCAGCCCGGGAGCTACCCGCCCCCGGACCCCGGGCCTACTTTTGCCGCGCGGCAAAAGTAGGCAAAAACGCGCCAAAACCTACGGTTCTGGACTCCCTTGACGGGGCGGCACGTTCGTGCCGCTTCCCTATACGGGGGAGTTTCCTCAGATTGGGTGCAAATGCGGAAGATCCAGCCACTGAGTTGGAAGCCGTAATCTTTAGCTTGGTGGTTGAAAGGGTCCGGCTGACGCCCTGTTAATGATGACTGCTTTGCAAGGAGCCTTCTATCTTAGTTCCAGCATTAACTGTGCCCCCAGACGGAAGCCTGCACAGAAATAATCATACTGCTCCTCTGCTAATGAATGGCTTTGGGCATATACCATTTTATCAATCATCTCTCCGCCAAGAATCGTTTGCGCCTGATCCCATATTGCACGTTCTTCTTCTGTCATGGGGTGATGGCTTATCTGCGGCTCATAGTCCCCTTCAAAAAGCGCTCTTAATGGATCTTGTGTAGTTTGTTCCATTTTGATTGCCTCCCATTATGTTATAACTCAATTATACACTAAAAATTTGTTTGTGTCAACAGTTTTTTAGTGCATAGGAGATCATATGTTAATCTACAAAATCAACGTACAGCAAAAACTGAAAGAGGCGGGGTATTCTACCTATCGCTTACGACAAGAGAAACTTTTGTCCGAAAGCACTGTACAAAAACTGCGTCTGGGGGATATGAGCCTCTCTTTTTCCACGCTGAATGTCATTTGCAACATTTTGGAATGCCAACCTGGTGACATTCTGGAGTGGGTCCCGGAGGACAGCACCCCGGGAGTTCCCATCGCGTGATACGGTAGGGACCAATTCAACGTCCTAAAATAGGCCCACCGCAGCCGAAACCACACCCGCAGTCCGGTAGCCCGGACGGACTACAGGATCAGCGCAAAAAACAATTTCCCCCGCCATAAAATGAGGGATTCTTAAACCGTAGGTTTAAGCGCGTTTTTGCCTTCTTTTGTCGCGCAACAAAAGAAGGCGCGGAGTCCGGGGCCGCGTAG
>JAAVHD010000023.1 GCA_014799915.1 Oscillibacter sp.
ACAAATCCGCAGTGCTTGTTCTGATTATATCGCGGGTAGCTACTCCCGCTCTATAACTTTTCCAAGAAAGGAGAAATAATGAAAACCACCCCTTTCAGGATGGTTTTCATTATACGTGCATCCAATGAGTAACCGCGAATTTGCAAAGGCCTTGATCGACCAGATACCGGAAAGCCGGCTTCTCTACGTGGTGGCCTATCTCCAGGGAGCGGCAGTCCCGGACGAAACGCCCAACGCNGNCACNCTGGNGGCTATGGCNGANCTNGACANNGGCGGCGGGCANAGGTTCACCGGCTCCACNGANNNNCTNTTTGNTGAANTGATGGAGGATTGACCATGCTGGACGTCAGATACTCCACCAGGTTTACGAAGGATTTCAAAACCTGCGTGAAGCGTCACTATGATATGGCTCTTTTGCAGCAGGTCATTGACACGCTGAGAATCCCCGATGTGCTGCCGCCGAAAAACATAGGTCACAATTTGAGCGGGAACTACGCCGGATACCGGGAGTGTCACGTTGCCCCGGATTGGCTGTTGATCTACCGGCAGGACGGGAATGAGCTTTTGCTCAACAGAACGGGCACACATTCAGATCTATTTTGAGTAAACAGTGAAGAGCCTCTGGAATTATCTGGTTTCGGAGGCTTTTTGTGACTTTTGGGCCGGAAGGNGCTCAATGGCCGCTGCCGTGGAGCAGGATTGGAATGCCAGGGGCCGGAAAATCCGGCAAATCCGGAATTTTTTGTTGACAATCCTCTCCTTTTTCTGTATAATAACTTTTGCTTGTTGTCAGACAGGCGCAAAACTGTCAACTGCGGGGGGAAATCTTTCCCCGCCGTCGAGTAGAGAGGCCCCAGGCCTCTCAGCAATACAAACGACTAGGAGGTGTATGCAAATGTTCCGTACCTATCAGCCCAAAAAGCGTCAGCGCTCCAAAGAGCACGGCTTCCGTAAGCGGATGAGGACCGCCAACGGCCGCAAGGTGCTCGCCCGCCGCCGCGCCAAGGGCCGCAACCGCCTGACCCATTGAGGTTCGCCGTTGGGCCGCTTCGCGCGGCCGTAGGCCACGCCGCCCNNCCGGCGGCAAACGGCGGAGTTTGCTGCATCGCAAATTGAGATAGCTGAATGGGGACGGTCGTTTGGACGCGGAGCGTCCGGATGACCGTCCTTGCGGGTAATAGCCGATGAAAAAAACCGTCACGATCAAAGAAAACCGCACCTTCCGCAGGATCTACAACAGGGGTAAGTCCGCTGTGACCCCCTTCCTCGTGCTCTACTGCCGCCCCAACGGTCAGGACCACAACCGCCTGGGCGTCACCGTCAGCACCAAGCTGGGCGGCGCCGTGGTGCGCAACCGCGCCCGCAGGCGGCTCAGGGAGGTCTTTCGTCTGGCCCGGCCGGACTTGAAGCAGGGCTATGACGTTATCCTGGTGGCCCGGGGCAGGTCCGTGAACGGGCCCTATCAGAAGCTGACCGCCGCCTTTTACAAGGCCTGCGGTCAGGTGGGGCTGCTGCGGGGGAAAAACGTATGATCAAGCGGTTCCTTCTGCGGGCGATCCGGTTTTATCAGCGGCGCATCTCGCCGGGGCTGCCGCCCCGGTGCCGCTTTATCCCCACCTGCTCCCAGTACGCCGTCCAGGCCATTGAAAAATATGGCGCGGCCAAAGGGAGCTGGCTGGCGTTAAAGCGGTTTTTGCGGTGCCATCCCTTTTATAAGGGGGATATGTACGATCCGGTCCCCTAAAACACTCCGCCCAGACCTCACCCTGTAACCCCTACGAAAGATTTATGTGGAGGAAATACCGTCAATGGGCAAAATCATTACTTTACCCTTTGCCGCCCTGCTGCGTCTGATGTACTCCATCACCAATTCCTACGGTCTGTCCATCATCCTCTTCAGCCTGGTGGTCACCCTGGTGATGCTCCCCTTCCAGATGAAATCCAAGCGCAGCATGATCCGTATGGGCCGCCTGTCCGGCAAGCAGGCAGAGCTGCAAAAGCAGTACGCAAAAAACCAGCAGAAATATCAGGAGGAGCTGGCCAAGCTCTATCAGGAGGAGGGCATCAACCCCATGGGCGGCTGCCTGTGGTCCTTCCTGCCTATGTTTGTGCTGATCCCCCTGTATTCCATTATCCGTCAGCCTGTCATCTATTTCATGGGTCTCAGCGACGCGGCCTGCACCGCCCTGCGGGAGGCTGCGGTGTCCATGGGCTATGTGGCGGATACCATTGGCAACGGCGCGTTCGGCGCTTATGAGCAGGTAAAGCTAGTGGACTTCATCTCCCAGCGTTGGGATGCCTACAACTGGAAGGGCATCGAGGGCTGCGCCGACCTGTTTCCTGTCGACTTCAACTTCCTGGGCGTCAACCTGAGCACCCAGCCAAATTCCCTTCTCTCCAGCTTTAAGATGGAATGGGGCGTCATCGGCGTGCTGCTGGTGCCCATTCTGGCCACCGTGATCCAGTATATCTCCAGCATCATTCTGGCCAAAAGCAACGGTCAGTCCGCCGAGCAGCAGAAGCAGATGCGCATGATGAATCTGATGATGCCTCTGATGAGCCTCTGGATCTGCTTCTCCATGCCCGCCGCCCTGGGTGTGTACTGGATCGCCAACAGTCTGTGGATGATGATTCGTGAATCTATCCTGGGCAAGTTCTACACCAAGAAGCTCAACGCCGAGGAGGACGAGAGGGAAGCCAAGCGCGCCGCCGAGCGCCAGCTGCGCATGGAGGAGGCCAAGAAGCGGGCCGCCGAGCAGCGTGAGCAGGAGGCGAAGAAGCCTAAGAAGCAGCCCCAGAAAACGACCGGCGAGAAAAAACCGTCCACCACCGAGGCCGGCCGGGTGGGCGACCGCCCCTATGCCAGGGGCCGGAGCTATCAGGCTGACCGATATGATGATAAGGAGTAAAAACTCGTTATGACGACGAAATTTATTGACGTCACCGGCAAGACCGAGGATGAGGCCGTCGCCAGTGCGCTGGCCCAGCTGGGTCTTGACCGGGACGAGGTATCCGTGGAAATTCTGGAGCGGGCCAAGAAGGGCTTTCTGGGCATCGGCGCCAGCCCCGCCAAGGTCCGTGTGACCTATGAGGTGGTCGAGGAAGCCCCGGCGGCTCCGGTGCAGCCCGCTGCGCCCCGTCCTGTGGAGAAGAAGCCCGAACCGGCAGTCAAGGCGGAGCCCGTCTCCGCTCCTGTCCGGGAGGAGAAGCGCCCGGAGCGCCCCGAGCGTCCTGAGAAAAAGAAGTCCAGCCGTCCCAGGAACGACCGCCGTGACCGCCCCCAGCGCCAGCCGGAGGAGCAGCCTGCCGCGCCCGCTGGAGATTCCCAGCCTGTTCCGCCTCCGGGTGAGCCCTGCGATGACGAGAAGGCCCGGCAGATCAAGACCTTCCTCACGGGCCTGCTGGAGCACATGGAGAGCAATGCTCAGGTCAAGGTCTATCTGGACAGCGAGGGACGCTACAAGGTCATCCTGGAGGGTGAGAAGCTGGGCGCGCTGATCGGCCGCCGGGGCGAGACCCTGGACGCCATCCAGCAGCTGACCAACTACTCCGTCAACAAAGGCGGCGAGAAGCGGGTCCGGGTCCATGTGGACGCGGAGAACTACCGCCTCAAGCGGGAGCAGAGCCTCCAGCATCTGGCCCACAAGGTGGCCGGGAAGGTGCTCAAGTTCAAGCGCAACGTCACCCTGGAGCCCATGAATGCCTACGAGCGCCATGTGATCCACACTGCGCTGCAGGATGTGGACGGTGTGACCACCTACTCCATGGGCACCGATCCCAACCGCCGCGTTATCGTGGCGTATGACCGGGGTAACGCCCGGTAACCGACACAAAAAACAAAAAGTTTCGTCCACCTTTTCAAAGGTGGCGGAGTCCAGAGGCAGAGCCTCTGGCCGCACTCCGCAGAGTGCGGAATCCCCCCAAAAGCCGCGCCAAAAATCATCCTCTCCATAGCACAATCCCAAACCGCGCGGCTTTTAAGCGCATTTGCCCGCAGGCAAACAGCGCCCGGGAGTTCCTGTCGACCTTTGATTGAATCCCGGATTCATATTATCAATATAAAAAAGTATCCGGCTTCTGGCAGGATACTTTTTTATATCATTCCTTGATGAAAGGCGCGTGTCAACGCGCCCGAAAGGAGGACCCTATGGACAATATTGAAATCCGCATTATTGACCGTGAGCACAAGGCGGACATCAACATCCCCAACCAGCCCTTCACCCTCTTTGGGAAACTTATCCCCGCCTATGACGGCGAGAAGTGGAGCTACACCCAGGAGCTGCTCCCCGAGGAGAAGGAGATGTGCTTCCCCGACGAGAACTACGACTTCGACGCCATGCAGGACTGCGTCTTCATCGGCGCCTACGAGGACGGACAGTGCGTGGGCCTGGCCATCATGCGGGACCACTGGGCAAAATTCATGTACCTGTACGACCTGAAAGTAAACGCCGGTCTTCGCGGCAAAAACATCGGCGGACGGCTGATGGAAAAAGCCATGGAGGTGGCAAAAAGCCGGGGCTACCGCGGCATCTACACCATCGGCCAGGACACCAACCTGGCCGCCTGCCTCTTTTACCTCAGCCACGGCTTCCACATCGGTGGACTGAACTGCGAGTGCTACCGGGGGACGAGTCAGGAAGGCTCGAAGGACGTGCTGTTTTACACGGAGTAGAGTAGTCATACTTTTCCTTGAAAGGAAAAGTATCAAAAGGAACTTTTTAAGAAGGGTTCCTCGGTGCCTCTGAAAAAAATATCTGCAAGTCCATAAGTGCAAGGGCGCGGAGCCAAAGCTCCGCGCCCTGTATTTTTGTGGTCTAAATTCTGCCGCACGGCTCACGCCGTGCTGGAGGGCCCGCCCCAAGAACTGCACTTCAGCGGAGACGGCGATCTTGTTGAAAATCAGACAGACCCCGTAAGCACATGCGCCTTCTGCAAGGGCTGCTTCAGAATGACATACAGCAGCCCCGCGCACACCACCGCAATCACGCCGTTGGTCAGCGTCACCGGCACCTTGGTGGTCAAAGTCTCCACAATGGTAACCTCCCACGTAAATCCCCGAACAAAAACGCCCTCAATAATATTCTTCGTAACGTAGAGCACACAGTAGGTTACCGCGCCCGCGAGACCGGCAAACCAGATCCGGACATTTTCCTTTCCCAGCTTTACTTTGTGCATCACCAGGCCCGCTACAAAGGCCATGAGGAATTTATTAATAAAAGTAATCCAGAACTGTGAAGCCCAAGCGGGGTCCAGTAGGTCTACCAGAGCGTTTCCAACGCCCGCAGCCAGTCCGCCCGTCAGGGGCCCGAACAGCAGCGCCGACAAAATGCACATCGCATTGCCGACGGACAGCGCCGTCTTGCCCAGGGGACTGGGGATGGGGACGCTTACGAACTTGGTCAGCACAAAAATCATCGCGGCCAGAATGCCCACCAGCGCGATATTGTGTACGGTAAAGTATTTCTTCTGCTTCATGATGATTCTCTCCTTTTGCGGCCCCTCTTGACGGGGAGCGGTGATGGTGCTATTATACCGCTGTCTGGTTCTATTGAAACTGCCAGAATAGAATTTTTTTATGGGTTCAGTTGGAGGTCATATGCTGGATTTGACCATCTACGCGGCGGGGGAGAAGCCGCTCTATCAGCAGCTCTATGAGAGTCTTGCGGAGCAGATCCGCAGCGGTGAACTGAAAAAGGGCACCCGTCTGCCGGGAAAGCGGAGTCTGGCCTCCCAGCTGGCGGTGGCGGTGAACACGGTGGACACCGCTTACCAGATGCTGGTGGCGGAGGGATACCTGGAGGCTCGGGAGAGAAGCGGCTTTTTTGTGCTGGAGTACACTGGCATCCTGCCCCGGACGGCAGAACCGCCAAAGGAACTCAGCAGGGAGGAGGAGCCGTTCCCCGCGCCCGCCGCCAGATTCGATCTGTCTACCGGCTCGGTGGATACGGCCCTGTTTCCCTTCCGCACCTGGGGGCGCATTCAGAAAGAACTTTTATACCACGGCGAGGAGTTGCTGTACCATGGCCACCGGCAGGGGGATGTGGAGCTGCGCCGGGAGCTGGCGGAGTATCTGCGGGCCTACCGGGGCGTGGTGTGCTCTCCGGAGCAGATCGTGGTGGGCGCGGGGGTGGAATATCTTCTGGGTCTGCTGGCACAACTGCTGCAAGGCCGCACGGCGGCTATTGAGAATCCCGGCTACGACCGTCCCCGGACGATTCTGGAGAACAATGGCATCCCCTGCCGCTGCGTGGACATCGACGAGGGCGGTCTGGACCCGGTTGGTCTGGAGGCGAGCGGNGCGGACCTGTGCTATGTGACCCCCAGCCACCATTTCCCCACCGGTGTGACTATGCCGGCGGGACGGCGGGCNCAGCTGCTGCGCTGGGCCTCNGGGAAGGAGGGGCGGTACATNCTGGAGGACGANTACGANGCGGAGTTCCGATTTGACATGCGCCCTCTGCCAAGNCTCCAGGGAATGGCGGGGCCGGATGGCNGGGTGGTGTANCTGTGTACCTTNTCCAAGAGTCTGGCCCCCAGCATCCGNATTGCCTGCATGGTGCTGCCCTGGGGGCTTCTCGCGGNCTACCGCCGGNCTTTCGGCAGCTATTCCAGCACNGTGAGCCGCTTCGAGCAGCAGACCNTNCGNCTGTTTCTGGAGGGCGGTTACTTTACCCGCCATCTGGCGCGGATGCGTGGGGCGTATAAGGGGCGGATGGAGAAATTGGCGGGGGCCCTGGAGGACGCTTTTGGCAGGAAGAAGATCCGNCTCTCCGGGCGGCACACGGGCCTGCATCTGCTCCTGACCCTGCCGGATGGGCCGGGGGAGCAGGCTATGATCGAATCCGCCCTGCNGGAAGGGGTAANGGTCAGGGGNTTGAGCGAATATTACATGGANCGGAAGGANGACTGTCCNGCAAGCAGCGTCATTCTGGGCTANGCCTCCCTGAAGGATGAGGAAATTCCGGAGNTGGTNGANTCNCTGCGCANGGCGTGGCTTAATCCTCNTCNGCNTCCAGATACATGTCTTCCGCNGTAAGAAGGGCGTTTCTCAGTTTTTCGCCTATTTCGTTCATCTTTTCAAGCGTGTACTCCTGATCAGTGATNGCCGCGCAGATGATTTGCAGNGTGTCNTCNACCTCGCCAACNACGGTGGCGTACATTCTTTTGTAAAGTTCAGACATNATGATNCCTCCTTTTTGATATTCCCATTTTAGTAAATATATGTCCCATTTGCAATAGTAAATTTCTTTACTATGATAGCCTTAGGAAAAATACTTTTTGGGGGCTTTGCAGATGGCGGAACGCCTGCAGCGGCTGCGGGATTTGAGAGAAGACGCAGAGATGAATCAAACGCAGGTCGCAGAAATTCTGGGNACATCACAAACTATGTACTCGCGNTATGAGCGCGGAACGTTGGAGCTNCCTCTGCGCCACTTGATGACNCTGTGCCGGTTTTATCAGGTTTCTGCGGACTACATCCTGGGTTTCACGAATCAGCCCAATCCNAANAAATTGAAGTATAAATAGGCCCGCCGGTCATCCGGCGGGTTTTCTTTGTTGTAGGGGCCGATGTCCTCATCGGCCCNTTTTNAAGGCAGACCGGCGGTTTCGGGGNAAACGGGCCGGTGAGGACACCGGCCCCTACAAAATGNCATTATTGCCTTTCTAATTGGAATCCGNACACAAGGCGCGAAAGATTTTCATCATAATGTGGACAACCCTNGAATAAACTTGGACNACCNGTTTACGAAAGGGGATCGTCAAGATGACCATCAAAAGAAGACCGCGCTGGGGNCGCCGGGTCCTGGCCCTGCTGACGGCGGGGGCTGTGCTGTACGTTGTCGCCGNTACGGCGGCAAGCACGGACTTTCCCTCCGCATGGAAGGCCCTGGGGGAGAANAATCAGCTGGCNCTGGGNATTCTNCGNGGGCANCTGGAGGGTATGTGGAGCGCCGGGGCGCTCCCTGTCCGCACGGCCCTGGCTATCGGCCAGAGCCCCGTTCTGTTCTCCGGNCAGGAGGCGGTCATGAATCTGCGCCGCACTGAGGAGGAGGANGACACTGCCGTNCCGCCCAGCACGGACAGCACGGGGGAGGACAAGCNGGATGCCGCCGTTCCNAANGAGCCTGTGGTTCCNATTCCGGAGGAGCCCGCCCAGGCCCCTGTGCCGCTGATCTTTGCGGACAACGGCGTGCAGGCCCGGACTTTGACGCCNGCNTCNACGGACGGCTATGTTGTCACGGGNGANGTNTANATCAGCAANCGCTCGGANCACACCTTTGATGCGTCCNTCTTTGACGGGACTTTTGCCGCCGCGCTGTCGGAGGAGGAGGGNCCGAAGGTGCTTATNGTCCACACNCACGGCAGCGAGGCGTACACCATGCCNCCGGGNCAGGAGTANGAGCCCAGCGGGGACTGNCGGACTACGGACTGTGACTTCAACGTCGTCCGGGTNGGGGACGAGCTGGCAAGCGCCCTGGAGGAGGCGGGCATCGGGGTGATCCACGATCCCACNCTTCACGACTACCCGGAGTACAGNGGGGCCTATGGGCGGTCTCTGGACACNGTGGAGAAGATCATGGCGGAGTATCCCACCATNTCTCTGGTGCTGGACGTTCACCGGGACGCTATCTCAGACGTGGANGGAAGTCCNTACAANGTGGTCAGCAATGTGGCCGGGGTGAGCGCGGCGCAGATGTCCTTTATCATCGGCACNGACGGGGGNGGGCTNCAGCACGANGGCTGGCGGGAAAACCTNAAGCTGGCGGCGGCGGTTCANCAGAATCTGCTGGACCGGTTTCCCACNCTGATGCGGCCNATNTCTGTGCGCAACTCNCGGTACAANCAGCANGTCTCACCGGGGGCGCTGCTGGTGGAAATGGGGGCNGCNGGCAACTCNCTGGACGAGGCNCTGCTNTCNGCNCGGCTGCTGGGGCAGGCCATTGCTGANACGTTCCNGGGGGAGGAATGAGGGGNNTTTCTCCGNGNAAAACGCNGCNNTGAACGTTTTNACAGAAANTTTTTCATATTTTTTTGAATTNTGGGTGAATTTTTGGGATAAAAACCTTGCAACTGCGGAAAAAGTATGTTAGATTAGATAAAGCGATGCNTCGCCCGGGANAAATTGACGGGCGTAGTTTGTTACAAAAGAAATAAAAAGGAGTTACNCTCATGAACAAGTCCGAACTCATCAACGCCGTGGCTGAGAAGGCCGCGCTGTCCAAGAAGGATTCCGAGGCCGCTGTGACCGCCGCCCTGGANGCCATCACCGCCGCNCTCGCAGAGGGCGAGGAAGTCCGCCTGGTCGGCTTCGGCACCTTTGAGGTGAAGAAGCGCGAGGCCCGCATTGGCCGCAACCCCGCCACCAAGGAGGAGATCCAGATCCCCGCTACCAAGGTGCCCGCTTTCAAGCCCGGCAAGGCTTTGAAGGAAGTCGTTGCGAAGTAAATTATGCAGGGGCGCGGTAGTGTACCGTGCCCCTCGCTTTTTGGAAAAGGAGTTTTTGTCCATGCGACTGGATAAGTATTTGAAGGTCTCGCGGCTTATCAAGCGGCGGACGGTGGCGAATGAGGCGTGTGATAACGAGAGGGTCACTGTTAATGGCAAGACGGCACGGGCCTCCTACGAGGTGAAGGAGGGTGACGTTATTGCCATCCGATTTGGGCAGCGGACGCTGACTGTGGAGGTGGTGGCCGTGACCGAGAATGCGGGTAAGGCGGAGGCCTCTGCTATGTACCGGGAAGTAACTTGATACAGAGAGACAAGGGCGGCATGTAATGTGCCGTCTTTGTTTATGTCTGTAAGGGGGCATATATAAAAGTTTCGTCCACCTTTTCAAAGGTGGCGGAGTCCAGGGGCAGAGCCCCTGGCCGCACTCCGCAGAGTGCGGAATCCCCCAAAAGCCGCGCTCAAAATAATCCTCTCCATTGCACAATCCCAAACCGTGCGCGGCTTTCAAGCGCATTTGCCGTTTAGACGGCAAACAGCGCCCGGGAGTTTCCGTAGACCTTGATTCGCATTCGTAATGCCGATCAAGAATTGACTGCCTTCCCGTGGGCCGCCCTTCGGGCGGCTTAGGGCTGGGGCGGCTAAAAGCCGCCTAACGCTTACGGGGGAATAAGGAAATTGAAACCGCTGTTTGCCAGAGGCAAAAGCGCTTTAGGCCGCGCCGCCGTTGGATCATGTCGAAAGTTTCCTGCAACGCAGTCGAAATATTTTTATCGGGAAAGATTTTTGCGGCGCGGCCTGGGGGATTTCGCGCCCCGTCGGCCGCCCTTCGGGCGGCATAGGGCTATGGCGGCCGAAGGCCGCCCAACGCCTGCGGGGCGCGACCAGAGACGCTGTCTCTGGACTCTGCCACCTTTGAAAAGGTGGACGAAACTTTTAATCCGCGCTGCGCGCCCGTATCCCACCCCTGATCCGCTTTCTTAACCATATCTTAAATCTTTCTTCCGGTTTTCTCCCTTGTATTTGGAGGGAAGGAACTGTATAGTAAGCGTATTAAGCGGATTAGTACAGTTAGGGGGCAAAACCTGGAAATGATTATGATTTATCTTCTCCTCGGAGGGATTTTTACAATGTTTGCTGTCATCTATGCAGGCGCAATGGCGCTGCGGAAGAAAAGATAGGAGGGGGATCTTTTGTTAACGCTGAACTACCGGGATTCCCGGCCCATCTACGGTCAGATCAAGGATGGCCTGCGCCGCATGATCGTCACCGGCGTGCTGGAGCCGGACGAGAGACTGCCGTCAGTCCGCTCCATGGCCGTGGACCTGGCCATCAATCCCAACACCATCCAGCGGGCCTACGCCGAGCTGGAAGCGGAGGGGTTTATCTACTCCGTACCGGGGAAGGGCAGCTTTGCCGCCCAGCACCTGAAGGCTGACCCCGCCCGGCAGTCGGAGCTGGTGCGCCGCCTGCGGGAGCTGGTGGCCGAGCTGCGGTATCTGGGGCTGAGTGACAGTGAGATCATCTCGCTGATGAACGAGGAGGTGGCACAATGATCGAAGTGAAAAACGTGGTGAAGACCTTCGACGGCTTTGCCGCCCTGGATGGGGCCAGTATCACCGTCCCCGACGGCGGGGTCTACGGTCTGGTGGGCCCCAACGGCGCGGGCAAGTCCACCATTATCCGCCATCTCACCGGCATCTACCGCCCCGACAGCGGCGAGGTGCTGGTGGAGGGCGCGCCGGTCTATGAAAATCCGGAGAAAAAGGCGCTGATCGCCGCTATCCCGGACGACTGGTACTACTTCCAGTCCGCCAGCATCCGGGACATGATGCGGTTTTACCGGGGATTTTATCCCCAGTTCGACATGGCCCGGTATGAGAAGTTCAAGGATGTCTTTTCCCTCCCGGAAAAATCCCCCATCCGCCGCATGAGCAAGGGGATGCAGAAGCAGGCGGCCTTCTGGCTGACTATGTGCTGCCGTCCGAAGTATCTGATTCTTGACGAGCCCGTGGACGGCCTGGACCCCGTGATGCGGCGGCAGGTCTGGAGCCTGATGATGAGCGACGTGACGGAGCACGGCACCACCGTGCTGGTCTCCTCCCACAACCTGCGGGAGCTGGAGGACGTGTGCGACCACGTGGGCATCATGAACAAGGGCAAGGTGCTGCTGGAGCGGAGCCTCAGCGACCTCCAGGAGAACATCGTCAAGATCCAGGCCGTGTGGAAGCCCGGCGAGGCGCCGGTGCTGCCCCGTGAGCTGGAGGTGCTGCACACCTCCAACGTGGGGCGGGTCTACACTTACATTGTCCGGGGCACGGCTCAGGCCGTCACGGGAAAAATGGGACAGTACAATCCCCTCATGCTGGAGGCCCTGCCTCTGAGCCTGGAGGAGATCTTCATCTACGAGCTGGGAGGTGAGCAGTATGCTGTCAAAGAGATCCTTCTTTAATAAAGCCCTGTTCGGGAAGCACCTGAGCCGCTTCTGGCCCCTGTGGGGCATTGTGTCGCTGGTGGGGGCCATGTTCCCGCTGTACGTGCAGCTGACCCTGATGCAGCAGACGCCTGGCGTGGTAGACATGAAATCCGTGTTCCGTGAGGGCCTGTATCAGATTGCCGCCGGGTTTGTTCCCGCCTTTACCTGCGTTTATGCCATTTTCTGCGTGATGGCGGTATGGGGATATCTGTATAACGCACGGTCGGTGGGACTGATGCACACGCTGCCGGTGGACCGGACATGCCTGTTCGTTACCAACACCCTGGCGGCTATGGCGATGCAACTGATCCCCTATGCGATCACGGGGGGATTGCTCTGCCTCATCGCCCTGGGGTGGGGGTTCTTTGATGTGATCGGCGTGGTGAATACAATATTGACCGTGCTGTTCTGCACCCTGTTGTTTACCGGTATCGCAACGCTGTGCGCCATGCTGACGGGACACGCTTTTGTGCTGCCGGTGTTCTATCTGCTGGCAAATATTCTGGCCTTTACCATGGAAATCCTGATTACCAACCTGGCCCACGAGTTCCTGCTGGGCGTGCCCATGATGGAGGACATAGGACGGCTGACCTTCCTGTCCCCCGTGGTGGAGATCTACAAGGATTTTGAGATAGACATCGAGTGGGTGGACGGTGTGCTGGTGGTGTGCCGCCTGCAAGGACTGTGGGTGGTGGCGCTGTACGCCCTGGCGGGGCTTGGGCTGCTGGCGCTGGGCTGGTTCCTCTACAGGCGGCGGCACAGTGAGAGCGCCGGTGACGTGGTGGCCTTCCGGTGGCTGCGGCCCGTGTTCCGGTACGGCGTGGCGCTGCTGAGCGGACTGACCATCGGGCGGCTGCTGTACGAGCTGCTGTGGGGCGAAATCTTCCAGAAGGGGGACTACGCCGAAGTGCTGCCCATGGCGGTGTGCATCTTCCTGGCGGGGCTGATCGGGTACTACGCGGCCTCCATGCTGCTGGAGAAATCCCGGCGGGTGTTCGGGAAGAAAAGTCTGCCGGGAGTGGGCGTCGTGGCAGCGGGCACGGTGGCGCTGTGCCTGCTGGTGAGCGTGGACGTGTTCGGCCTGGTGCGGAAGGTGCCCGCGCTGGATGAGATTGAAACCGTAACCATTTCGGACGATGGCGACTACAGCACCTGGTCCGCCAGTGAGGACCCGGAGCAGGTCAAGGCCCTGCTGGATTTCCATCAGGCCATTGTGGACGACAGGGACTATATCCGTTCCCTTGCCTATGACTGGGCCTGGAGTTCGGATGCGTGCCGTCATCACGTCGTGCTGGAATACCAGCTGACAGACGGGACGACTCTGCGGCGGACCTATGGGTTATGGCTGACCAGGGACCGGGTGGAGACCGCCGGGACCTATGACCATCTGCTCGCGGAGTTTTACAAGGACCCGGCGGTGCGTCTCAGCGACGTGACCGTTCCCAAAGGGGCAAGGCTGGAAGACATTGATATTTTCTGCAACTACGCGGACGGCAGCTATATCAACGCCAACGAACACTCGGAGGATCAGCAGATCTGCGAGGCCCTGCAGAAGGATGTCATCGAGGGCAATATCCCCGCCAAAAGCGTGCTGGACTATCCCTACGAGAGCTCCAGATTCTACCTCCGGATCTGGTATCAGGTCTACAACGAGGCCTACGACGTGTATCACAACTATGAGAAGACCGTGTGTATGACTCCCGCCATGACCAATACCCTCAATGTCCTGATGGAACTGGGGTATCTGACGGAGAAGGATGTGGAGAGCTGGTCGCGGGACCTGGCGGAAAGGGCGGCGGAAGATGAAGCGGAGATGTACGAGGGTGTCATTTATCCGGAGACCAGCACCGTCTACGCTGGCTAATTTCCCAGAATTTGGGAATAACGAAAATTACCTATTGCCGAACGGGCGCGAATGTGGTATGATACTTGCAGAAACCCTCCTCCCCCATTCGGGAGGATCGCGCCAGCCGGTGCGAGGACATCCTAACGTCTGATGTTCTAGCCGGCTTCGGGCAGGGCTGATCCCGTTTCGGCGGCGCAAACATCTATATGACCCCCGCCGCCAAACCTGGCGGCGGGGGCCGTGTTTTTGGGGATAGACGCATGATTTTGCGATATGATGAATCCGTGTAGGGGGCGAGCAGTGCTCGCCCGATTCTAAAGGGGTTGCTGTGCGTGTCGTTAGAACGATTTTGTAGGGCGCGACACCAATAACGCGCATATGCCCTTTGGTTTACGGGCGAGCAATGCTCGCCCCTACACAGTCTGGCAGTTATCGATACATCACCCGGGAGGTCAAAATATATGTCAACCTACACCTTTTCCTTTATCGGCACCGGCAATATGGGCGGGGCCTTGGCCCGGGCGGCGGTCAGGACGCTGCCGCCGGAGACTGTTTTCCTCTCCAACCGCACCGCCGCTAAGGCGCGGACGCTGGCGGGAGAGCTGGGCTGCGCCTGCGGTCCGGTGGAGCGGGCGGCCCGGGAGGGCAAATACATCTTTCTGGGGGTCAAGCCCCAGATGATGGGGGACCTCCTGACGGAGATCGCGCCTATTCTGGCGGAGAGGACGGACCGCTTTCTCCTGGTCACCATGGCGGCGGGCCTGACCATGGCACGCATCGACGCTATGGCGGGCGGGGGGTATCCGGTGATCCGCATTATGCCCAACACCCCCTGTGCCGTAGGCGAGGGCGTGATCCTCTGCGACGCCAATGAGATGGTGACGGGGGAGGAGCTGCGTGAATTTATGGACGCCATGTCCGGGGCCGGGGTCATCGACCGGCTGGAGGAGAAGCTCATTGACGCGGGCAGTGCGGTGTCCGGCTGCGGCCCGGCTTTTGTCTGCCTGCTGCTGGAGGCTCTGGCCGACGGCGGCGTGGCCTGCGGCTTACCCAGGCAGAAGGCCCTGCTTTACGCTGCCCAGATGGTGAAGGGGACTGCCGCCCTTCAGCTTGCCACCGGGGAGCACCCCGGGGTGATGAAGGACGCGGTATGCTCTCCGGGCGGCAGCACTATTGCGGGAGTCCGGGTGCTGGAGGAAAGAGGCTTCCGGGGCGCGGCCATGGACGCGGTGATCGCCGCCGTGGAGAAGACCAGGGAACTAGGAAAATAATCGTTTATCCGATACTCCTTTTCCGGAGGGCTCTTCGGACGGTTCGCCGTCCGGGGAGCCCTCCGCTTGCTATAAGAATTTTTCAAAAAATATAGAACCTGAAGACAGTCCGGATGCACTATATATAATGTTTAACTCCCATGATTCAACACAGAAAAGGAGAAAAAGGCATGAATACGAAACTGTTCCGCAAGCTGACGGCGGCGCTCTGCGTGCTGGCGCTCATGCTGGCCCTGGCTCCGCCCGCGCTGGCAGCGGGCGAACCCGCAAAGTCCAGCAACATCAACAAACAGAACTACAGTCTTTGGTCCTCCCCCGCCAGATCGTACCTGTACGACAACGGGAACGGCCTGACCCGTGTGGAGTGTACCAGCAGCGCCCTTGTGGCGGAGGACTATGACAGTTCCTTCAATCTGGTAAACAGCCGTACCATCCAGCTGGAGCTGCCCAAGTGGGGCGGCTTCTACGCCGGGAGCGACGCCAACTACATGTTCTTCGGCCAGAGCAACCCCAGCCACAGCGACAGCACGGAGGTTATCCGCGTGGTGAAGTACTCCAAGAGCTGGCAGCGCCTGGGTTCGTACAGCTTCAAGGGGATCGATGTCGCTGTTCCCTATGACTGCGGCGGCGTGCGCTGCGACGAGTACAACGGCTATCTCTATATCCGCACCGGACGCGAGATGTATGACGGGCACCAGTCCAACATGACGATGGTCATTAAGGAGAGCGATATGAGCCTCTCCGACATCTACTATGACTGGATGAACTCCAGCATGGGTTATATCAGCCACTCCTTCAACCAGTTCGTCCTGGTGGACAACACCGGGCACCTGGTAGGTCTGGACCAGGGAGACTACGCTCCCCGGGGCGTGGCGCTCTGCAAGTACAAGGCCGACGCCGCCGGCGGCAAGCTGGGAGGCAGCCGCGGCAGCTGGTGCGACGCCAAGGTCGTGCAGGCATTTGCCGGGACCATCGCCAACAACACCACCGGCGCGTCCATCGGCGGCTTCGCAGAGACCACCAGCGGGTACGTGTCCGCGTTCAACTACGACGGCAAGGCCGGTACCGGGCCCCGCGACATGTACCTGGGCTACACCGACAAGAGCAGCCTGAACAGCACCGTCAAGAAGATTTCCATCGCTTCCGGAACCACCACACCCCAGATGGTTTCCACCGGTCTGGGCGGCGGCTACATTATGTGGAACGGCGTGAGCGGGTCCACCCTCAACGACACCCTCTACTACGTCAGCTACTCTGACGGCGGCAGCGTAGGGCAGGTCCAGACCGCCAAGGCTCCGCTGTCCGACTGCCAGCCCATCCAGTACAACGGCAAAATGGTGTGGTATGTGACCAACAACTCCGCGCCTACGTTCTATGGGCTGGACGCCTCCGGCGTCACCGTCCTGGGCGGCGGAGCTTCGACGGCCCCCACAACGCCCACCACACCGACTACCCCGACGACTCCCACTACTCCGGCAGCGCCGACAACACCGACAACGCCCACTACCTCCAGCACGTCTGGAAAGCTGACGGTTGAAACCGTCATGCTGGCTCCCAAAACCTACAGCAGCACGCTCTTCATCGGGCAGGACGGCAAGCTGTACTCTTTCTACAGCGACAAGACTGACGTTGAGGTAGGCAGGACAACCTTTATGGGCAATCTTTTCGGCTCGGCGGTCTCCACCAGCACGAAGGCCGTTTCCGTCGGCGAGTACTGCTATGTGGATGAAAACGGCAGCCTCTGGACTGCGGGCAACACCGACGGCTCCGCGGAGTTCAAGTCCAGGCCCATTTCCAGCGCCGTCAAGGCCATGGACAACGTGCTCTGCGCGAATGTCGGGGCATGGGCGGACGGCTACGAATACAACACCATGGCGCTGAAGAAAGACGGCTCCCTCTGGTACTGGAACCAAATCAGCCCGAACAGCACCCCCGGCACGGCGAAAAAGGTCCTGGACAATGTGGTCCAGTTCGTCAACACCTGGTACGATGCGTATACCTGGTACGCCGTGACGTCGGACGGCACTCTCTGGAAAGGGTATATGACGGAAGATCCGGAAGTGGTCATGACGGACGTCGCCGCCATTAGCTGCTTCGAGCAGATGTACACATTCCTGGTAATCAAGACAGACGGCTCCGTGTGGGGCTGGGGCGTCAACGATTACGACGAGCTGGGCACGGGCAACGGCAAGGGCCATAAGGGAATGCACTACAATATTTCTGCCAGCGATCCCACAAAGATCATGGACAATGTGGTGGGCATCTACAGCTCGGGCAGCCAATCCTTCGCCATCACCGCCGACGGCTCGCTGTATGGCTGGGGCTATAACGAGTATGGCCAGCTTGGCTTCACAGGCGGGGATGACACCGGCTACTGGGGCCGCAACGGGAGCGTCAGTGGGATCGTCAATGTCGCGCAGAGCACACCGAAGAAGATCACCGACGGCGTGGTGACCATGCATGATGAGCTTGTGCTGAAGGAGGACGGCTATCTGTACCGGGTGGGAGACGGCAAGGTGACGAAGGTTCTTGACCAGAAGGTCATGCTGCCCGGTTCCAGCTCCTCCACGCCCACAACCCCGACCACACCCACGGTATCCACTACTCCTACAACTCCTACGACGCCCACTACTCCCACGATGCCCACTGCGCCTACGACAACCGTCACGAAGTTCACGGACGTAGATGCTCGCCACTGGGCCTATAACGATATCATGACCTGTGCGGAGCAGGGTATCGTCAACGGCGTGGGCAATGGCAGATTCGACCCGAACGGTCAGGTCACCGGCATCCAGTTCATCGTCATGCTGACCCGGACATTTTACCCCGACAGGGTGGCGGCGGTGACCGCGTCTGCGGGTCAGCCCTGGTATTATCCCAATATGGAGGCGGCAAAAGACCACCAGCTGAACTATCGCGTCAACTCCATCAACGACCAGCCCTTGACCCGATACGACATGGCGGAGATTCTATATAACGTGACCGCTGATAAGAATATCCCGGTTGATGTATATGATTTACCCGATCAATCCCAGATAAAAGACATTGATACCATCTTGGAAAAAAAACATTACAACGCCGTTATGTGCTGCTATTACTTTGGCGTTCTGACCGGCATGTCTGACGGTGCATTCCACGGCGAACAGACTATGACCCGCGCGCAGGCCTGCGCGGTGATGGTGCGGATGATCAAGCTCCTTAACGACAACGCGGCCGCGTAATCCACTGCCCTGAATATGCGGCCGCCAGCGCCCCCAACCGCTTTTCGAGGCGGCGGGGGCGCTGGTTGGAGGGGAAGATAAAGAAAAACCACGTATTCTTGAAGAATACGTGGTTTTTCCTGTATTGGTCCGAGTGACTGGATTCGAATTGTCTGCTTGGATTTTCAAGCCATTTTATGTTCTGTAAAAGAGGTCAAAACAGGTTCTATCCGTGTAGAAAGCAGACACGAAAACTGCTGAATGGGTTCTGATGCTGTAGACCTATATTTACGGGTAAAGGGAAAACATAAGGGAAAAACTAAGGGCAAATTTTATAGCTTGTATAGAGGGTATCGTCTGTTGAAGTTCAGATGATACCCTTTTCTTTTTGTCGAATCAAAAGGAAATTTGCCTTGAATATTTCCATGAAGCCTATGAATTGATATTGCCGTGAAAAGCTGGCATGATGATACTGCGCAGGAATTCTCAGATGTTGAAGGGGTGATGGAATGGACGCTGAGAGCTTCACAGGTATTTACAGGGAGATTGCACGGGCGATCAGCGTTGATGTGGCAGTCGAAATGTATAACCTGTTTCGGGGACAGCAGATTATTTTCCCACAGCGATTGTATGACCAGGATTTTATTGTTACATATGTGAAGGAAAATTACAACGGTCACAATATTCGGGAGCTGTCCCACATGTTTAATTACTCAGACCGTCGGATACGGCAGATTATCAGGCAGATACGCAGCGAAAATACAGAAAAATGTGAAAGTGAGGGATAAGCCATGACTTACTATGACCTGTTGGAAATCAAACCAGATGCCTCCCCGGAGATTGTACGGGCGGCATATAAGGCTCAGGCGAAAAAATATCACCCTGACAGCCAGAGTACAGGTGATACCGAATACATGAAGAAAATCAATGAGGCATATGAAGTCCTCTCTGATCCGGATCGGCGTGCTGCATATGACCGTGATTTGAAAGAGGGACGAGCAGGAGCAGGACAAGAAGGCCAGACTACAAATAACTCTGATGGACAGTCACATGCTTCAAGCGAAGCGGCCTCCCAACAATCTACCCCAAAGAAAAACGGCTGGGGTGGTATTTGTCCTGGCCTGTGCTGCTCGTTGCAACGCTGATTAACATTCCTGTCGGAATTGCTTTGATGGTCTGGTGGTGCTTGAAGGTCGTTATCCGCAAAGACCTGTATAAGCGCAAAGGCAGAGCCATCTGGACTGCGCTGTACCTGGTTGCTTTTATATCGTTCATCTATCCTGTTGCTAAGAGCATGTCCGAATCGGACGGCACTGTCAATACTCGTCCCGCTCAGTCAACCGTTCAGGCCAGCATAGATGATACCCCTTCTGCCCAGACAACTGTTCAACCAGATATAAGCAGTGAGCTTCCAAAAGAAAGCGAACCTCCAAAAGAGCCCGTCCCAACGCATGAAGAAGTTGTTTCCCCCTCCAGCAGTAATGAAACGGAATCAGAACCGCCAAAAGTGCAAACTACTACCAAAGATTGGAGTGCCTTATCAAGTGTCAATGATGCTCCGAATCTATTTGAAATCGGTGGGACGGTTTATTCTATCGCTGGTATGAGCAAGGAATTTGTCCAAAATGCGTTCCCTAATGCGGTGGATTACGAGGGGGACGGTTTGCTTGAAGCATCAGCGAAAATTATGATTCACTTTGATAATTACGATGCCGCAGATTCTGTATTTCTTTTCTCTGAAACCGATAGTCTATACAAAAATATCCGGGTTGGAATGACGGAAGCTGAGATCACAGAGATACTTGGGCCAACAGCCAGCGTGGATGAAAGAGGTGAGAAATTCTGGGGATATGATATAAATGGGAATCATACCAATGATGAATCCCGCTTTGCATATCTGATATGTCCCAGCTATGATGAAAACGGGAAAGCTTAGATGCTTATACTTTCCTACTACCATCAGCCTATCTCCGAATTGATTCTTGTGAGCGTCGAATATAAACGTGGTATGTCAGACCTTAGCGGGAAGGACGCTGAAATCTATTTGGATGATGTATATATGGTGACGATTCCCTCTGGTGATACAAGGATTCTGATGATTCCACGGGATGACAAGGCCCACGAAATCACAGTAAAAAAATATGGGTTCAAGACAGCATCGGCTACATTTGGGCCAGAAAATTACTCGTCAATGGACGATAGAGTATCCTGTGTAGGATATAAAACAAATTCATCGTTGGGATATATGCACATAGATGAAACGGATTTTGAATACGCAATGGAAGAATTTTTTGCTCTGTATGTCGTACTGATAGATGGAGAACCTGTTGAGTTGCTAAACATTGAATCAACAAATTGGATGAACGTATTCCGTGATTTTGCGCAACAACACTGACATAGTACTTAGCAAAAAAAGAGCGGAGATACCCTGTACCGAGTATCTCCGCTCTTTTATAGGTTAATGAGACACTTAATAAAAAAATTCTTAGGCCATGAAAACAGAAAACCGATAAAATAGGACACTCAAAAATCATAAGACACTTGAGGTATATAATATTTTGCTAAACTTACCAGTCCTATAAATTTGGCCAGCTAGAATAGGAACTCAAATCAAAGATTTTTCCAAAGTGTGACTATTTTGCTGACTTTATCTGAATTTTTTGACGGGATTTTAACTTTTCCTAACATTATATGGGAAACCCATCTCTTAAGCACTCCACCTTCCTCTTCCTTTGGCCTCGTGTTTGAATATTTTGCTTGACGCATGGCCCCATAATTTTCCTCACAATTGATTGCCTGATAAAAATAGTCTATAGTATCCTCTAATATATTGGCATTTTGGAAGTTCTCAATAAAACATAGTTTAGTATAAATTATTGTTAGTGTATTGAGGATATGTGCATATGCTATTTGACGGGGTAATGTAGCTGATAGATCCATCTCGTCGCCAATCATACTAAATGCAGTAAGTGCAGCAAGGCGAGCTTCCTCCAATTCCGTTATATTGTAAGAGGGACTAGACATTCCCCAAAGATGGCACTTAGCGTATTGATGAAAGTATTGGTAGCTCTCATTCAAAACAGGGTTTAATCCCTCATAAATGCTGATGATTAATCGTTTTCCATCAGGGAATATCTCATTCAGCTTGTCGAATTTTACAAGACGCTCCACCCGCTTAAAATAATGGGTTTTGCCTAATAAATCTTCAATCAGCCGTTTGAATGCGCTAACAATGGTCGATTGTAATTCAGGAGTCTTAGCCAATTCTCGCACCTGATCTAAAAGCCATACTTTCGCATTGCAAACAATTTGATAGCTGACGCTATCAAAAGTATTGAGCGTGAGCAAGTTTCGATGGTCCTCTTCAATTGTGACCTTGAGTTCGTTAAGCAGTTCGCTGCTTTTCATTGTCAATCCGCAACGAACTAATTCGCTCGCGGTAACCCGCTCATTTTGTGCTAATAAAATTAGAAGACAGATTTTTTCTATATCCGCCGAAGTTATTTTCAGTGGAGAATCGAACTGTACTGCTTTCTCCACTTGAAGTTTTTTTTGCATATATAGCAGATTATCTAAAATTGTTTGATTTTTCGAAAACGGCAAAAGCTTTGCATGTTTCAACTTCTTGTTGATCTTTTCCCGTTCCATTTCCTTTTTGGGGTTTCCGAAAGAGAAGTAGTTATTCAATTCATAGGTTTGAATTCCTGAATAGAGTGTTCCAAAATGTCTTTTTTCATATCCTACTAATGCCAGAATCTCTCGATCGGAGTTATTGATACAGCATATAACATTATTATTGTTTGTCCTAAGCAGTGCTCGGTCCATTTTAACCAGAAATTCTATCGCTTCCATGGATAAAACCTGTGTGTCAAAAAGGAAAACGCTGTTTTTATGGGCTAGTAGGTAATCTAAAAGCGTTTTATCCACTGGTTCTCTGGAATCAAAATAGTAGGTATCACGGTTATGAATGTTGGAAAGCAAACCAGTCAAGAGATAGGTTTTTCCGCTCACACGGGAACCATGAATGATTTGTAATTGATTGGTTTCCATTTCCTGTAAAATTTGCGTTTGAATATCCCGTTCAATAAAAAAGCTTGGTAAAAAAACAGCATTCTTGGCTTTATTGAGCAAAAATTTTCCACGAAGGAGATAGTCAACGTTGTGCTTTGGCGGAGCGACTTTGCAAGGGATGTTGCGCAATTCACTCAGTTTTTCTTCATTTGAATCATTACAGCCTTCCGCCAGTTTTATAAACTCTTTGTAAAATGTATCATAATTATCGACTAGAATTACTGTATCGATCAAATAATCCTCTAAATCCACAACCAGATATTCATCTGGTTTTTTATCCGTAACAAAATATCGATTTATATGGGAGGTTGGATTTGTCTTCAATTGCTGAGCAACGTCAAGAAGGTCTAACTCATCATTAAGGCTACAACCAATAAATATTGTGTTTGAATAGCTTAAATCTGTGCTTAATTTATTTAGCAGAGAACGATTGGTCTTCAAGCTAGTGATATAATTGGCAAAACTTAAGACCGTATCTTTGGAATCCCCATATTTTATAAATTCTTCCGCATCTCCATGAAGTTTGAATACGCATTTTTCATCACAAATGGCATCTAATTGAAGATCTTTGCGGTTAGGCAAAACTTTAAATTGATAGGGAGAATTTTTCTCGATTGCATCATCTAAATTCAAGGTATAAATTAGCTTCCAATCCAAGTTAAGAAAATCTTTACGGGAACCATGCAATTCGACATGAATAAAATTTTGTTTGAAATATTGAATAATATCATTTTTGCTCGCAAACTTTTCATAGTATCGTGCGATTTTGGAAAATGAGCCTCCTGTTAGTGGTACATGCCCATGATCTGCAAGATACTTTTCCATATATTGTTGCATATCTTGTCCAGACGGGACACGGTGTCCTGCACCACTTCTGGTTTTGCAGCCTCGAGTAAAGCCAGATCCAATAACAGGAAAAATCTCTTGTCTCCAAATATGGCGTTGTAATTCCTCACGAATATCAAATAGACTTACTATCCTCACACATACACCTTCTTTTCTTCTTATGTGACTGCATCATTTGCCATTTTACCATTTTCGGCACAAAAAGTCAATAAATACATTTATATGGCTGTATGTGTAGGAGTACAATACAAATTGGACAAAGAGCGCAAGAAAAGAGTAGAAGGATGCGGCCGAATCGGTTAAAGTTGAGTTACCACACCAAACCAGACCGAGAGGAGACCCCATCCTTCAT
>JAAVHD010000024.1 GCA_014799915.1 Oscillibacter sp.
AACTCAACCCCATTGAAAAGTTCTGGGCCTGGCTGAAACGCTTTTTACGCAAAATCCTTCCCACAGTTTCTTCTTTCGATGATGCCCTCTTTACCGCTTTTCAACTGTGGTGACTATAAATATCTATAGAGCGTAAAAAGTACCAAGGGGCAGCATGTAGCTGCCCCTTGGTACTTTTGGGCTATTTCTTCCCATCTCCCAGCTTGGAATAAACAATTCTCTGTTCAGCGTACAGCGAGTAATACCCGCTCATCAGGTAGCTGACCCCGCAGGCCACCGCGAAGAACCACAGTCCCCCGCCGCCAAACAGCTCTATGGACAGGACAATGGAAGCGATGGGGCAGTTGACAATACTGCAAAAGAGCGCCACCAGCCCCACAGCGGCGGCAAACCCCGGATCCAATCCCAGCAGCGGCCCAGCTGTACAGCCCAGAGTTGCGCCGATGAAGAAAGCCGGTACGATCTCTCCGCCCTTGTAGCCCGCGCCCATTGTCAGCGCGGTCAGCAGAATCTTTGCCAGGAAAGCCCACGGGACTGCATGGCCCTCTACGGCGGCAATGGCCAGGTCCATTCCAGCGCCGTTATAGTCCCGTGTGCCCAGCAGCAGCGTCACGATGATGACCAGAATGCCGCCTGCCGCCGCCCGCAGGAAAAGGCTGGGCAGATACTTCCGATACAGATGTCCTGTCACATGTATGAATGTCAGGAACAAGATGGAGCACAGCGCACAAATCAGCGCCAGTAGCGCGACACGCAGGATATTTCCGGCATTCCCCATCGGGACTGCAATGGCGGGCATAAGCTCCGGTGCGGTGCCCAGCAGACTGCTGACGCCCCAGCCTGTCAGGCTGGCGACCAGGGTTGGATACAGTGCGTTGTAGTGGAGCACGCCGACAGCGGCCACCTCCATGCCGAAAACAGCGGCCGTTACCGGCGTACCAAAGACCGCGGCAAACAGGGCAGACATGCCGCACATGGTCATCAGCTTCGATTCCTCCGGCGTAAAGCGCATCCGCCGCTCAAAGGCGGTAGCGATACCAGCACCAATGACCAGCGCCGCCCCCTCCCTGCCGGCGGAGCCGCCGCAGAGGTGGGTGAGCACTGTGGAGGCAAAGATCCTGGGAACGATCCCGTGGGGCATGGGCTCCCCGGTACGCAGGGAGGTCATCACCAGGTTGGCTCCCCTGTCCCGCTCCACACCCGCCAGATGGTACAGCAGCGCAATGATAAGCCCCGCCGCAGGAAGCAGGTACAGCAGCCACCCGTGACCGGCAAACAGCCGGTCCGCCAGGTTCACCGCCTGATAAAACAGCGCGCCTACCGCGCCGCATACGCCGCCGGTCAAGCCGGCCAGCACGGTCCATTTCAGGAAAAAGATCAGATAGCTCTTGGCGCGGGACGCGGCTGCCCTCCAGTTCTCCGGCATTTCTCCTCTCCCCCTTTTATAAGGACAGCGCCGTCCGCGATTTTGCAACAGCCACATCCGTGGGCCGGCCTTTGGCCGGCTTAGCGCTTAAAGCGCCGCCTTGCGGCGCTTCACGGAGTGGCTGTGCAAAAATGGTGCATGACCGCTCGATGCGGTCATGCACCATCACGGGCGGCGCTGCCGAGTATTTACAATAATATGTGAGGCAGGATTCTCTTAGAACGCCTTGCCGTCGCAGCCCAGAACGTCGATCAGCTTGTGCTTGACCAGCTCCTTGATGGCGGCGCGGGCGGGCTTCAGATACTCGCGGGGATCGAACTTGTCGGGATGCTCGCAGAAGAACTGACGGACCGTGCCGGTCATAGCCAGACGCAGATCGGAGTCAATGTTGATCTTGCAGACGGCGCTGCGGGCGGCCTGACGGAGCTGCTCCTCGGGGATGCCAACGGCGTCGGGCATCTTGCCGCCGTTCTCGTTGACCATCTTCACGAACTGCTGAGGCACGGAAGAGGAGCCGTGGAGAACGATGGGGAAACCGGGCAGGCGCTTGACGACCTCGTCCAGAATGTCGAAGCGCAGGGGCGGGGGAACCAGCTCACCCTTCTCATTGCGGGTGCACTGCGCGGCGGTGAACTTGTAAGCGCCGTGGGAGGTGCCGATGGCGATAGCCAGGGAGTCACAGCCGGTCTTGGACACGAACTCCTCAACCTCCTCGGGACGGGTGTAGGAGGAATCCTCGGCGGAAACCTGGACCTCATCCTCCACGCCGGCCAGACTGCCCAGCTCGGCCTCGACGACGACGCCGTGATCATGGGCGTACTCGACCACCTTCTTGGTGATCTCAATGTTCTCGGCGAAGGGCTTGCTGGAGGCATCGATCATGACGGAGGTGAAGCCGCCGTCAATGCAGCTCTTGCAGGTCTCAAAGCTGTCGCCGTGATCCAGGTGCAGGCAGATGGGCAGGCCGGTCTCGATGATAGCGGCCTCAACCAGCTTGACCAGATAGGTGTGGTTGGCATAGGCGCGGGCGCCCTTGGAAACCTGGAGGATCAGCGGAGCGCTGACTTCCTTGGCGGCCTCGGTGATGCCCTGGACGATCTCCATGTTGTTGACGTTGAAAGCGCCGATGGCGTAACCGCCGTCGTAGGCCTTCTTAAACATTTCGGTAGTGGTAACAAGGGGCATAATGGTAGTCCTCCTTATGGTGAAGTTAGGTATATTTTACCACATTTTTATCAGAATGCAACAGAGAAAAAGAAAAAATGTGGCGGAACCGCAGCAGTCCCCTTTGTGTAATCTGCCGCTTTACTGACAGGACGATAGATGATACTGGACTTTTTAACAGTCTGTATCCATGTTATTGGTCAAAAGTTAGCGAAAAATTTTGTTTACAATCCTGGAAAATCTTGCTATACTAAAGGAAAGCGCAATGTTTATAACAAAAGCTCAATTTTGAAGAAATCGGAGGAAATCAAAATTATGTTAAAAGGCGCATGTATCATCGGTCAGTCCGGCGGCCCCACTTCCGTCATCAACGCCAGCGCTTACGGCGTCATCCGTACCGCTCTGGACAACGAAGCTATCACCAAGGTCTATGGCGCGGAGCACGGCATCAAGGGCGTGCTGAATGACCGTCTCATCGACATGACCCAGGAGGATGCGGACGAGCTGGAGCTGCTGCTCTACACCCCCTCCTCTGCCCTGGGCTCCTGCCGCTACAAGATCGCTGATCCCGATGTGGATGACACGGATTACAAGCGCATTCTGGAGATCTTCAAGAAGTACGACGTCCGCTACTTCTTCTACAACGGCGGCAATGACTCCATGGACACCTGCAACAAGATCAGCAAGTATATGCAGAAGGTTGGCTATGAGTGCCGCGTCATGGGCGTGCCCAAGACTATCGACAACGACCTGTTCGGCACCGACCACTGCCCCGGCTTCTCCTCTGCCGCCAAGTATATCGCCACCTCCTGCATGGAAGTGTATCACGATGCCCGCGTGTATGATACCGGCATGATCTGCGTGATCGAGGTCATGGGCCGTCACGCCGGCTGGCTGACCGCCGCTGCCGGTCTGGCTACCGCCATGGGCGCTGGCCCCGACCTCATCTACCTCCCCGAGACCGACTTCGATATGGACAAGTTCATCTCTGAAGTGAAGAAGGTCTACGCCGAGAAGGGCAACTGCATGGTAGCCGTGTCCGAGGGCATCCACTACGCCGACGGTTCCTTCGTCTCCGAGGCCAAGACCTCCGCTACCGACGGCTTTGGTCACGCCCAGCTGGGCGGCCTGGCCGCTATGCTGGCCGAGATCGTCAAGAAGGAAACCGGCGCAAAGGTCCGCGGCATTGAGCTGAGCCTGCTCCAGCGCTGCGGCGCGCATCTGGCTTCCCAGACCGACATCGACGAGTCCTTCATGGCCGGCAAGGCCGCTGTGGAGAACGCCGTCGCCGGTTTGACCGACAAGATGGTGGGCTTCGAGCGCTGCATCGAGGACGGCAAGTACGTCTGCAAGACCAAGCTGTTCAACCTCACCGACGTGGCCAACACCGAGAAGAAAGTCCCCGTGGAGTGGATCAATGCCGAGCAGAACGGCGTCACCCAGGCCTTTGTGGACTACGCCCTCCCCCTCATCCAGGGCGAGACCAAGATGAAGAAGGAGAACGGCCTGCCCCGCTTCGCCAAGCTGAAGAAGGTCATTGCAAAGTAAGAATCCTCGAAATACAAAACAGCCGGTCCCCTTCCCTGGGAACCGGCTGTTCTCTTATCCTTTCCGTAATTGAACAAAACCTAACCTTTGTTCAATTACAGAGGCCATCAAGCAAAATTGAGACCTCACCCCATATCTTTCAACAGATCCTCTACCTCTGCGTCAGTCATGTAGTCAACGCCTGTGATCTCATTGTTTTCGTTGCGGATAATTTTGATATTGACGGTTCCTGCCGGGTTCATATCCAATGTATAAAAAGATTTGTTGGCCCGGACATCCAGGAAAATGTTAACCAGCTGTCCCTGGTAATAGCAGCTTTTCCCCTCCCAGGTGACGCCTGCCGCCCGGTATTCTGCCGTCTGCGCTTCGGCCCACCTTTTTTCGTTTTCCTCTTTCAGATCGTCAAATTCATCGTTCCTGTCCAGCTTGTTAAACAGAACCGATTGGAATGTCCAGTTCCCATCTTCCAATGCCCGCTCCAACCAAAGCTCCAGTTCCGCTTCATCCATATAGTCTGCCAAGGTAGAGAAAAACGCAATATTTTTATCGCTATACACTTTTTCGGCGATATCTGCTATCAGAGAAGAATTTGTGCCAAGCCCGCGTACAGCGACAGAGAAGAACGCAATGTCGCCGTCAGCATAGATTTTCTCAAGCCATTTGCCCTGTGCCTCCTTGTCCAGCCGGGAAAAAGCGACCTGAAATAGCGGCAGGCTTCCAGCTTCATAGTACTGCTCCGCTTGTGAATCAGAAGACTCTTCTTTGTTCTGAACCGACTCACTCCGCTCTAGCGCAGTGTTTGTTTGTGCAGGAGGGAATTCTTCTTCACCCTGTATCAGCTTCTTCAGCTCCGGCGCTGTGTAGAAAGCGGAGATGGCTTCCTCTGGTGTTTCATAAATCATCAGCACGCTGGACCGCTCCTCGCAGGCCAGCAGCCACAGGGTATTGCCGTTCACCAGGGGCAGGTTCCAGATGGTGTAGTCCACTTCCTCTGCGCCATGGCCTATATAGGCGGCGGCCTCACTGCCCCAGGTGTAGAACCGGCTCCCCCGCTCCGCTGAGCGCAGCAGACGCACCAGTTCAGTGGTATCCCCATTGAACATCGGGATGTCTTCTTCCGTCAGTTCCAGCAGCAGGTCCTCCAGCGGTGACCATGTATCATCCGGGTGGTCCTCTGCATAGCTGCCGTAGTTCTGCAAATTCT
The DNA here is from genome assembly GCA_014799915.1 of Oscillibacter sp. GTDB lineage: Bacteria > Bacillota > Clostridia > Oscillospirales > Oscillospiraceae > Pelethomonas. Next base: position 5,343 of record JAAVHD010000024.1, read on the forward strand.
CCAGCAGGGTCAGACTGTTGTCCCGGCGATCATCCAGCCACCATACACTGTCGTACAGACGTCCCTCCTTCTGGAAGGTCCCTATCAGGTTTTCATCGGTGTTCACCAGCAGTTCGCTGTTCGCCAGCAGGGCGTTGATCTTCTCCATGAAGGCGTTGATGGCTTCCGGGTCATACTGGTGCTGTGCGGAACCGAAATTGATGTCAAATTCCACGGAATTTTCCTGGACCACCACTTCCTCGCCGTCCGCTGTCAGATAAAACAGTTTGTAGCTGTAATAGCAGTTTCCGCCGCCCATATAGGGCGAGTATTCGAGCAGGTAGTCCTCCCCTTCCATCTGGCACAGGAAGATCCCCTTCCACCCCACATGGGCAGTGATCGCCTCGTCCTCCCAGATGGGATCGGACATATGTCTGGGGATGACTTGCAGCGTCCAAAGTACTTGCCCCGCGTCTTCGCTCTTCCGCAGTATCAGCGTATCCGGCTTGCCGTCGCGGTCCAGGTCCGGCGTCCAGCGCAGCGGGTCCGCCACATCGGCAAAAACCACAGGCTCGACGGTCCAGGTGTCCCCCAGATCCTCGGAGATCATAACGCAAATCATCGGATCAGACTCATTCTGCCCGATATCCATGTAGACTGTCCCGGTCCCACCGTCAAACCAGATCTCCTGCACCACCGCATGCGGCAGCTCGATCTCTTCGTCAAACCGCTCCACCTTGTCCGGCAGCTCGATCTTCTCCCAGGTCGCCCCGCCATCCTTGGTGATGAAGCAGGGCGCGCCATCAAAGAGCCGCTGGGCCACGATTAACCGTTCCGGGCTTAAAAAGCCTACATCCGCGATGTGCCAGGAGGTTCCGGGCATGGTGACCTCCGTCCAGCTCATGCCTCTGTCTGATGTCTTATAGACGTAAGTGTCGGCAATCGCCACTCCCCTGCCATAGCAGGCCACCAGCCAGCCTTCAGTGGGAGAAACCATCTTTGCCCAAATTTCCGGCCCCTCTTCACCAACTATCAGCGCGGCGGCTTCATTCCGGCCCGCCAGGTCGTCATTTGCCCACTCCCGGGGTGCGGGGATAGGAGTACCGTTCCAGGTCACATCGCTTCCGTCGGAAAAAATATAGCGGATGTGGGGCACTCCCTCCTCGTCTACCGTGATCTCAGCCGTTTTCCAGGCATCCCCCAGGCGTTCGCCGTCCTCCGTCGGAGCGGGCGGCACATCGGGGTCTTCCTTCGCCTGCCCAAAAGCAACCAGTGCCGACAGAGAGAGTACAGTAATCACTATGACCATCGCGCTGACCAGTCGTTTTGGCTGGTGGGCGATGCGCTGGATACGTTCCTTCAGGCTCCGTTTGCCGCCGGTCATAGTTGTGGCAAAGCTGAGCAGATCAGTGGGGCGGGCCTTGGCCGTGACCAGAGTAAGCAGCGTCTCGCCGTAGGCAGTGCGCTCGCTGTCGCCCAACTTCTTCAACGCCCCTTCGTCACAGGCCAGTTCCCCGTCCCGGCGGCTGCACACCACTGCCAGCCATACCATCGGATTCCACCAATGTACTGCCAGCGCCGCGCCCCGAAGGACACTCCATAGGTGATCCCGGTGATTGTAATGGGTCAGCTCATGAGCCAGCACGTGCCGCAGCATAGTGGTATCCGCTGCCGCTTCCTCTGTTACATATACGGCGGGAAAGAGCACTCCCACCAGGCAGGGCGACGGCAGAGCCGGAGCCATATACACCGGAATAGGTGTGTTCGTTCCCTCCAGAGGCTGTCTCACTCTCCGCAGTCGGCGGGAAAAACGCAAATTGAAGGTAGCCAGCACGATTCCCATCGCCGCCGTACCGGCGATCCATACCCATTTCAGCAGCTCCAGCGGACTGATCTTGTTGGCATAGCGAACCACTGTCTCCCCATCGTCACTCAGCTTGGGATAGCCGAAGGAACTGGGATCTCCCAGACTTCCATCCTCGAATACATGCACGCCGGAGTCCTCCACCGGCCGGATGTCAACGGGCAGCACATAGATATTCTCCTCCTGCATAGCCTCCGACGGGGTCCATGCGGGAATCTGTGGGACTTCCACCGGCAGCGAAAAAAACGACACCGGCACCAACAGACGTACCAGCACCACTGCCCACAGGCCATACCGCAGTCCCGCACTGATCCGCTTTCCCAGCAGCCCTCGCAGGAACATTACGACAACAATCAGCGCACTGGCTGACAGCACCCATTCCAATACATTCACCGTCATTTCTCTGCTCCCTCCTCCGCGTGGGCTAAAATTTCACGCAGCTCGGCGATTTCTTCCCTGCTCAGCTCCTGCCGCTGGGCCATGGCGCTCATCATCAGCCCTACGCTGCCCCGATAGACACGGTCCAAGAAGTTTCTGGTCTCCGAAATCTCTGCCTGCTCCTGCTCTACAGCTGGTGTATAGGATTTTCCCTTGCCAGCTATTTCACAGCGGACAAGCCCCTTTTCTTCCATCCGGCGCAGGGTGGTGATGGTGGTGCTCTTGGCCCAGCCCACGCTTTTGCTCAGATTTGCCACCAGCTGCATCACTGTCTGGGGGCTCTCCTGCCAGAGACTGTCCAACACGCTCCACTCACTGCCAGTCAGCTTGATCTGTCCCATCTGTATGGCCTCCTTTGGTTTACTTTGTAGACCTAGCATATCACGTTTGGTCTACAATGTCAACCAAAATTTTGTTACAAAACGGGAACAGCCCCGCCCGGTCTTAAAACCAGGCGGGGCTGACTCTGTTTATGCTTTTTTCCAGCGATCCAGTTTGGGAAGCAGATCCATCATGTAAGCGCGGGTCTGCTCGGGGTCCGCTCCCTGCTCCTTGACCATGATGTCTGTGCAGAACTCGGCCATCTCCTCCATGGAGCAATCCGACAGGTATGCGCCGCCGTCGTAGCACCATTTACAAAAATCCTGATTGATGCTGCCATCCGCGTCGTGACCCATGATGTCATCCTCTAAGGGCATTCCGCAGCTCTGGCATATCTGCTGGCGTGGACTGCCCAGGAGTGTGTTGATGGAAACGTTAAAAACTTCCGACAGCTGCTTGAGCAGATCGGAGGACGGTAAGGTCTCTCCCCTCTCCCAGCGGGATACGGCCTGCCGGGTAACGTGGACCCGGTCCGCCAGCTCCTGCTGGGACATGCTGTTCTTTTCTCTCAGCTTGACCAATACATCTTTGCATTCCATTGCGCTACACCTCGTTTTCTTTGATGCCCGCAGTATACCACAGAATCCGACAGACGTAAAGCAACCAAAAGTTGCCCCTTAGAACCTGTATTCACAGGCGTTGAACGCCGTCTGGCCGGGTCTTTTCGCGCCGTTCTTCGTTAAATTTTCTTGAAATATATCCAAGATTTTGCAACAGCCACATCGAGTGGCTGTGCAAAATTGAATTATTCATGACCGCTCGATGCGGTCATGAATAATCGTGTATTGTCGTTGACAAAGACAACCACTGGCTATGCCAGTGGAAAAAAAGAGCTTAAAGCGAGGGAAAGAGTAGACAAGAAAAGGCCTCCAAGATAGAGTTGAGTCAAGGTTTGCCGACCAGACTAACAAAATCGAGGAGGACTTTTCCATGAAAAAAGATGCGGACATCAGTAGTTTAGAACATACTGCCTGGAGATGTCAATACCATGTTGTATTTGCACCGAAATATCACAGAATGGAAATATACGGTGCAATCAAACAAGATATAGGCGTCATATTGCGGAAATTGTGTCAGCAAAAGGGGGTAGAAATTATAGAAGCACAGGCGTGTCCAGATCATATTCACATGCTTATCAGTATCCCGCCCAAATACAGTGTATCACAAATAATGGGATATCTAAAAGGCAAGAGTAGTCTGATGATATTTGACAGACATGCGAATCTAAAATACAAGTATGGGAATCGGCATTTCTGGGCCAGAGGCTATTATGTCGATACAGTAGGCAGAAACAAAAAAGCAATCAAAGCATATATCGCAAATCAATTACAAGAGGATCAGATAGCCGACCAGATCAGTCTCAAGGAGTTTGTGGACCCGTTTACGGGTAGCAAGAATACCAAGGCATAAAAATTGCCCCTTAAGGGGCGGCCCGTAAAAGCAATGCGGTCGGCATACCTTTCGGGCCCCTTAAGGGGCTTTGTCTGCAAAAAGCCCTTATAGGGCTTACTCAAGCCACCGGCTTAGCCGGTGGTTTTGACTCCTGCGAAAATTTGCCTCGACCGGCGCGAAAATCCCTCGCCCATCCGGCATCCCCCGCCTATGAATACAGGTTCTTACTTCCCCAGCAGCTTCTCCAGCGCGGCCAGGCGCAGGCAGACACAGAACACGTCGATGGCGGCCTCCAGCTCCGCCACCGGCGGCAGACTGGGCGCAATGCGGATGTTGCGGTCCCTGGGATCATTCCCATTGGGGAAGGTTGCTCCGGCGCTGGTCATGACCACGCCCGCCTCCTTGCAGAGGGCCAGAGTGCGCTTGGCGAGGCCGTCGGCGGTGTCCACGCTGACAAAATATCCTCCAGTGGGGCGCTTCCAGGAGGCGATGCCCAGAGGAGCGATCTCCTTGTCCAGGGCGTCCAGCACGGCGTGGAATTTGGGCCCCAGGATGGCGGCGTGCTTCTTCATCAGCTCCAGGGTGTGCTCCTTGTCCTTGAGGTAGCGGACGTGGCGGAGCTGATTCATCTTGTCATAGCTGATGGTCTGGTAGGTCAGCAGGCCCACCATGTACTTGATGTTGTCCACGCTGGAGGCCATGACGGAGATACCCGCGCCGGGGAAAGTCACCTTGGAGGTGGAGGCGTACTCAAACACCATATCCGGGTTCCCCGCCTCGCGGCAGATGGAGAGCATATCCGGGAAGGGTACATAGTCGCCCTCAAACTCGTGGATGCAGTAGGCGTTGTCCCACATGACGATGAAGTCGGGGGCGGCGGGCTTCAGATGGGCGATGCGGTCGATGGTTTCGGCGCTGTAAATGATGCCGTCGGGGTTGGAGTACTTGGGCACGCACCAGATGCCCTTGACGGCGGGGTCCTTGACGGCCTCCTCCACCGCGTCCATATCGGGGCCGGTCCCGGTCATGGGAATGGTGATCAGCTCCGCGCCGAAGGACTTGGTGATGTTGAAGTGCCGGTCATAGCCGGGGGATGGGCAGAGGAATTTCACCGTGTCCAGCTTGCTCCAGGGCTTCTCACTGTGGAGCAGGCCGTGGGTGTAGGCCTTGGCGATGGTGTCGTACATGAGGGTCAGGCTGGCGTTGCCGCCGATGAAGCACTCCTCCGGCTTGCAGCCCAGGATCTCCGCAAAATACTTCTTCGCGGAGGGCAGGCCGGTGAGCTCGCCGTAGTTGCGCACATCGAAGCCGTCATCCACACAGTCCTCCGGCTTGGACAGCACCGTCAGCATATCGCTGACCAGGTCCAGCTGCTCCTTGCCCGGCTTTCCCCGGGACATGTCAAGCTTCAGCCCCTTGCTCTTCAGCTCTGTAAAACGGCCGGATACCGCCTCGTACTCGGCTTCCAGCTGTGCGTGGGACATTTTTGCGTATTCCATAACAGTTTATCTCCCTTTCTGTTGATCTTATTTATTCCATCAGCGGCCCTGGGACTGCAAACCCAGCAGCGCCGCGCCGATGATCCCGGCGTCGTTGCCCAGCTTGGCCGTGATGATGCGGGTGTGCCGGTCAGCCTCCCGGCCAAAGCACTGATCCAGAACCATGCTCTGCAGCGGGATCAGCAGGTCCTCCTCCTTTGCCTGGCTGACGCCGCCGCCCAGGGCGATGACCTCCGGCTGGAAGATGTTGACATAGTTGGCCAGTCCGTCGGCCAGATACCGCCGGTACTGCTCGATCACCGCCTGACCGGCGGCGTCTCCCCTGTGCATGGCCTCGAAGGGCGTGCTGCCGTTGACCTTGCTCACGTCGCCGCCGGTCATCTCCCACATGACGGAGCTCTTGTCCTTCTCCATGGCGGCCACGGTCTGGCGGATCAGGGCGTTGGCGGAAGCGTAGCGCTCCCAGCAGCCCTTCCGGCCGCAGGTGCACTGCTCTCCATCGTGAACCAGGACGATATGTCCTCCCTCGCCGGCGCAGCCGTTGATGCCGGTGTGTATCCTGCCATTGAGGATGATGCCGGTGCCGATGCCGGTGCCCAGAGTGACCAGGATCAGGCTCTCGATATCCTTGTTCTCATAGTGGTAGAATTCGCCCAGGGCTGCGCAGTCCGCATCATTGCCCAGATGGACGGGCACGCCGTCCCAGTACTTGTGGAAAATCTCCGCCACCGGCATGAAGCGGATGGGGATGTTCACCGTCTTGATGACCACGCCCTTCCTGTCGTCCACCGGCCCGGGGAAACCCATACCCACCGAACCCACCTGATCCTTGGGGATGCTGTTCTCCTCCACCAGGGCAAGGCACATTTTTGCCAGGGTCTCCCCCATCTGCTCCATGGACTCGAATTGCAGGGGCTGCTTCCTGGTTGCGGTGATTTGGTAATTCTCATCCACCAGTCCCGCCTTCAGGTTGGTCCCTCCGATGTCAATACCAATGTAATACATGCGCTTTCTCCTCCTTATGGTCATTCAATATTGTTCAATCCGTCATACAGCTCATTAAAAGATTTCTGTTTGTCACATCTGCCGAAGGATATTTCCCGGTCCTCTCCGAACTCCAGCAGGAAGCACTTGGTCAGTTCCTCCACCGTCTGCTCCAGGGCCATGAAGAACTGGGTGTACGCAAAATTCCACGCCGGCGTATCCTCCTCAAACTGGCTGGTGATCAGAGATTCCGTCACCTGGTCCAGAGGGTACATTTTAATGTGCATCAGCTCATGGATGATGACCTCCTCGGCGCTGTCCTGCTTCGGGTTGTCCGCATTCAGCAGCAGGATCGCCTTGCGGTCTGTGCAGTCGATCTTAAAATCCCCGGTTTTCTTCCACTCCGGGTCCTCCACAAACTGGAGCTTCACATCCCATTGCGGTACGATCCGCAGTTTTTTGCAGTATTTATCAAAGAGCTGTTGGCACTCTTCCCTGTCAAAGGCCATCTATCAGCCCCCCTGCGCGTGGCGCTCCAGCTCGTCCGCCAGCTGCTGGGCGGCGTTAAATCCATACTTCTTGTGCCGGTTGTTCATCACGGCCACTTCAACGATGGTGGCCAGGTTCCGCCCGGGCTGGACCGGGATGGTGATGATGGGGATCTCGATGCCAAGGATGTTCACCTTCTCCTCATCCAGGCCAAACCGGTCATAGAACTTGTCCTCACGCCACTTCTCCAGATGGACCACCAGATCCACCTGGGCCTCCAGCTTGACGGCGCTCATGCCCAGCAGCTGCTGCACGTCCACCACGCCGATGCCCCGCAGTTCAATGTAGTGCCGGATCAGCTCGGGGGCTTTGCCGTAGAGCTGGTCCGCTACCCGGCGGATATCTACCGCGTCGTCCGCCACCAGGCGGTGCCCGCGCTTGATGAGCTCAATGGCAGTCTCGCTCTTTCCCACGCCGCTGTCGCCGGTAATCAGCACGCCCTCGCCATAAATATCCAGCAGGCCGCCGTGGCGGGTGATGGTGGGCGCAAGGGCCTGGGTCAGATACTCGATGACCTTCGTGGTAAAAGCTACCGTAGTGTCCGCCGTGTGCAGCAGGGTGCGCTGATGCAGCTTTGCCTGCTCCAGGCACTCCGGATAGATGTCCAGATCCCGGGAGACCACCAGCGCCGGAATATCGTACTCAAACAGACGGGAAAAGCTCCTGCTGCGCTGCTCGGGCTCCATCCCCTCCAGCATCTTGGTTTCCGCCATGCCGATCACCTGCAGGCGCCGGGGATCAAAATAATCGAAAAAGCCCACCAGCTGCAATCCCGGACGGTTCACATCGCGGATGCCTACCAGGGCCGTTTCAAAATCCGCGCCCTTATGCACCACCGTCACACCAAGGTATTCCGCCAGCTCGCCAACCTTGACGCCGCCCTTCATTTCATCCTGTTGGATCATACGCCTTGCCTCCAATCTTCCGCAGACCGGCGGGGAGCGGGTCCGCAGTCTTCTGTACTTAGAAGCTGCATTCACAGGCAACAAACGCCGTCTGGCCGGGTCTTTTCACACCGTCCTTCGTTAAATTTTCTTGAAATACACCTAGTATTCCTGTGAAAATTTGCCTTGACCGGCGTGAAAATCCCTCGCCCATCCGGCATTCCCTGCCTGTGAATACAGCTTTTTACAGAACGATTATAATATAAATGAAGCGGCTTGACAAGGGCAAGAAAAAGTTTTGGAAAAAATGAAAATTATGCTTGCATTTTGTGTCAAACTCTGCTATCATACAAAAAGGTGCTTTTGTGCCACTCTGATTTCGAACAGCAAGGAGGTGCAACGGATGGCAAAGTGTCAATTCTGTGACAAGGGTGTTACCTTTGGGATCAAGGTCTCCCACTCCCACAGGCGCTCCAACCGCGCGTGGAAACCCAATGTCAAGCGTGTAAAGGCGATCGTCGATGGTACCCCCCGCCATGTATATGTTTGTACCCGGTGTCTGCGTTCCGGCAAAGTCACCCGTGCTGTCTGATATAGACACGCGAACAAGATGCGCTATCTTTTTTGATAGCGCATCTTGTTTTATTATTGCTTCGACCATTAAAAAATTGGTGGAGTCATAAAAAAGTCTCGCTATATTCCGCAGATTGTGCTATTATAGTCCTGCACATCCGGCGATACGGTATGTCGGCTCTGTGTACAGCAATAAAAGGAGCAAGATCAATGGATGAGGAAAAGAATTATGACCTGACACCCGAAGGACAGGATGCGGTCATGGTGTATTTTAACCCGGAGCTGCTCCAGAGCATGGCAGATCTGTCCGCTGAGAAGCGGCAGAATCTCCGGGAATTGGAAAGCGCCGCCGAGGACGGCGATCTGGACGCGGCTTACCAGCTGGGGCAGCACTACTGCCGCGGCTCCGGCGGCGCGCAGAAGGATGAGGAAAAGGGCTTCTTTTGGTTCAAGAAAGCGGCTGACGGAGATTACATCGCCGCGCAGTACAGCCTGGGTATGTGCTGGCTGCGGGGTGTGGGAACGGAGAAGGACGCGGAAAAGGGTGCCAGCCTGCTGGCCGCAGCAGCAGAGCAGGGCTACCCTCCCGCTGTCTGCGAGTTGGGCCTGTGCTATGAGCTGGGCGCAGGCGTGGAGATGGACAAGCAGCGCGCGATGGAGCTCTATCGGGAGGCTGCGGAGCAGGACTACGCCCCGGCCCAGTGCAACCTCGGCTTCTTCTACTACCGCGGCATCGCCGTGGAGGAGGATGACGAGGAGGCCGCCGTGTGGTTTGCCAAGGCCGCTCAGCAAGGGCACGCCCGGGCTCAGATGCTCATGGGCGAGTGCTTTGAAAACGGATACGGCGTGGAGCGGGACCCCGACAAGGCCATCGCCCTCTACAAGGCATCCCATGAGCAGGGATATGAGCCTGCCACCTGCGCCCTGGGGGTCTGCTATGACCGGGGCATCGGCGTAGAGGAGGACCGGAGCAGAGCCGCCCAGCTCTACATAGAGGCCGCCAACGAGGAATATCCCCGGGCGCAATACCTGCTTGGCCAGTGCTACGAGTACGGTCACGGTCTGGAAAAGGACGAGGCCAAGGCCATGGAATACTACCGCCTCTCCCACGAGAACGGCTTTATCCCCGGGACCTGCGCCCTGGGGCTGTGCTATGAAGTCGGCATCGGCGTGGAGGCTGATCCTGTTCGGGCGGTGGAACTCTACCGTCAGGCTGCCGAGGCAGGCCACCCCGCCTCCCAGTGCAATCTGGGTTTCTGCTATTACCAGGGCATCGGCGTGGAGGAGGACAATCAAGAGGCCGTCAAATGGTTCCGTCTGGCCGCGGAACAGGACTACCCCCGGGCGCTGAACCTGCTGGGCGAGTGCTATGATTTCGGCTATGGCCTGGAGAAAGACGAGGGCAAGGCCGCCCAGCTCTACGCGGCCTCCTGTGAGCGGGGCTATGGCCCCGCCGCCACCGCGCTGGGCCTGTGCTATGAGTTGGGCCGGGGCGTGGAGAAGGATCTGGAGAAGGCTGTGGAGCTCTACCAAAAGGCCGCTGAAAGGGGCGACGTCCGGGGGCAGTGCAATCTGGGCTACTGCTACTACCAGGGCATCGGCACAGAGGTGGACGACGCACAGGCGGTCAAATGGTTCGAGGCCGCCGCAGAGCGCTCCTATCCCAGGGCCCAGTTTCTCCTGGGACAGTGCCGGGAATTCGGCTATGGCGTGGAGAAGGACATGGACGCGGCCCTGGCCCTCTATCGGGACGCCTGGGAGGGCCGTCACGTCCCCGCCGCCGCGGCGATCGGTCTCTGCTATGAGCTGGGAAAGGGCGTGGAGGTGGACAAGGCCAAGGCCGTCGAGTTCTACACCCTGGGTGCCGAGGCGGGAGATGCCAGAGCGCAGTGTAATCTGGGTTTCTGCTACTATCAGGGCATCGGCACGGAAATCGACGACGCAAAGGCGGCACAGTGGTTTTCCAAAGCCGCCGGACAGGGATTTCCACGGGCCCAGCAGCTGCTGGGCGAATGCTATGAGAACGGCTACGGGGTAGAGGAAGACGGCGAGAAAGCATTTCAGCTCTATCAGCAGTCCCACGAGAACGGGCACGTTCCTGGGACCTGCTCATTAGGCCTGTGCTATGAGATCGGGACCGGCGTGGAGAAGGACCCCGCCAAGGCGGTGGAGCTCTACCGGCAGGCGGCGGAAAAGGGGTATCTTCGGGCTCAGTGCAATCTGGGAGTCTGCTATTACCGGGGCATCGGGACTGAGGAGAATAATGACGAAGCATTCTTCTGGTTCACCAAGGCCGCGGACGGCGGCTATCCCCGGGCCATGCACCTGCTGGCGGAGTGCTATGAGAACGGCTATGGTACGCCGGTGGATCTGACCCGCTCCGCTGAGTTGTACCGCGCCGCCCACGAGAAGGGGTACTCCCCCTCCACCTGCGCTCTGGGCATCTGCTATGAGTTCGGCGATGGTGTGGAGCGGGATACCGCCAGGGCGGCAGCCCTCTACCTCCAGGCGGCTGAGGCGGGCAACGTCCGGGCGCAGTGCAACTACGGCTATTGCTGCTACCGCGGCATCGGTGTGCAGGAGGACAACGAGGAGGCCGTCAAGTGGCTGCGCAAGGCAGCCGAGGGCGGCAGCGGCCGGGCGCAGATGCTGCTGGGCGAGTGCTACGAAAACGGCTACGGCGTGGAGCAGGACCCCCAGCGGGCTTTCCAGCTCTACCGGCAGTCCCATGAGCGGGGCTACATCCCCGGCACCTGCTCCCTTGGTCTGTGCTACGAGCTGGGGACCGGCGTGGAGAAGGACAATGACAAGGCTGCGGAGCTCTACCGTGAGGCCGCTGAAGCGGGAAATTCCCGCGCCCAGTGCAATCTTGGATTCTTCTACTACCATGGCATCGCGGTGGAGGAGAACAACGAGCTCGCTTTCTTCTGGTTCCAGAAGGCAGCAGACCAGGGGCACCACCGGGCGGAGTTTTTCCTGGGTGAGTGCTATGAGAACGGCTATGGCATCACCAAGGATCTGGCCAAAGCTGTGGCATACTATACCAAGGCGCATGAGGGCGGGCGCTCGGACGGCAGCTTTGCCCTGGCCTCCTGCTACGAGCAGGGTATGGGCGTGAAGGCTGACCGGGCGAAGGCGCTGGAGCTCTACAAGGAGGCCGCCAGCCGCGGGAGCAAGGAGGCCGAAGAGGCCGTCAAGCGGCTGTCCGCCAAGAAGGCCATAAAATTCCCCTGGCAGAAAAAATAATACATTCTCTTATAAAGAAAAGGATCGTCCCCGGCACTCCATTTTGCCGGGGACGATTTTTGCACACAACACCCAATACACGGAAAAACTACGCCTGCCCCTGTCTCCGGCGGCCCATCAGCTCCGGCAGAAGGTCCTCCGCCTCCGGGTACATGAGAAAACCTGTACTGACCCCCAGCTCCTGGCCCATACGGATCTTCCGACGGATAGTGTCTGTATCGTCAAATAGGACAAATCTGCTGTTTCCAGGTTCTGTAAAGGTAAAATACTTCGCACAAAGATCATGGGAATAAAACACGGATTGACGCTTTTGCGCCAGCATTTTTTCCAGCTCAGTGCTGGAAAGTGGTTCCCCTTCCCCCGTTGGACAGGGCAGGGGAAAACTCATACGCAGCCTTTGAAGATCCAGCGCCACCCTTCCCTTCCCGAACCGCCGGAGGCACTCCTCCAGCCGCTGACGCAGATTCCCGCCGGACAGAGCAGTGCATACCAGCACTACCCCCTGCCCTACCCGGCCGCCGTAAGCCTCTGGGATGAAAAGCTGCCTCCCGTTCCGTGACAGGATGGGACCCAGCGCCTCCAGGAACGCGATCCGGTCCGCCTCCGGCGGCTGCTCAAAATCTGCCAGCACCCCGCCGTATCCCCGGTTGCCGCACTCCCGCCACACGTCCCGGCACAGGACGGCGGGGTCGCGGATGGGACCGCAGTCCCCGTCCCCCAGGACCATGAGTCCACCACGGGTCCGGGCCAGCAGGTCCCGGCGGGTCAGACGGCCATCCTGGCCCACTCGGTAGGCCACGTGGGCCAGGCGGTCTGTGTAGCGGGCGGCCTCCCGCTGCTTGTCTGGTGTGACGGCCAAATAGAGCTGCACAGGTACTTCCCCCCTTGTGGAATTTGAAAGATCGTGGTATACTTCTTTCCATATTATGCGACCAAGGAGGGCGCTATGCCATTTTCCCTGATTCCGGACCGGCTGTATGACCGCTACACCGATCTCACTTCCCAGCGTCTGCGGGAGCTGGACGTCCGGCTGCTGCTGTGCGACCTGGACTACACCCTGGCGCCCCGTTCGGTGGAAAAGCCGGACGATACGCTCCGCACCTGGCTGGATGACTGCAAAAAGGCCGGGATCACAGTGATGATCCTGTCCAACAACCGCTCCACCCGCCGGGTGGAGACTTTTTGCGGAGAACTGGGCATCCAGTACGTGGGACACGCCGGAAAGCCCAGTCCCAGAGGCTACCGTCAGGCCATGGAACAGGCGGGCGAAAAGCCGGAGCACACCGCAATGCTGGGCGACAAGCTGCTGACCGATGTGCTGGGGGCCAAGCGGGCCGGAGTGCTGGCACTGATGGTGGAGCCTCTGGGCGGTCCCGTGGGAGCCTGGAACCATGTACTCCACGCATTGCAGCGCCCCTTCAAACAGATCGCCAGAAGGAGATGTCTAAAGTTATGAGCAGATTCCATAAAATCGCGGAGAAGCTGGATGCCTACGGTCTGGACGCCATGATGGTCACCAGCGCCCCCAACCGGCATTATGCCGCCCAGTTCCCCTCCTCCGCCGGTGTGGCCATCGTTACAAAGGAAAAGAGCTATTTCATTACCGACAGCCGCTACATCGAAGCCGCCGGGAAGCGGATCATCGGCGCGGAGATCCGCCAGAATACCAACCAGGTCTCCGCCACGGATATTGCTAATGAGATCATCAAGGCCCACAATATTAAAAAGCTGGGCTTTGAGGAGGACTACGCCACTGTGGCGGAGTACAACCGCTGGAAGGAAAAGCTGACCTGCCAGGAGCTGGTCCCCGCCACAAAGCTGCTGATGGAGCTGCGGGGCGTGAAGGAGCCGGAGGAGATCGACAGCATGATCAAGGCCCAGCGCATCGCGGAGAAGGCGCTCACCGAAGTTCTGGATTTCATCAAGCCCGGCGTAACGGAGAAGGAGATCTCCGCGTTCCTCCAGTACCGGATGCTGTGCAACGGCGCGGAGAAGATGAGCTTCGAGCCCATCGTAGTCAGCGGCGTCAACAGCAGTATGCCCCACGGCGTTCCCTCGGACAAAAAAGTGGAGGAGGGCGACTTCATTACTATGGATTTCGGCTGCGTCTACGGCGGCTACTGCTCCGACATGACCCGGACCGTAGCCGTGGGCTATGCCACCGAGGAGATGGAAAAGGTCTACTACACCGTTCTGGCCGCCCAGAAGGCCGGTATCGCCGCGGCAAAGGCCGGGGTTACCGGCAAGTCCATCCATGAGACAGCGGCAAAAGTGATCGCCGACGCCGGATATGGCGCATATTTCGGCCACGGCTTTGGCCACGGTGTGGGCGTAGAGATTCACGAGGGTGCCGGGGCGGCCCCCAGCAACGACAAGCCCCTCCCCGCCGGTGCGGTGATCTCCGCGGAGCCCGGCATCTACATCCCCGGCAGGTTCGGCGTGCGCATCGAGGATGTGATCGTCCTCGGCGAGGACGGCTGCACCGATATCATGGAGGCACCCCGGGAGCTGATTGTTTTGAAGTGATCCGGATCTGCTGGGTCCAACAGATGTCGGTTTTATAAAAAAAGTTTGTTATCCCACCGTTTTTCCCGACGGTGGGATAACTTTTGTAAAAATTGACCATTGACTTCATCGCTTTAACGCTATATAGTAGTGAAGCTGATTACCTATCGGCAGACAACGAAAGAATAAGGAGAAATTTAAGATGAAAAAGAAACTGCTTGCTTTGCTCCTGGCCTGTGTCATGGTGCTGGCCCTGGCCGCCTGCGGCGGCAGCAACGACGCTCCTGCCAACAACGACACCCCCCAGCAGAGCGACGATGCCAACACCCCTGACGCCAACGCACCGGCCGACAATACTCCCGACGACAGCGCTCCCGCCGATGACAACAGCGGCACGACCTACAAGGTCGGTATTTCCCAGTACGTCACCCACCCCGCACTGGACGCCGCCACTCAGGGATTCCAGGATGCGCTGAACGCCCTGCTCCCCGGTCAGGTGGAGTTTGACTTCCAGAACGCCGCCGAGGACATCCCCACCTGCGCCACTATCGCCACCTCTTTTGTGTCTCAGAATGTGGACCTGATCATGGCTAACGCCACCCCGGCCCTCCAGGCCGCTGCCGCCGCCACCGGCGACATCCCCATCCTGGGCACCTCTGTTACCGAGTACGGCGTGGCCTTCGGTATCCAGAACTTCAACGGCACTGTGGGCGGCAACGTCTCCGGTACGTCCGACCTGGCTCCTCTGGATCAGCAGGCTGAGATGATCCACGCTTGGTATCCCGATGCCAAGACCGTGGGCCTGCTCTACTGCTCCAAGGAGGACAACAGCCAGTACCAGGTGGACACCGTCCAGAAATATCTGGAGGATATGGGCTACACCTGCACCCAGTACTCCTTCTCTGACTCCAACGACATTGCCGCCGTCTGCCAGACCGCTGCGGATGCCAGCGACGTCCTCTATGTCCCCACCGACAACTCCGCCGCCTCCAACACCCCTGTCATCGACAACATCTGCCGCGGCAACACCCCCGTGTTCGCCGGTGAGGAAGGCATCTGCGCCGGCTGCGGCGTGGCTACCCTGTCCATCAGCTACTATGACATCGGCTACAAGACCGGTGAGATGGCCGCTCAGATCCTGACCGGCCAGGCAGATATCTCCACCATGCCCATCGAGTATGCTCCTGAGTTCGTTCAGAAGTACAATGCCCCCATCTGCGAGGCTCTGGGCATCACCCCGCCTGACGGCTATGTGGCTATCGAGGGCTGATCTCTGAAAGCAAAAAGTTGAAAAAAAGCGGAAAAGGGGCTTCCCTTTTCCGCTTTTTTGTGATAAACTTTTGTAGTCTATTGGCTATTTTTCCGTTTTAGGAGGCAGTTTTTTATGTTAGCATTCATTGGCGCACTGCCGGGGGCTGTATCCCAGGGATTGATCTGGGGTATTATGGCCATCGGCGTTTACATCACCTACAAAATCCTGGATATTGCGGACCTGACGGTGGACGGCTCCTTCTGTACCGGCGGCGCGGTTTTCGTGGTGCTGTTTGGATCGGGGATCAACATCTGGCTGGCCCTGCTGGCAGCACTGGCGGTGGGGATGCTGGCTGGACTGGTCACCGGCCTGCTCCATACGGCCTGCGGCATCCCGGCTATCCTGGCAGGTATCCTGACCCAGCTGGGCCTGTGGTCCGTCAACCTGGCCATCATGGGCATGAAGGCCAACGTGGCCATCAACATCATTGACCAGACAAATCTGGATAAACTGCTGGTCTCCCTCCGCTTTGTGCAGGATGTGGCAAAGGGGACCCGCCCCTTCTACCGCCACCCCATTTTGGTGGTTGGGCTTTTTACGGTGGTCGTCATCGCCATCCTGTACTGGTTCTTCGGTACGGAGCTGGGCGCTTCCCTCCGGGCTACCGGCGCAAACCCCAGCATGGCCCGGGCACAGGGTATCAATACCAATGTGGGCAAGGTGCTTGGCCTGATGATCTCCAACGGTCTGGTAGCCCTCTCCGGGGCCCTGCTGAGCCAGTATCAGGCCTTTGCTGACGCCAGCATGGGCAAGGGCGCAATCGTTATCGGTCTGGCCGCCGTTATCATTGGTGAGGTGCTGTTTTCCAAGTTTTTCTCCAACTTTGCGCTGAAGCTGCTGGCCGTATCCCTTGGCTCCATCATCTACTACGTGGTCATCCAGGCAGTGGTGAGCCTCAGCGGCATCGACACCAACTATCTGAAACTGATCACCGCCGTTATCGTAGCGATTTTCCTCGCAGTACCCTACTGGAAGGAACGCTACTTCACCAAACGCACCCAGAAGGGAGGCAAAGTCAATGCTTGATATCAAGGGTATCTACAAGACCTTTAATGCCGGAACGGTCAACGAAAAAACCGCCCTCCGGGGCGTGGACCTCCATATGGAGGAGGGCCAGTTTGTCACCGTCATCGGCGGCAACGGCGCGGGTAAGTCCACCCTGCTCAACGCCGTGGCCGGTGTGTGGCCGGTGGATCAGGGGACGATCTCCATCGGCGGCGTGGACGTGACGCACTTGGCGGAGCACAAGCGGGCCAAATACATCGGTCGTGTGTTCCAGGACCCCATGATGGGCACCGCCGCCACCATGCAGATCGATGAAAATATGGCCCTCGCCATGCGCCGGGGCCAGCGCCGAACCCTCCGCGCCGGTATCATCAAGTCCGAGCGCGAGGAATATCAGGAGATGCTGAAAATCCTGGATCTGGGTCTGGAGGACCGGCTGACCAGCAAGGTTGGACTCCTCTCCGGCGGCCAGCGTCAGGCCCTGACCCTGCTGATGGCCACCCTGCAAAAGCCCAAGCTCCTGCTTCTGGACGAGCACACCGCCGCCCTGGACCCCAAGACGGCGGCGAAGGTGCTGGATGCAACCGAGCGCATTGTGGGCAAGGATCATCTCACCACGCTGATGATCACCCACAACATGAAGGACGCCATCGTCCACGGCGACCGGTTGATCATGATGTACGACGGACGGATCGTCATCGACGTCTCCGGCGAGGAGAAGCAAAAGCTCACCGTCCCCCAGCTGCTAGAGCTGTTCAGCAAGGTCAGCGGCAGCGATGAGGCGGACGATACACTGCTTCTTTCTTAAACTCACCGCCCGAACACCTTTGCGGCCACCTGGGCCGACTGGGCCGCGTCCTTCGTGTAGAAGTCCGCGCCGATCTGATCCGCGAAGGCCTGGGTTACCACCGCGCCGCCTACCATGATCTTGCAGGGCGCTCCGGCGTCCCGCAGGGCCCGGATGGTCACGGCGATATTCCGGGCCGTGGTGGTCATAAGTGAAGAAAGCCCCACCAAAGCCGCTCTGGTCTCCAGAGCGGCTTTTACAATTGTCTCCGGCGGCACGTCCTTTCCCAGGTCGATCACCTGATAGCCGTAGTTCTCCAGCAGCATCTTAACGATGTTTTTCCCGATGTCATGGACATCGTCCTTCACGGTGGCCAGGAGGATCGTTCCCTTCTCCTCCGCCCCCTGCGGCAGATAGGAGCGCACCACGTCGAAGGCGGCCTTCACCGCTTCTGCGGAGGCCATCAGCTGGGGCAGGAACAGGGTCCCCTGCTCGTACCGCTCCCCTACCCTGTCCAGTGCGGGGATGATGTGCCGGTCAACAACTTCCAGCGGCGGTTCCTTGTCCAGCAGAGCCTCCACCGCCGCCGGAACGCCGGACTTCTGTCCCGTCATGAGCAGCGTCTCCAAGGGCATCTCCTCTGTCCCCACAGGACGGGATGCGCCGCCAATGCGCTGAAATTGGGTGATGTAGGCTTCACATCCCTTGTCCGCGCCGGTCAGCACCTTCATAGCCGCCAGGGTGTCCCGGATACGGCTGGACTCCGTGTTCACGATGGGGACATTCAATCCCGCCGCCAGACAGGACGCCAGAAAGGCGCAGTTGATCTCGTCCCGCCCCGGCAGGCCATAGCTGACGTTGGATACGCCCAGCAGGGTCTTATACCCCGCCGCCCGGACCAGCCGGATAGCCTCCGGGGCCGCAAGGGCCTCTGTCTGGTTCACAGAGGCTGCCAGGGCCAGGCAGTCGATAAAGATGTCCTCCCGGCGCACCCCGGCCTTCTCCGCCGCCTCAGCGGCCCGCAGGGCCACATCCCTGCGCACCTCTGGCTCCCCGCTGATGCCGTTCTTGTCCAGGGCGAGTATGATCAGACCTGTGCCGTATTTCACCGCCAGGGGCAGCATCTCCGCCAGACTGTCCGCACGGCCGTTGACGGAGTTCAGAATGGGCCGCCCGCGGCAGACGCGCAGGGTCTTCTCCAGCGCGGCAGGGTCTGAACAGTCGATCACCAGCGGCAGCGGCGACACCCTCTGAATCGCCAGCACCAGGTTGGGCAGCGCCTCCTCCTGGTCAATATCCGGCAGTCCGGCATTTACCACCAGGAAATCCGCCCCCTCGTCCCGCTGGGCTATGGCGGCCTCGGCGGCGGCGTCCCAGTCCTTGGCATACAGGGCCTCCTTCATCCTGGGACGGCCTGTGGGGTTAAGCCTCTCCCCTACCACGGCAATCGAGGTTTCCGCAAGGGATATGGCCCCTTGCCAGCCGCAGAGACGGCATAGGCCGTCCGGCCCCCGGCGCACCGGCGGTGCACTCTCATCCAGGACTTTCCGCAGGGCGCGGATGTGCTCCGGCGTCGTGCCGCAGCAGCCGCCCAGNATGGCNGCGCCATCCTCCANAAANGTCCTGCCCCACTGNGCAAACTCCTCNGGNCCCACATCGTANACCGTCTCNCCNTCCACCAGCCGGGGCAGTCCCGCGTTGGGCTGGATCATCACCGGCAGATGGGTGTTCCGCAGGATNTCTCNCAGCACGGGCCGNAGCTCCCTNGGGCCCACAGANCAGTTCAGACCGATCACATCCGCCCCCAGGGAGGTCAGNGTCACGGCGGCGGCAGCCGGGTCCACCCCCAGGAAGGTCCGTCCGTCCTCCCCAAAGGTCATGGTGGCAAATACCGGCAGGCTTGTCCGCTCCCTGGCCGCCAGNAGGGCGGCCTTGATCTCCAGCAGNTCGCTCATGGTCTCAATCAGCACCAGGTCCGCTCNCGCTTTTTCTCCGGCCTCCATGATCTCCGCAAACTGCCGGAATGCCTCCGCAAAGGTCATCTCGCCAAAGGGCTCCAGCAGANCGCCCAGCGGCCCCACNTCCAGCGCCACCAGCCGCGTCNCTCCNGCCGCCCGGCGGGCGGCGGCGATCCCGGCGGCNATATAAGGGGCGGGGTCCTCCCCCAGCTTCCTCCGGCTTGCGCCGAAAGTGTTGGCGGTCAAAATATCGGCNCCNGCCGCAGCATATGCCGCNTGGATCTTTTCCACCGCTTCCGGNTCAATGAGATTCATCTTCACCGGCGGNGTCCCCGCCGGGAGACCGGNCAGCATGGTNCCCATCCCTCCGTCAAACAGGAGGGGCTTNNTCAGATCAAACATTGCANTTCCTTTCTGCCCAGGGCATAGCGATGCCGNAAATGAAAACTCCCAATTCGCTTTCGTGTTCCCGATGTCTCTANNTCCTGATAAACTCATAATNGCTGCGACCGTCAGTCTCGNTCTATGTCNATCCAATACCTGCGAATTGGTTCATCATCATTTTCTATATGTATAATATTTTCCAGAACTCCTCCGCATTTTTCAACTGTTTTCCATGAACCAATATTGCCATCATGAACACCAACCAACACCTTATAGATCCCCTTCTTCTTNGCCTGCTCCAGCATCATTTTTAACATCTGAACGGCATANCCTTTTTGGCGNTCAGTAGGGCGAACACCATATCCAATATGCCCCCAAGAATGGAATCCTTCAACNGTAAGATAATGGCGCAGACTGGCAGCACCTATCAATCTGTCGTTTTCATCCACTACAAAATATGAGGATGTAGCGCTGAATTTTTTATCAACAATTCCATGTTCACAATCATCCAACATCCTGACAAACTGAGCAAACTCATCCATAGACAGGATCGTACGATCCAGGAACCANGGGGCTATCTGTGTTTTGCTTGCACACCATTCGGNCATCATGTCATTATATTTTTCATAATAAATCAAATCNGGCTTGACCAAATACAGTTTCATATNCGCCTCCAACACTTACGCAAATTTCGATTTGCATATAACCGGGNACACGAAGTCGAATTGGGACAATGAAAAAAACGCGCCGCCCGGCACGCTTTTTTCATGCCCTTGGATGGGCCTTGTGATAAATATCCTGTANCTGCTGTTTTACCATGTGGGAATAGATCTGNGTAGACGAAATATCCGCATGNCCCAGCATTTCCTGGATGGAGCGCAGGTCCGCNCCGTTCTCCAGCAGNTGGGCCGCGAAGGAGTGGCGCAGGGTGTGGGGCGTGATGTCCTTATTGATCTGCGCCTTCTCCTGNTAATANTTGATGATCTTCCAGAACCCCTGGCGGCTCATCCNCTCGCCGCTCATGTTCACGAACAGCGCCGGTTCCCTNGGNTCNAGNAGCAGCTTGGGGCGGATATCCTTCATGTAGTCGCTCAGCGCCTTGACCGCCCCGGCGTACAGCGGGATGATCCGCTCCTTCCCCCGGCTTTTGCANCGGATGAAGGAGCCCGCCAGGCTCACGTCCTCCACGTNCAGTCCGATCAGCTCGCTGACCCGGATGCCCGTGGCGTACAGCAGNTCCANCATGGCNTGGTCCCGGTAGCCCTTNGGATCGACGCACTGCGGCTGCTCNAAAAACAGCTCCACCTCTTTGCCCGTCAGGATCTGGGGCAGCTTCCGCTCNGCCTTTACCGTNGCNGCATCCTTCGCCGGGTTCCGGCGNANCACGCCCCGGTTTTGCAGGTAGCTGTAGTAGGATTTGAGNGACGCNATNCCCCGGGCCACGCTGGCGGTGGACTTGCCNTTATTGGTCATGTAGGACGTATAGCGCTCGATNTGTTCCGTATCNGCCNGGGGNAGNNCCACGTCCTCNNNTTCCAGAAGATATTGGGAAAACTGCGTCACATCNCGGACATAGGAGGCGATGGTGTTTTGGGAGGCATTCCGCTCCAGCTCCAGATAACCGGCAAATTCCTTGATATAATCTGACACAGCACCCCCTCCTTTCTCTAAAAAACTAACTGACTGATCCCAGTGCGGCGCGAAACAGCAGCGGCGTCAGCAGCCGCTCACAGCACACGCCCACACCCAGAATAACAGCACACAACAAAAACAGCAGAAAATAGCGGCTCCCATAGAGCACCGGCGACGAACGCTTTCCACGTCCAAATGACAGCGTAAACAGCTCCATGGACAGCGGCCACGCCGCGCCCGCCAGCACCAGGAAGCAGGGCAGCGTAAATACCAGACGCACGATCAGCGCCCCAAGCGCCAGGACCGCTCCCGCCCGGCCATAACAGCGCACAAAGCAGGATACCGCGTACATCGTGAAAAAGCCGAACACCCCGGACAGTGCCGGGATCAACACCACGCCCGCCGCGGAGAACCCCAGCAGAAACAGCACCGCCGCATATCCGAAGTACATCACCACACAGCTGGCCATGGACGTCTCCACAGCGCCCGCATCGTACAGCAGACAGTAGTCATCCAGATACTGCCCCAGCGCCGTCCAGGTCTCCTCGCCGCACCCGGCGGCGTACAGATGTCCTGCCAGCGCTCCCACCAGGAACACCAGCGCCAGGACTACCGCCTGCGGCAGCGCCGGGTCCCAATCTCCCAGCCGGAACGTTCGCAAGACCATTCGCCCACGCATCTTTCCCATCACCTCGCCACAGCTTATGCGATGTGGACAAGTTTTAGAAGCGGCGCGGGAAGAAGCATCCGGCCCTGTGCGGAGCAGCCGCCTATGATTCAGTGAAAAATCGGCTCCATATAAATATAGTGCAATTTCTCCTTTTTCGCAAGAGAAAATCGATAACTCCGCACTTTTTCGTCAGTTATGACAAAATATTATGTAAACAATATTATGTAAACTATAAAACAGAGGGCCGCTTTACCTCCCTCGGAATGCCATTTTTAAGAACATTTAGTGGATGCAGATCTCACCACACCCCACATGTGGGGCGGAGAGCTGATTACGATTCGTAATCAGCTCTCCGCCCGGTTTTGGCGAAGATTTTTTGCTTTTTGGTCATTTTTACACCTTGACAGGCTTCTCCTTACTTCCGGCGCTTGCGGCGGGACGCCGTCCTGCCCCGCTTTCCTTTGGGGAGATTGTACCCCACCAGCGCCGCCAGCAGCCCTCCGGCCGCCATAGACAGCCCCAGTCCTGTCAGCCCATTCTCCACGCTGACCGCGTCTGTGGTCAGCAGCGCGGCGGTCAGGGTCAGGGACAGAAAGACCACCACTACCACCGGCACCGGCAGCATGGAGGTCCCCTTCCCTCTCAGTACGCTGTACCCGCACCCCAGAAAGGACGCCAGCGCCGCCGTGACGCAGACCAGCGGATAGATCTGATCCAGTCCCAGCACCCCCTGGTCCACCAGCAGCGCGCACAGCATCTGGAGCAGGACATAGGAGACCAGCGCAATGGCGCCGCCGATCAAACAGTTTTTCACCATTCCCTCCGGCAGGGACATAACTACCTTAGACATAATAAGACCTCCCGGCAAATTTACTGGATAAGCCAGTATATTGGCGGAGAGGTCTTATTATTCGACCGGACAGGCTTAGTCTTTGGGAGAACCTTCCTCGATCTTGGCGGGCTCCTCCTCGGCTTTCTTGGCTTTCTTGCTCTTTTTATCCTCGGGAGGATTGCTGTTGTTGGTGGAGACGGCCCACTTGGTCAGCTCCATGCGAACGCGGTCATCACTGGTCTCGATGATGATATTCTCGTCGGTGACCTGGACGATCTTGCCCACGATGCCGCCGATGGTGGTGATCTGGTCGCCCTTCTTCAGGTTGCTGCGCATCTCATCCGCCTGCTTCTTCCGCTTGTTCTCCGGGCGGATCATCAGGAAGTACATCAGCGCGATCATAACGACCAGAGGGATCAACAGGGACCCCATGCCGGCAGCTCCGGCCTCGGCAGCAGTATAGAACAGTGGCATAATCTTTTTCTCCTTGTGGTAAATATTTTCGCTCGGTAAGTCAATATTATAGCCTATCTGGTAAGGTTTGGCAAGTCCTAAATTTTTTGATGCTTTGATGCTGCGAGGATCTTTGCCGCCTTTCAGGCGGCAAGTGGTAATTTTTCTTCCGTCAGCCCGGGACCTGCGCGGCCCCGGACCCCGCGCCTACTTTTGCCGCGCGACAAAAGTAGGCAAAAACGCGCTTAAACCTACGGTTTAAGAATCCCTCATTTATTACGGGGGCAATTTGTTCTTGCGCTCATCCTGTAGTCCGTCCGGTCTAAATCGGATTTTTTAGCAGTTTCGCCTGCGGTGGTTCTATTTTAGGATGTCAAATTGGTCCCTACCGCATTGCTCCTGGGCACTCCCGGCGGTGCGGGACTGGGAGGCTCATCATTAACAGGGCGTCAGCCGAATTCGTTCAAGCGCCAAGCTAAAGATTACGGATTCCGA
>JAAVHD010000025.1:0-13696 GCA_014799915.1 Oscillibacter sp.
CCTATCTCAACGAATTTTGCTTCCGCTTCAGCCGTCGTTCCTTTGGCCCCGCACTACTTGACCACCTGGTCCTCGCTATCGGTGCTTCTTGTAGGCTGAACTAAAGGGATAATCATATAGAACAATAATTAGGAGGAAGGTTTTATGGAAATCACTGAAAAACAACTCCGGCAGTTTGCCGCCCAGCTTAAGTTCGGGGAGCGCAGTCCCGGCACCCTCGAAAAATACCTGCGGGACGTCCGGGCCTTTGCCGCATGGCTGGATGATCTGGAGCTGACAAGCGAGACTGCCGCCGCATGGCGGGAGCATTTGGTGAAAACAGGCTACGCTCCAGTAACCGTCAACTCTATGCTCTCCGCCGTTAACAGTTTCTTCAAATTCCTGGGCCGGGAGGATTGCAGGATCAAGTTCCTCCGCGTCCAGCGCCGGACCTTCCGGGAGCAGAACCGGGAGCTGACCAAAGCCGAGTACCAGCGCCTGCTGACCACCGCTCAGAGCTGCAATCAGGAGCGGCTGGGACTGCTCATGGAAACGATCTGCTCCACCGGCATCCGGGTATCGGAAGTGCGGTATATCACAATGGAGGCCGTCCGCTGGGGCCGCGCAGATATTTCTCTGAAGGGCAAGATCCGGACGATCCTTCTGCCCTCCAAGCTCTGCCGGAAGCTGCTGAAATACGCCAAAAAGCAAAAAATCGCCTCCGGCGAGATTTTTCTCACCAGAAGCGGTAAATCGCTCTCCCGCCGTCAAATCTGGCGGGAGATGAAAGCGCTCTGTAAAAAAGCCGGGGTGGAGAGCTCCAAAGTCTTTCCCCACAATCTGCGGCATCTGTTCGCGGTGTCTTTTTATAAGGCCTGCAAGGACATCGTCAAGCTGGCGGACATCCTGGGCCACAGCTCCATCAACACCACCCGCATCTACCTCGTCACCACCGGCGCAGAACACGCACGGCAGCTGGAACGGTTGGGGTTAGTCTCATAGGGCAGGTTTCGTCATTGTAGACAAAATTTCTGTTTTGCCACAATAATTATACATACCCATATTAAAAGTATTATAGCACAATCTCTGCACAAAGGAATACTCCTTCCCAAAAATCAGCGAAATACCGAAAAAAGCATGAAAATTTAAGGGCTGAGAAATTCTTTTTTTCGCAGTCCTTGGTTTTCATGCCCTTTTTAGTTTTAGATTTCCGGGGAGTTTCCTAAAAACAGGCAACCAAAAGGCAAAACAGAAATTTTGTCTACAAACGGAGGTGCGGCAAACGTGGATTATTCCAGGAAAAAGCTTGATCTGACCGGACAAAAGTTCGGAAAGCTGACCGTCCTTGCCCCGGCGGAAAACATCAAGAACCGGACCGCGTGGCTGTGCCGGTGCGAGTGCGGGAAAGAAACCGTGGTGAAAACCTACCGCCTGCGGAACGGACGGGCAGTAAGCTGCGGCTGCGCAGAGCGCGGAGTGAGTGGACTGAACTACGTGGATGGCACCTGTGTGGAGATGATCCGGGCCAGGACTGTGCGGAAAAACAACACCAGCGGTATGCCGGGTGTGGATTGGCTGGCGCGGAAGGGCTCCTGGCGGGCCACCATCTGCTTCAAAGGCAAGCGGCACTACTTGGGCAGCTACAAACGCTTTGAGGATGCTGCGCAGGCGCGGAAGCAGGCGGAAGAGGAGATCTATGACACCTTCCTGCGGGAATTTGACGAAGCCCGGGAGAAACCAGGGGATTAGACGCAGAATTTTCGATTACCGCAATCTGTGTAGGGGCGCACATTGTGCGCCCGCTCTACCGTCACGCGATGCAGTCCTTGGGAAGCGGGCGAGCGATGCTCGCTC
Source organism: Oscillibacter sp. (assembly GCA_014799915.1). Classification (GTDB taxonomy): domain Bacteria; phylum Bacillota; class Clostridia; order Oscillospirales; family Oscillospiraceae; genus Pelethomonas. Next base: position 1,834 of record JAAVHD010000025.1, read on the forward strand.
CTACATGGTCTGGTGCGTATCCCAGTCCAGCGCGTTATTGCCATCTTGATATGTCCCTGCTGTCCCCGCGCCACGGGGGAGGGGTGGTTGACATAAATATCCCAGTATTCCAGCAAGGCCGACAATACTGGACCGTAAAGGAGGAATGCCAATGAAAGATGGAGCCCCGTAGGCACACCGGGGCGGGCCACGGACCGCATGCCCGCATCTTATCCCAGCACAGCATATTTATTTTTGGCAAACCACGGGAAACCGTGGGACGGCAAAGTTATGGGGACTAAAGTATCGAATATCCGAGCATATTCCAGGCAAGTTATCGATGCCATGTCAGCCCGGCCGCTGGAAAAACCGGCACCCCGTCCGAAAGGGCGGTCCGCAAAGCTATCAGGGACTAAAGTGCACCGTGCGTTACGCGCTGCGCGCCATGTCAGCCAGCCGCCGGATCACTGCATCCGAATTTTCCATTAAGAAAGGAAGAAAACATATGAAATTATTTAAGCATTTACGCAAACGCGGACTTGCACTGTTCATGGCCCTGGTTATGTGCCTGAGCCTGGTTCAGGTCACAGCCTTCGCAGAAGAAAATGCGGAGAACCTGGAAGATCAGATCGTCGTGGATAACCAGGACATTTCTTCTTCTGCCGAGGAGACCGGAAACCAGAATTTCCCGCAGACCGAGACACCGGCTGCGGAGAATCCTCCTGCTGAAAACGTTGAGGATGGCGCGGCTGATACAGCTGACCAATCTGACACAGAGCAGGCAGAGGAGCCCGGTGCTGGCGAAGATTCCGGGGATGAAACTTCCAACGGGATGGACCCTGCCAGTGAGAACGAGTCGTCCGTTGAAGACGCCGGAGATGAAATCTCCGAAGAAACGGCCCCTGCCAGCGAGGCCGATGAGGCCGTCCAAGCGTTCCTGAGCGCAGTGTATGCACTGTACGCACTGGCAGACAGTGCCGATGTGGACGCGATGCTTGCGGCTGTTGCCAATGCCGAGAGTCTTTATGCTGTTCTGACAGATGAGCAGAAGGCTCTGCCCGCAGTTGTCCAGTGCAGGACTATGCTGGATGACTTCCGGAATGTGACGACGCTGGAAGAAAACGACGAGACAGCGAGTTCCAATGGTGTCACTTGGGATGCCGGGACGGAGACCCTGACGCTCAGCGGCCAGTCCACTGAGACGCTGGACGCCGATCTGTTTGCCCAATTGACAGTGGATGAGCAGAATGTCACAGAACTGTCTCCGCAGCATCTGGTGATTGAGGGCTTCCAGGAAATTGCCAAAATCGTCGATCTTCAGGATATGACCAAGGCCGCTACGCTGGAAAGCTTGACAATCAGGAATGTTGGAACAATCCAAAGTCAGGCTTTCAAAGATGCGGGCAATCTGAATCTGGCGGTCAGCCTTGAGAACTGTGCCGTAGGGAACTCGGCGTTCTATTGTTGCAACATGTGCAAGCTTGATCTGAACAATGTCAAGTGCGGGACGGCGCAGAACACCGCCTTCGCGGGTAGCAGCGTGGCGGCAGTCAGTAATAAACTGGCAACTATCGCTGTCACCGTCACTGACAGCCAATTAGCGTATGGAGTATTCCAGTACCGCAAGATGTCCACACTTGAACTGAACAACATTAAGTTCGGTCAAACTTATTTCCAAAAGGTTGAGGCCGAGAAGGTCATTATCAATGGCTGCGACTTATCATGGTCGGATGGTTCGAATAAAGCGTTCGTAGACTTCAAGAAGATATCCGAGCTTGAACTGATCAACGTCGACGTCCCTGCGAAAGTTTTCTCAAGTCTCAACATTGGGATTGAGAGCGTGAAGATCACTGGCGGTAGCTTAGGGCAGTATGCGTTCTGGAAATGCACGATGACGTCTTTGGAGCTGGACGGTGTCAAACAGCTCGACCAATATGCGTTCCGTGAATGCCAGAACCTGAGTGCCGTTACCGGTCTGGACACGGTAGGCCGCATTGACGGCTACGCCTTCTACGGCTGCACCAAGCTTACCGGCCTGCCCGTTGATGGCACGGCCCAGATGGGCTATAACGACTGCTACGGCGATGTGTCGGCCCGTGTGGAGGCCATTCTGGCAGGCAAGTTCAAGCTGGACAGTGCCCCTAACATTGCGGAGCTGTCCCCCAATACGGATTGGGATGACAGCAAGGTTGCCAAGAGCGAGAATTGGAATAGCTGCGAGGATGGCACTCAGCTGGTAGAGCAAGCCAAGTGGACCAACCCCGACAAGACCAAGGCCCAAGTCCAGGTGGACGCCTACTACACCGCCGAGAAGCAGATGGACTTTATCTTCGTAGCCGACCTGTCCTCCTCCATGGCCCAGCTGGGCAACGCCAATGACAAGAACGCCCGGGTCTATGATATGCAGTCCAAACTGCTGGACATGACCGGTCAGCTGCTGAACGCCGGGGACGGTTACGACTGCCAGGTGGCTATCGTCACATTTGGCGGTAAGTTCAGCACGAACCCTGGCAGCCACCCGGTATTGCAGTTTACCAAGGATTCTGAGGTGGTCCGCACGCACATCACCGGACTGAAGCCCTTCTGGGAGAGCACCGATTACGGATTGGGCCTGCAGGAGGCTCAGGAGTTGGCCCAGACGAACAAGAACGCTGGCCGTAACACCGCCGTGGTATTCCTGTCCGACGGTGCGCCCAATGTTAATGGTTCTGGTGATCAGTACGGGACAACGGCTGCGGCGGCCATCAAGGCACTGAACGTGCCAATCTACGGCGTGCTCCACACCCCCGCCTCCGGTTATGAGAACAGTGCCCGGGCCGCGATGAACGCTGTGTGTAACGAGGTCTTTGTTTCCACTGACACCGAGAGCTTTGGCAAGGCCATGAACGATGCGTTCACCGCCGTGTACGGCAGCCACACCGTGACCATCCCCGTGAACCCGGCTTTCAAGGATGTCGATATTCTGGAGGTCAGCGAGTCTGCCGGTACGGCGTCTTATGACTCTGGTAGCCACACCATCACCTGGACCATCACCGGTATGCCCTTTACCAAGCACACTCTGACCTACACGATGGACCTGGAAACGGAAAACGCTGACCAGAAGTATCCTGTGAATGACCCCAATCACGCGGAGCAGGGTAATGCGTGGTTCAATAACGGCGGTGCGTCCGTGGAGACCCCGGTACTGAGCCGTTTGGTTGAAGAACCCACCCCTGATACGGTGACCATCACCGTCCAGTTCGTGGATGAGGACAACAATGTTGTCAAGACCGAAGGGCCTGTTGAGGTAGAGAAAGACAGCGAGTACGATGTGACCGGCAAGACCACAGAAATTCCCGCTGGTTACGAGGCAAACGGTGCGCTCCGTGGCGACCCCGCCACTGGTACTGCTGATTCCGACAAGACTGTCATTGTGCCTGTCAAGAAGGAAGAATCCACTCCTGCTACGGTGACCATCACTGTCAAGTTCGTGGATGAGGGCGGCAATGTTGTCAAGACCGATGGGCCTGATGTGGTGAATAAGGGTGACACGTACGACGTGACTGCCAAGACCAATGGGATTCCTGCTGGTTACGAGGCAAACGGTGAGCCCTATGGCGACCCTGTCACTGGTACTGCTGATGACCACAAGACCGTCATCGTGCCTGTCAAGAAGAGTTCTGTCACTCCGCCCCCCATCACTCCGTCCACCTTCCCCAGCTATCCCAACTATCCCAGCAATCCCGGCACGACCATCAGAGATGAGGAAGTGCCTCTGGCCAACACGGTGGGCCTGAACGACGCGGAGCACTTCGCGTACATCATCGGCTACGAGGATGACACCGTGCGTCCGCTGAACAACATCACCCGCGCCGAGGCGGTGACCATCTTCTTCCGTCTGATGACGGATGAGCACCGTGCCGCTAACTGGAGCACCACCAACAGCTTCAGCGACGTGAATGTGGGCAACTGGTTCAACAACGCTGTTTCTACTGTCCAGAAGGCGGGCGCTCTAGAGCACTTTGCTCAGGACGCCAGCTTCCTGCCCAACCAGGCCATCACCCGCGCCGAGTTTGCCTCCATCGCCGCCGGTTTCGTCAGCGACGAGATCACCGGTGAGAATGTGGGTAACTTCAGCGACACCGATGGCCACTGGGCTGCCGAAGCCATCCGCAAGGCCGTAGAGGCCGGATGGATCAACGGTGTTGGCGGCAACCGTTTCAATCCTGACGCGACCATCACCCGCGCAGAAGTCATGACCATGATCAACCGTATGCTGGACCGTACCCCGGATAAAGACCACATGCTTTCCAACATGAAGAAGTGGATCGACAACCCGGAGAGCGCCTGGTACTACGAGGCTGTTCAGGAGGCCACCAACGAGCACGACTACGAACGTGACGAGATGAGCGTGGAGACCTGGACCGAGCTGCTGACGGTTCGTGACTGGAAGGCTCTGGAGACGGAATGGGCCAACAATGGCGGCGTTACTGTTTCCAAGACTGACAGCGCTGAGCGGTGGAGCAGTCAGATGCCTGACGGTATCTAAGGCTCTGAGCGCAAAGATCAACGCATAGACTCAACAAGGCCCCGGAGACAATCCAAGCCTCCGGGGCCAATTTTTGCTTTATTGAGTCTGATGGAGCGGCATACCCACCACGGGAAAATTTTGGAAAAGGTTGCATCAAATTGGGTAACTATTGGCCCTGGACGGGCTAAGGTATAGAGAAAATTTGTGGGGGTGCCTTGACTTTGTAGCAATTTTTAGAATATGTGGCAGCGTGTAGGGGCGCACAGTGTGCGCCCGTCTGTGTCGTCAATCACCGCCCTGTCGATACCTCGCAGGTATTCGATAGATAGCGGGCGGACAAATCTAAAGCGCAGGGATGTCATTTAATCGCTTTTGCTTCTTGACAACCACTTCATCCGAGTATATACTTCTATATCGGTCATCGGAGGAGAAGCGCCCACTGGAGGCGCGGGTCCGGATAAGATGGCGGGCTGAGACGCCCGTTGCTTATTCGGGCTTTTTTCTTTCTCCCAAACAAGGAGGCTGTTTTTTGTGAAACAAACCGGAAGTTTTATTGAGGGCCCCATCCTGGCTCCGCTGCTGCGCTTTACCCTGCCAGTCCTGCTGGCCCTGTTTTTGCAGGCGATGTACGGCGCGGTGGATCTGATGGTAGTCGGCCAGTTCGGCCAGCCTGCCGACGTATCCGCCGTGTCCACCGGAAGCCAGGTGATGCACACCGTCACCTCTCTGGTCACCGGACTGTCCATGGGGGCCACCGTGCTGCTGGGGCAGAAGCTGGGGCAGGGCAAGCCGGAGGAAGGCGGGCAGGTGCTTGGCAGCGCGATTGCGCTGTTCACGGCGGTAGCTGCGGCGCTGACGGTTGCAATGCTGCTGGCTGCATCGCCCATGACGCGCCTGATGCAGGCTCCTGTGGAAGCGTTTGATCAAACGGTGGTCTATGTGCGGATCTGCTCTGGCGGCGCAGTGTTTATCGTGGCCTACAATGTGCTGGGGGCCATGTTCCGTGGGATCGGGGATTCCAGGACGCCGCTGCTCACGGTGACCATCGCCTGCGTGGTGAACATCATCGGAGATCTGCTGCTGGTGGGAGCCTGCGGCCTGGGCGTGGCCGGAGCGGCGCTGGCCACCGTGCTGGCCCAGGCGGTCAGCGTGGCGCTGAGCCTGTTGTTCACAAAGAAGCGGGGGCTGCCGTTCGCCTTTTCCCTGCGGGACATCCGTTTTGATCCGCACCATACCGGCCGCATCCTGCGCCTCGGCATCCCGATAGCACTCCAGGATGTGCTGGTCAGTATCTCCTTCCTGGCCATTGCCGCCATCGTCAACAGCCTGGGAGTCATCGCCTCCGCCGGAGTGGGGGTGGCGGAGAAGCTGTGCGGATTCATCATGCTGGTCCCCTCTGCCTTCGGGCAGTCTCTGTCCGCTTTTGTAGCACAGAATATCGGCGCAAAACGAACGGACCGGGCAAAAAAAGCCATGCTCTATGGCATGGGCGCATCCCTGTGCTGCGGGATCGTGCTGGCGTGGCTGTCCTTCTTCCATGGGGACCTGCTGTCCGGCATGTTTGCGCGGGATGAGTTGGTGATTGGCGCATCGGCGGACTATCTGCGGGCCTACGCCATTGACACGCTGCTTACCTCGATCCTGTTCTGTTTCATCGGTTACTTCAACGGACGCGGAAACACATCCTTCGTCATGGCCCAGGGCATCGTGGGCGCTTTCCTGGTGCGTATCCCCGTGTCGCTGTTCATGAGCCGTATGGAGCCGGTATCGCTGTTCCGGGTGGGACTAGCTACCCCCTGCTCTACGGTAGTGCAGATCGCGCTGTTCCTGGGGTGTTATGCCTTTACTGCCGCGCGGGATAAGCGGGCAGAACTGGCTGCACAGGAGCCAGCCAGCTTTTGAAGATACTAAAAAGCTGTATTCACAGGCGTTCAACGCCTGTGAATACAGCTTCTATTTTTGCCAGAAAGCGGTAACCTGCAATTTCTACATTGCCATCTGGTTGATATAGGCACAGATCAATTCCGCTGTCTTTTCCGGCCCGATGGAGCTGTCCACGCTCAGCTCATACTGATGGGGATCGCCCCACTCATGGCCGGAGATGCTCTTGTAGTACGCACCCCGGGTGGCGTCTGACCGGGCAATGCTCTTTCTGCCCTCGGCCTGGGTGTCGCCGTACATCTCCATGACTTTTTTCACCCGGTAATCCTTCGGCGCATGGATGAACACCCGCACCACATTGTCACGGTCCCGCAGTACGTGGTCTGCCGCCCGTCCAACGATGACGCAGGAGCCCTTGTCCGCGATCATGTTGATGGCCCGCTCCTGGGCTGTGATGGCCTGCCGGACCACGCTGGAAGTCAGGTACAGCTCCCGCATCACCGCGTTTTCGTCGGAGTTGATGCCGGAAATGAACTCACGGGCCAGCCCGCTCTCCTGGGCGGCCAGGGCGGTCATCTCCTTATAATAGCAGGGCACACCCAGTTTTTCGGCCACCATCTGGCCGATACGCTTGCCCACCGAACCGTGCTCCCGGGCAATGGTGACGATGACGCCGGGATGGGAGGGCCGCAGCACCGCCTCAGCCGACTGTCCGTCGGGCTGGATGTCCGCGCCCATTGTCCGCCATACCCGGGCCACTACCACTGCCGTAATGACCATGGCGATGACGTCGGCCACAGGGGCGGACCACAGGATGCCCATGATACCCATTTTCATAGGCATGAGGATGGCCAGCGCAATGAGCAGGATGTCACGCAGCACAGACAGGGGAACGGCGGCCTTGGCGTGGCCGATGGACTGGAGGAACATGGCGCAGGCCTTTTGCAGACAGGTGAAGATGACCAGGGACAGATAGATGCGCAGGCAGCCGATAGCGAAGTTGGTGTACAGCTCGCCGCCGTCGGTGCCGAACATCCGCACAAAGACCAGGGGGACGCTCTCAAACAGCACCGTGGCGATGACGCACACCGTCAAAGTGGACAGCACCACCAGCTTGAAGGTCTCCTTNACCCGGCTGTACAGCCGNGCGCCGNAGTTGTAGCCCATGATGGGCAGNGCACCGGCAGTGATGCCGCAGGCGATGTTCAGGATGATCTGGAACAGCTTGATGATGACCACGAAGGCGGACAGGGGNATGTCCGGGCCGTAGTCGCTCTGGGCGCCGTAGGATTTGAGCAGGATGTTGTTGGCGATGGTGGTAGCCACGATGCAGAGCTGGGTGAGAAAGCTGCCCGCGCCCAGGGGCAGGACGGGCTTCAGGTGCTGCCAGCTGGGGATAAAGTCAGATGCCTTTACACGGAATACCCGGCTGCGCTTCAGGTAGAAGATGCAGATAAGGAAGCTGACGAACTGGCCCAGGATGGTGGCAAGGGCCGCGCCTTTAATGCCCCAATGCAGCACGAAGATGGCNACAGGGTCGCCGATCATNTTGATGACCGCNCCCACCATCATGGCGGCCATGGAGTATTTCGGGCTGCCGTCNGCGCGGATGANGGAGGCCAGNGTGTTCTGCACCAGAGCCAGGGGCATCATGAGGAAGATGATNCGNCCNTAGTCCCGGGTCAGCTCAATGGTGGCCTCGGTAGCGCCCAGCNCGTAGAANACGCTGTCCCCAAGGGCGTAGCACACGGCGATGATGACCACGCCGGACAGNAAGGAGCCCAAAATACTGTTGGCTACGGACCGTCCGGCGGTGGAGGTGTCNCCCTTNCCCTGGGACAGACTGAGGAAGGTNGCCATGCCGTCGCCNAACAGGACCGANGCGCCCCAGCCGATGACCGTGATAGGGAAGACGATGCCGGTGGCGGCGTTGCCCAGGTAGCCGATACCGTTGCCTACAAAGATTTGATCCACAATGTTGTATAGGCAGGAAATGATCAGAGCCAGCGTGCTGGGTATCGCAAATTGCAACAGCAGTTTGCTCACTTTTTCCTGACCAAGATAGTTGTTTTNCTNCATNNANANACCTCCTTCCTTGATNGNATANGGNCATAAAAAGGCGCANNCNGCCGCNTGCGTCCNTTTNNNNAGCAAAANANCACANGCNNNGCATTACCGTACCGTNATCAGNNTTACGTGCAATGCACNNCNTGTGTCGTTGAATGTCCGTATCCAGTTGACAGGATGCAGTATATCAAAAGTCCCTTTGAAATGCAAAGGTCAATTTTCACAAATTTTTAGAATGCATCCGCGACCAGATAGCTTAAAAATTTATAAATAAAGTACTTAAAACACTGGCAATCCCGCGTCTTCCGTACAGTGGGATATGATTTGTGCAGTGACAAAAAAATCCCTTTTTCACGATGCCTCTGCGGCATCGTGAAAAAGGGAAAAACAGTATATTACAGAGCAGCAAACGGAAGGATCACCGGAAAATTTTCCCCTCACCATCCAGCATCTCCAGCCGCCGCACCTGCACGAAGTCCGCCGCCAGCTCTGGCAGATGGAGCTCCACCGCCCCGGCCAGCAGCGCCGGATTCAGCCCCGGATTCTGCGCNGNNACCACCGCGTCCATCCNNAGCCGCNNCGNTTCCTCNNCGATCTCCAACTCGTGGATCATGGGTCGGATGTCGATGTCCGCCATAGCCTTCCGCTTGGTACGCTTCTGGATGACCACGCTTTCGCCCAGGAGCAGACCGCGGATCTTCTCCGCCGCTCCCTCCGGCACGCCGCCGTCGTAGATCATTTCCACCCGGCACCGCAGCGCCGCCANCTCCCGNACNGGCCGCNTGGGAACATAGCAGTCCNNNGCCCGGACGCCCTCCGGCATAAACCGGTTCAGCTTCTCCGCCAGCCCNGCGCCGTNCATGTCCTCGTTGACTTCAAAATCCAGAATCTCGCACACNCTGCTCTGNCCCACNCTNAGTGGNAAAGCAAANGAGATGATCGGGTGGGGATGAAACCCCTGGGANTGCCTGATGACCAGTCCTTCCCGCAGGAANACNCGCTGNAAGGTCCTGAGCAGATCCAGGTGGGAGATATACACCGCCCGNCCCTCTTTGGTAAAAATCAGCCTCAGCTTACCCACGGTANCACTCGCCTCCTTCCACNGCGTTGGCTCCGCAGCCGCTGCATCTGGTGCGGCAGTCCNGCGTTGTGACNGACTGGTACGCCATNTCCCNCTGCCGCCACAGATAGTCGTCGGAGACNTAGCAGGAGATCATGCTCCAGGGCAGGATCTCCTCCCTCGNCCGCTCCCGGCAGGCGTAAAACTCCGGGTCCAGCCCGCACTCCTCAAAGGCCTCCAGCCAGCGGTTCAGATCNAAGCAGTCGCTCCANGCGTCCAGCTTGGCCCCCTTCCGGAAAGCCGTCTCCAGCACCCNGCCCAGCCNCCTGTCGCCCCGNGCCAGCACGGCCTCCAGAAAGCTGGTNTCCCCGTCGTGCCAGTTGTAAGTGACGGCCTTGGCGGTAATGGCNTCCCGCAGCANNTTCACCCGCCGCTCATACTCCGCCCGGGNGATCTGCCCCTCCCACTGNAAGGCGGTAAAGGGTTTNGGTACAAACCAGGACGTGGACACCGTGACCCNGAGCCCCCGGTTTTTATTGCTGGCNTTCTCCCGCCAGGTGTGGACGGTGTGCTTGGCTATCTCCGCGATNCCCAGCACGTCCTCNTCCGTCTCCGTGGGCAGTCCCAGCATNAAGTACAGCTTCACCGCGTTCCANCCGCCGGAAAAGGCGGTTTTGAGGCTCTCCGTCAGATCGTCCTCGGTGACGTTCTTGTTGATNGCGTCCCTGAGCCGCTGGGTCCCCGCCTCGGGGGCGAAGGTCAGCCCGGCCTTTCTNCCCCGCTGNAGCCGCTGCATCAGCTCCATNGANAANTTGTCCGCCCGCAGGGAGGGCAGGGANAGGTTNACATGGTTCTTTCCGCAGAACTCCTCCAGGTCGTCGCACAGCCCCACCAGCTCCGGATAGTCGCTGGTGGACAGNGANCTGAGNGTCATCTCCTGATACCCGGAATCCNGGATNGCCTCCTGGGCGTACTCNGCNAGCTGNTCCTTGCTNCTGCACCGNACCGGGCGGTACACATACCCCGCCTGACAGAACCGGCACCCCCGGATGCACCCCCGGAACACCTCCAGGGTCACNCGGTCNTGGACGATNTCNGTGGAGGGNACNATNGTCTTGGCGGGATAGTAGGANTTGTCCATATCGTGGACCACCCGCTTGACNACCTTCTCNGGCGCTCCATCCAGGGGNGTGATCGCCGCAATCGTCCCATCTNCNTTATACGAAATGTCATATAATGTCGGAACATATACGCCCTGTATCTGNGCCGCCGCCCGCAGGAACCGGGNCTTGTCCCAGCCCTCCCGCTTGGCCTGCCGGAACAGCTCNACCACCTCCGGCAGCAGCTCCTCNCCCTCGCCGATNANNGCNAGGTCGATNAAGTCCGCCACCGGCTCGGCGTTGTACATAGCCGTCCCCCCGGCGATGACCAGCGGCGTCANTCCNTTNCGNTCCNCACTCCGCAGGGGCAGCCCCGNCAGATCCAGCATATTCAGCATNGCGGTGTAGGCCATCTCATAGCCCACCGANAAGGCGACGATATCAAACTCCCCCACCGGGTCCCCGGACTCCAGNGCNTAGAGCGGNATGTCATTCTTCCGCATCTCCTCCTCCATGTCCGTCCAGGGCGTGAACACCCGCTCGCACCACACGCCGGGCATCTCATTGAGCACCCCGTAGAGGATACGGAACCCCAGGTTGCTCATACCGATCTCATAAGTATCCGGNAAGCAGAAGGCAAAGCGGAGGTCCACCTCGCTCANATCCTTCTTCACCTCGTTATACTCNCCGCCCACATACCGGGCAGGCTTCTGCACCCGNGGCAGGATGCGCTCCAATCTCTTATCCACTGCAATTCTCCTTTTTTCACNGGTTCATCAATGGTGCTATTATGCCATNTTTTNCGGAGAATGGCAAGACAAAATTGCNTGGATCANTTGCCGCCGCGGAACATTTCACAACAAATGCAGGNCATTCCATAACATGGGGATTGCCCGGCTGTCNAAAATCTGTTATGCTTGCAGGATAAGCGGGGTGATGACAGTGCTGGAATTTGCGATCTGTGATGATGAAGCGTTCATGGCGGAGGANNTTGNNTCCCAACTTACCGGGTATATGNGGGAGAGGNNNCATATNCCATATCACGTCACCAGCTTTTCCAGCGGGCAGGNNCTNCTGGAGAGCGGCANTCANTTTGACCTGATCTTTCTTGATATTCAGATGGACNGNCTGGANGGNATGAAGACNGCCCGGCAGCTGCGGCGGCAGGGGGAGCAATGTCTGCTGATTTTCGTNACGGTTCTGAAGGAGTGNGTCTTTGACTCCTTCGCTGTGGAGGCATTTGACTACCTGATAAANCCCCTGGNC
>JAAVHD010000025.1:13701-33873 GCA_014799915.1 Oscillibacter sp.
CCGCTTCCGNNAAACCATGGACCGGGNNNTNAAATCNCTGGANCNNNGGGACANACAGAGTATCCANATNCAGCACGGAAGNTCCTGGGAAAGAATCCCGCTGGCTGATATCGTATACTGTGANGTNCTGGGGCGGAAGCTCTATATNCACCGGCAGGNCGGAACTGTCACTGTCTGCTACGGCAAGCTGGATGAGTGGGAGAAACGTGTGGATGGTCGTTTTTTCAGATGTCACCGGAGTTATCTGGTCAATCTGGACTGCGTGCGGGGCTGCGGCGAGGGGAGGGTCACGTTGTCGCCGGAGGGAAGCATTCCGGTTTCCAGACTGCGGGAGCGGGACTTTATGCAGGCACTTCTGCGCCGGATGAAGGAGTGTGACCTGTAATATGGACGTGTTCAACTATTGTCTGGACTTCTTTTATCTTGCCGGACTGAGTGTTCTGCATCTGGCTTTTGTGGGCCGTCTGGTGGGGAAGCACGTAGGGCTTAGGTGGTTTGTCCTCTACTGCGCCCTTCTCTGCGGACTCCAGGTGATTTTTACTTTGCTTGACCTGGGAGAGTTGCCCGCCATCGGGGCGGAGCTTCTGGCGCTGTATGCAACGGTGAGGACTGCCCTCCGGGTGCGCCGCTCCGCCGCCTGGACTGCCGCGCTGCTGGCGGTATACATCTCCCAGCTCTCCTTCGGCCTGGTGAACTCCGTGGAAGCCATGCTGATTCCTTGGGGCGTAAACGGACTTCTTCTGCGCATCCTGCTCATTCTATTCACCCTCGCCGCCCTGGCGGTCTGCGCCTGCTGCTACTGGGCAGTCCTGAAATTTTTATCCCTGGCTGGGAACAGCCCCGCACCCTATGCCATTGTACTGCTGCCAACCTTGTTCTTCTTTTTCGCAGAATTGTACATCCTAAAAACATCCTACAGCGTTCTCATCGTTTCCCCTGCACCAGCGGAGTGGAAACGGCACACAGCCCTGCTCCTCCTGCAAAGTCTGGGCCTCGCCGCACTGCTGTGTACTGCATACGCCTACCGCCGCGTCTGCCGCAGCTTCCAGACCCAGGCAGCACTTGCTTCGCTGACTCAGGCGGCGCGGTATCAGAAAATCTATACCGCGCAGGCGCAGATGCGCTACGAGAAGACCCGCTCCTTCCGTCACGACCTCAAGAACCATCTCTCCGTCCTGAGCGGCCTGATCCAAAACCAGAAATGGGGAGCGGCAACATCCTATCTCCAAAAGCTGGAAGCAGTTTCCGCCGCCCTGTCCATCCCCTGCCGGACCGGTAACCCGGTGCTGGATATCCTCCTCGGCGAAAAACTGGAGCTCGCGGAGGTATACCGCATTAAAACAGAGATATCCCTCCTTCTCCCTGAGCACTGCGGTATCGATCCCTTTGACCTCTGCGTGATCTTCTCCAACGCCCTAGACAACGCCATCGCCGCCTGCCGGGACCTCCCGGAAGACAAATTCATCCGTATCACGGAGAGCCGCCGGGGCGGGTTCTATATGTTGTCGTTTGAAAATACCTGCCGGGATGGCCCCCTGCCTCCGGAGGGGACTGGCCTGTCCAACATCCGCGCGGCGGCGGAAAAATACCACGGCGCGGTATCCACTGAAAAGACAGACTCTCAATTCCACCTGCATGTTCTCCTGAACATTTCGGAACCGTGAGACAGCAGCTCGTGTCAAAACTCTTGAAAATCCATAGAGAGCCGGTAAACTGAGATGGAAGTCATTATTTCAGATTGGAGGAATGCCCCATGATACCAGTTTCCGGAATACCTGCCGACCGAGTACAGCAGTTGCCTGCCGCAGCAGAAACCACAAACGCGCCGCAAAAAGAGGAACCGTGCCCTGCGTCTCAGGAACCGGTGACAGACGAGTACATCCCGGAGGAAAAGCAGGAACCGTCCGGACGGTATTGGCTGGAGCGGGATGAGGATGGAAATCCCATGATTCGCTTCGATGATCCCGGCCAGCCGGAGAAATCACCGGAAACCACCCGCGGCAGCACAGACGAAGTAGACCGCGAGATCGAGGACCTGAAAAAAGAAAAGCAAAAGCTGGAACAGCAGCTCAGCCGTGAAACCGATGAAATTGCCCGTAAGGATCTGGAGCGCAGGTTATCCCAGATTGAAAACGAGCTGTGCCAGAAGGATAACGACGCCTACCGGCGGCAGCACACAGTGTTTTCCTGACCTGGCAGGACAAAATTTTCAGATCAGGGAACCAGACAGCCTCCTTTTTCGTCTCAAAGACAGAACGAAAAAGGAGGCTGTTCGTATGAAGAAAATGATTACCGCGCTGCTGGCGGCTATACTGTGCCTTGGATTGGCCGCCTGTGCCGGCGATACACCTGATGATACCGCCGCCCCGGATTCTGTCCTTTCCGGCCCTGTGATCTCCGCCGAGCCCACCACTGTATCCCAGCCCCTCCCCACCGAGGAACCTGAGCCGGTCTGGATCAATGAGAGCGGCATCACCGCCTCCCTCCTCCAGTCCGTCTACCCCGAAGGCATCCAAAAACTGACCCTGGTCCTGGACAATACCAGCGGCCAGGAGCTGAGCTACAGCCCGAGCTTTTCCTGCGAGAAGTACGTGGACGGTACCTGGAAAGCCATGGATTGGGGCGACGGCCCGGTCTATGACATGATGCTCCGCACAGTCCAGCCCCATTCCGCCGGGGAGATGGTCCTTGACCTGACGTTCCTCGCCGAACCCCTGGACGAGGGCTTTTACCGCTTCACCGGCAGTCCCATGTGGCTGGGCCAGGACGACCAGCTCCCCGCCTGGCAGGTCATTCTGCGTATCGCCCCGGACGCTCAGCCGGAGCCTGACTACGCCCTCTACATTTCCGCCCAGCCCATTCCCACCGTAGACGGCTGTCTGGTCACAGACCGCCTGCCGGTGCTCTTTATCAACACCACCGGAAAGGACGGCCAGGTCGTGGACATCCCCCATCTGGAAAAGCTGGACGAAACCGGCGAATGGATGGAAGTCTCCTACAAAGACCGCATCGGCTTCTGCGGCACGCCCAGCCGCCTGCCCGCCGATGGGCGCCCGTGGTCGGAGGACATTTCCTATCTCTGGGGCGCTTTAGAGGACGGCCAGTACCGCCTCAGCTACAACACGGACTCCGATGCCAGCACCGGGCAGTCCATTTCCGGCACCTTCACCCTCTACACCCCGGAAGATAACCACGGTCTGCCCCTGTTCACCAGCGTAGAGGTATTCCGAAACGAAGAAGATGCCACGGGCGTGCTGCTGTCCGAAGAAGACTCCTCCACCATCCTGACCATCCTCCAGAACGGGGACTGGCAGGAAGGGACCGCAGACTGCATAAACGACTACCGCTTTACCGTATCCGGGAGCACTATTTATTACCATTCCGATTGCGGGACCTTTAATGACAGCGAAGCAAACCGCAGCTTCACAGTGTCCGAGGAAGACCGCGCCGTCATCCTCTCCCTGCTCCCCTGATAAACTCCGGCAGAGTTCAAAATTGCAGACAAGAATAATCTGTAGGGCGGGACGACTCGGTGAGCCGAGTCGTCCCGCCCTACATGCCGTCAGCTATCGTGAAGATTGCCCTAAGAGCACTCGTCTTCCACCAAGTGCATGATACTGACTTCAAAGGCCGTCCGTTCCTGGGCGCAGCCCTCCACCACCTTGGTGTAGATCCTGCTCTGCACCCGCCCCTCCAGGGACAGGGTGTCCCCCACTGCCATGTTCCCGGTGATCATAGCCACCTGTCCCCAGGCGATGCAGGGCAGATAGTCTGCCCGTCCATACCGCCGGTTCACCGCCAGCATCATATCCGAGATACACCGCCCCAGCGGCGTGCGCCGCAGCACCGGCGGCTTACAGATCACGCCCTGGAGGGCGATCCGGTTCTGGTCTTCCGGCTCCTCGCTGGGCAGCAGCAGCTGGGCAAACACAGAGATCACCAGACGGCTCCCGCAGCCGCTCTTATTGTTGAAGGAGCGCAGCTGTCCCTCTACAGTAAGCCGCCGCCCGGTCAGGGGGGACAGCCGGCGAAGCTGCTCGGAAGTAGCGATGACCCAGAGGGTGTCGGTCTGCCCGGACAGCCGCTGAACGGCCAGGGGGAAGCGGAAAAATAGACTGCCATGATTTTCATGGGAGGGCACGGGCTCACCCGCCGCCGTTCCCCGGAGCTGTACAAAATTTTTGGTTGTTTCCATATGTAGGTTTCTCCTCATTGGTTGTTCGGCAGGTTTGCCGGTTGTCCCAATATATGAGAGGAGAAGGGAAAGTATGCCGGTACGCGCGGGAATCCTCAATTCCCCCAAATTTCGGGGAAACAACTATTGCAATTTCCCATGTAATAGAGTAAAATACGCGCCGGAAACGCAAAAGCCCGGAATGGGCCAGCGGCCCATTTCCCGTGCCGGGCCGCAGAAAGGATGGATGACAATGTGTGACACACTGCGGGAATGGCTGGACCGGGAACTCCTGGATCTCAAGCCGGTATGGAAGACCTTCCGGAGCAGGCAGCAGCGGATGTACTACATCTGGATGGCGGCGGCTGTGGTGGGCATGACGGCTCTGGGCTTTGTCGTGGGCTACGACTGGACCTACGTGCTGCGGGTACATCTGCTCATTGGGGTGGGCATCGCCGGATTCATCTGGCTGTGCGTACTGCTCACCAGCCGGGGCGGTACGATAAAAAATGCGCGGAAACGCTTCGAGAAGGCCCTCTCGGCGCTGTCACCCGCTGATCAGGAGGCCTTCGCCCGGCAGGCCTTCGGCAAGACGGACTTCCTCAACACCTTCGAGGACAGTTTTCCCACCCGGCTGCTGGTGGGCCCAGATTTCTGGCTCTACTTCCGGAACACTTGCCAGATCTACCGGGTGGCGGACATGGAGAGGCTCCGGGTCCAGGAGGAGAAGGCTCAGCTGAACTACAAGGTCGGCAGCACCCGGGTCCGCCAGAAGGTTGGTGCTGGGGTCTCCCTGGTGGTGGACTACCGGGATGGCACCCGTTCAGCCGAGGTCGGACCGGACCGGGTGTATCTGGCTAACTGGGATCAGCTCCAGGCGGCAAAAGACCTGATTGCCCGGCACTGCCCGAAAGCGAAAAATCTGTGGTAAAGGAAACAAAACGGAGGATACCAAAATCCCTCCCCTTTGGCAAATCTTCTCCTATTTGCCATTCTCTTTTAAGGTAAAGCATATGTTATCGACTGTACGAAAAACGACGGTTCAGTCGAAAGGTACCGGTGCGAAAGAACGCAGGCCGGGAAGGCAGGCTTTTCCTGAGACAATTTGATGCTGGCGAGTGATTTTGCTCGTATACATATTAAAAAACCGGAGCGGCCCGCAAATGCGGGCCGCTCCGGCCTGTTTATTTCAGAAATTCGTGCTGGACGATTATTCCTCCGCCAGGGCCTTGGCCTCGGCGATAGCCTTCTCCTGGGCCGCAGCGGGGCAGTCCTCGTAGCGGACGAAGTGGAAGGTGAAGGAACCACGGCTCTGGGTCATGGACCGCAGATCGATGGCATAGGTCATCATCTCGGCCATGGGCACCTCGGCCTCAACAACCTGGTCGCCGTCGCCGGTGGGGTTCATGCCCATGACACGGCCCCGGCGCTTGTTCAGGTCGCCCAGGATATCGCCCATGTAGCTGTCGGGGATGGTGACCTTCAGCTCGCCGATGGGCTCCAGCAGGACGGGGGACGCCTCGGGCAGAGCGGCCTTGTAGGCCAGCTGCGCGGCGGTCTTGAACGCGATTTCAGAGGAGTCGACCGGGTGATAGGAGCCGTCCACCAGGGTAGCCTTCAGGAACACCACAGGATAGCCTGCCAGCACGCCGTGGGCGCAGGCTTCCCGCAGGCCCTTCTCAACGGCGGGGAAGAAGTTCTTAGGCACGCTGCCGCCGAAGACCTCCTCGGCGAAGATCATATCTTCCTGCTCATCCTGGGGCTCGAAGACAATGTGAACATCACCGAACTGGCCGCTGCCGCCGGTCTGCTTCTTATGACGGCCCTGCTTACGGACTTGCTTGCGGATCTTCTCACGGTAGGCAACACGCGGGGTATCCAGCTCGGCCTCCACGCCGAAGCGGCTCTTGAGTTTGCTGACCAGCACGTCGATCTGGATGTCGCCCGCGCCGGAGACCACCACCTGATGGGTCTCGGCGTTGTTGACCACGTTGAAGGTAGGATCTTCCTCGTTGAGGCGGATCAGGCCGGTGCCGACCTTTTCGTCCTGGCCACGGGTCTTGGGGGCGATGGCGCGGGAGTAGCAGGGCTCGGCGAACTGCACGGGAGCTAGCTTCACCACGTTCTTGGGATCGCACAGGGTCTCGCCGGTCTTCAGACGGTCCATCTTGGCGATAGCGCCGATGTCGCCGCAGGCGATCTCCTTGACTTCCTCGTTCTTCTTGCCCTTGATGGTGTACAGACGGCCCAGCTTCTCGGTCTTGCCGGTGGCAGGGTTGTAGAGGGACATATCGCCGGTGATCTTACCGGAAACCACCTTCACCAGGGAGTACTTGCCGTACTGATCGGAGATGGTCTTGAAGACGATGGCGGCGGTGGGGCCGTTGGGATCGCGCTTGACCTCCGCGGCGTTCTCGCCGGACTCGTCGGTGGCGGCCTCAGCGGGCATCTCGCCGGGAGCGGGAACCAGATCCACGATGGTGGTCATGAGCATCTCGGTGCCAAGGCCCGTGAGAGCGGAACCGCAGACCGCGGGGGACACGATGCCGGTACGCACGCCGATTTTCAGACCGTCAATGATCTCCTCGGTGGTGAAGGGCTCCTCCATGAGGAACTTCTCGCCGTACTCCTCGGTGGTATCGGCAATGGCCTCCACCAGCTCATTATAATACTCGTCCAGCGCGTCAGCCATGTCGGCGGGGACAGGGATCTCCTCGCGCTTGCTGCCCTTGCCGGAGCCCATCTTATATGCCTTGCGCTTGATGACGTCGAGGATGCCGATGGTGTGCTTGTTGGCGTCCTGAATGGGGGCGGCGACGGGGGCAATGGAGCTGCCCAGCTTCTCACGCAGGGCGTTCAGTGTCTCGGAGAAGTTGGCGTTCTCCTCGTCCTCCTTGGAGATGTAGACGATGCAGGGCTTGTTCTGGCTCTTGAGGTACTTCCAGCTCCGCTCCGCGCCCACGCTGAGTCCGTCCTTGGAGGCGCACACCAGCACGCCCACCTCGGCGGCCCGCACGCCGGACTGCATCTCGCCCACGAAGTCGAAGTTGCCCGGGGCGTCCATGACGTTGATCTTCACGCCGTTGTAAATGACGGGGGTCATGGCCAGGGAGATGGAGATCTGGCGCTTGATCTCCTCGGGGTCGTAATCGCAAACGGTGTTGCCGTCTGCGGTCTTGCCCAGGCGGTCGATAGCACCGGTGAGATACAGCATACTCTCCACCAGGGAGGTCTTTCCGCTGCCGCCGTGGCCCAGCAGGCAGATGTTGCGAATGTCCATAGAGTTTTTGTCTCCTTCCGTTTATCGTGCCCGCTGACGCGGACTTGCTTAACATATAGATTATAGTACTTTTTCCGTTTTAGCACAACTAGTATTTTGTTTTCAAGTTCATTTTAGACATAATAGCCAAAATAGAAGAAGAATTTTTGATGAATACAGCAAAGACCGCCGCCAAGCGGCGGCGCTTAGTTTAATCTGCGGCCCTGCGGGCCGCGACCGCTTTCCATCTGCCCTTTGGCCCGGGACCTACGCGGCCCCGGACTCCGCGCCTTCTTTTGTCGCACGACAAAAGAAGGCAAAAACGTGCCCAAACCTACGGTTTGGGAATCCCTTGGGCATCGCGCGGAGCGCGACACCTTATTACGGGGGTTATTTGTTTTGCGCTGATCCTGTAGTCTGTCCGGTCTACCGGACTGTGGGTGTGATTTCTTCTGCGGTGGTTCTATTTTAGGATGTTGAATTGGCCCCTACCGTATTACACGAGGGGAGCTCCCCGGGGTGCGGGGTTGAGGACTTGTCGTCTAACGGAAATCCCTGTAGGGGCGCACAGTGTGCGCCCGTTCTAACGGTACACACAGTAGCCTTTGAGATGCGGGCGGATGATATCCGCCCCTACAGGATGGTACAGTATTGCAGATTCTGCGTTAGAAAACCTCTGGGAGGCAGTCATCATTAACAGGGCGTCAGCCGGAGCCGTTCAACCACCAAGCTAAAGATTACGGCCTCCAACTCAGTGGCTGAACCTTCCACACTTGCACCCAATCTGAGGAAATCCCCCCGTATAGGGAAGCGGCACGCACGTGCCGCCCCGTCAAGGGAGTCCAGAACCGTAGGTTCTGGCACGCTTTTGCCTTCTTTTCCCGTGGGGGAAAAGAAGGCGCGGAGTCCGGGGCCGCGCAGGTCCCGGGCCAGGTGGAGAACCAACTGCCCTGCCGCCCGAAGGGCGGCAAAGGGAAAAGCGGCCGCGGCCCGCAGGGCCGCAGATCAAAGCAGGCGCCGCCGCGCAGCGGCGGCCTACCCCTTGTCTACCGTCCAAACCATAGGCAGCATAGGCACCACCCACAGCAGCAGGAAGGTCAGCAGCAGCAGCGGCGTCAGCACCGTATAGCTGCCGGCAAAGGTGAGGTAGAACCCCAGCAATGCCCCGGCGATACTGCTGAAAATAGAAATCAGATTGCCCACCAGCGTCGTCTGGCAGAGCCTGCGGCTGTCCACCACTAAAAATGCGTAGGGCAGCAGGCCGTCCCGGTAGAGCAGGCCGTCCACGCCCTCGGCCTCCCGCTCCGGATCGGAGAGGGTCAGCCGTTCGCCGACCTCCGGCAGCTCCCCGCCGCCGTCCCAGCCAAAGCGGGCCTTAAGAAACTTGGGGACAATGTTGCCGTCCCGCACAGCGGGGACCAGACTGAACCCGTTGCGCCGGAGGATGCGGAGGGCGTACTCCACCGGCTCTGCGGAGGAATATTTGACATTGAACACCGCCGTCAGAGCCCCGTCTACCGCCAGGCACACCGCCGTCTTGGAGTTCAGCCCGCCGGGCATACGCACCGCCTGATGGCGCATAAAGGTAGGCGTGCCCACCAGCACCGTCTCGCCGTGGATCATGCCGCCCAGCCCGCCGTCCTCGTGGATGTGGAAGTGCTCCAGGTTCTGCATACTGATATGGTTCCGACGGCAGGCGTCGCCAAACAGCCGTCCCAGCAGCCCGCCGCCCTGAACAGCCAGTGTGGCAGTATAAGAGATCGCGTGGTTCTGTTCCTCACCGTAGAGCTTGATCCCGGCAAGCGAAGCCGCTCCGGGCGGGAAAAGATCCACATCCGTCACGCTTACCCGCTTACCCCCGGCCAGCGCGGATGCGCCGTACATCCCCGCCACAGCTGCGCCGCTGCGGGCCAGATGCGCCGCGATCCGCCCGAAAGGAACATTAAAAGCCATGGGAAACACCAGCGAGGAGGAGGCGCACAGCACCACCGACCAGCACCACAGGAAGTCCTGTGGCCTGTCCTGTCCCACCGAGGACAGCCCGGCGAATACTGCGGAAGCCGCCGCCAGCACCGGCAGCAGCAGCCGCTGCCACTGGGTAGCCGTATCCTCCATAGCGGCCCGGGTATAAAAGCCCTCTCCGGTGCCCGTCCCCCGGGTAATGCCGGAGGCGGTGCATTCCGCTATCCGGGAGGGCTCGCCCATGGCGGCGATGCGGAAGGTCTCCGACATTCCCCGGTGCCACCCGGTAAGGCCCCACAGGGCGAATACGCTCAACACGGCGGCCACGCCGCCCAAAGGCGCCGCGTCAGTCCGCTCCGGCAGCAGCAGCATGGTCATCTCATCCAGCAGCGTCACCACCGTACACAGCAGCGCGGTGGAATAGACCGTCCATGCCCTATCCCGCAGCAATCCGTTGACCGCGGCGCGGTATACCGGCCAGCAGAGGATGGAAATCACCGCCTGACCTATCAGCACACACATCGCGGCGTTGTCAGCGCTGTCGCTGAAAAACGGCACTGTCACCCCTGCCTGCACCAGGACCCAGGGGGTCCAGAGCACGATCAGCACAATCATAGCGGCAGTCAGCGCCCGGCGGCACTCCCGGAAGCGGCGCTTGTTCCTCCCGGCGGTCTCCCCGGCGGGAGGCTCGCTGTCCACCTCCGGCAGAGGACGGCGGCTGGCGGGTTCCCGGCGCTTGGAGGCTTTCTTCTCCTGCTTGACCGCCTTCTCCAGGCGCTTGCGGAATTTTTCCTGTTTCTGCTCCTGGATTTCCTTCACCGCGTCCACTGTGCTGGCGACCACATCCTCCATGGAGACGGCGGGCGGCTGCTCCGGCTCCGGTTCGGGCGCGGATTCCGCTTCCGCCGCCGGCGGAGGCGGCGGTTCGTCCACTGGCATCGCAGGCGGAGTTTCCTCCGGCTCCTGCGGGAAGTCCTCCGGCAGATACAGCCCTTCCGCCGCAGCAAAATCGTCCCAGAAAGCCAGATCCAGTGCCACGTCATTCTCTGCCGGCACTTCGTCAGGGACCTCCGGCCCAGAGGGCGCAGAAGTCTCCTGCGGCTCCGGCTCTGGCTCCACCTCCGGTTCCGCAGCGGGCTCCGGCACTGGTTCCGGTTCCGGGATAGGCTCCGGCGCGGGGACAAGGTCCTCCATCTCATCCGGGGCAAGGGCAGACCCCTGGGCGCCGCCAAATTCCGCCAGGATGTCCTCCAGGTCGAAGGGCGCGTCCTCCGGCAGTTCCACACCCAGCAGCAGCCGCTGTGTATCCATCAGAGAAGGCTCTATTTTGTTGTTGTCGTGCTTATCAGCCATAAACAACTCTCATTTCTTTGCCGAAACTGGTAGGGCGTTTTTCAGACGCAGTGCCCCCGTCACGCAGAAATCGGTGTAGGGGCGGATATCATCCGCCCACCCTGCGGGAACCGCCGCGTTGCCGTGCGGGCGGATAATATCCGCCCCTACAGTGGGTTTCCCGGGTTACTGCCCCATCCGCTGCCGCAGCGCCTCATACAGCATCACAGCGGCGGCGGCGGAAGCGTTCAGCGAACTGATGTGTCCCTTCATGGGGATGCTGACCAGAAAGTCGCACCCCTCCCGGACCAGGCGGCTCATACCGTCCCCCTCGCTGCCGATCACGATAGCAGCCGGGGAGCGCAGATCCGCGTTATAGAGGGACCGGTCCCCCTCGGCGGCAGTACCAAAGATCCACAGCCCCTTCTTTTGCAGATCCTTCAGCAGCGAGGGGATATTGGGCGTCCTTGCCACTGGCAGATAACTCACCGCCCCCGCGCTGGTCTTGGACACCACGGCGGTGAGCCCCGCGCTGCGCCTCTTGGGGATAATGACCCCATGGGCCCCGGCGCACTCGGCGGTACGGATAATCGCCCCCAGGTTGTGGGGATCGGAGATCTCATCACAGACCACCACCAGCGGCGCTTCGCCCCTGTCCGCCGCGGCCTGTAAAATGTCCTCCACTGAGGCATAGCTCTGGGCGGCGGCCACAGCAATGACACCCTGGTGGCTGTGGGTCTCGCTCATGGCGTCCAGCTTCCGCCGGTCGTATTTCACCACCACCACGTTTGCTTTCTTGGCCTGGGCAATGATCCGGCCCAGGGTGTGGTCCGTCTCCCCCTGGGCGATGTACAGTTTATCGATAGCGGTCCCGGAGCGCAGGGCCTCGGTGACCGCATTGCGGCCCTCGATCAGGTTTTCGGCGGCGGACCGCTCCTCATATTCTCTCATACAGGCTCCTTCCAGCGGCTTTTCTACAGGCGGTATTCTCTGGAAAATCAGCCGCTCTGCTGGGGATGAAATGAAAATTTATTGTCAGTATACCACAAATTCCCGCTTTCCGAAAGGGGTATTCACAGAAATTTCACAGAAAATCCACAGACAGTCCTTGTGGAGGGGCGGATTTTGTGATAGGATGCACATTAGATGTTTTCGGGCAAAGTGTGTGAGCCCGCAGCATATAGAAGGAGAACAAAATGGATAACAACAATAACAACCAGAATAACAACAAAAACAGAAAAAATGTAAACGGCCTGCTGATCCTGGTCATTTGGGCGATCGGCCTGACGGTACTGTTCAATTACCTGTCGGCCTACAGCCGCCAGTCCAGCGCTGCGGCCACCACCCACGAGATCCAGTACAGCGAGTTCAAGCAGTTGGTAAAGGACGGCCAGGTGGAGTCCGTGGTGTTTACCGACGGGAAGATCGAGATCTCACCGGTGGAGGGCTACGTCTACACCGATGAGGACGGCAATACTTACGACAAGGACTATATCCTCTTTACCATGCAGATGGGGGGTTACGACCAGGGACTGCTGGAGACGCTGGACGAGTACGGCGTGGAGAACTACACCAACCCCTACGTAGCGGAGATGTCCCCTGTTCTGGAATTCATGATCGCGTACATCCTGCCCCTGGTGCTGATCATGGGCGTATTCATGCTGTTTATGAACGTCATGGCCAAGAAGGGCGGTGGCATCGGCGGTATCGGCAGCGTGGGCAAATCCAACGCCAAAGTCTACATGGAAAAAACCACCGGCGTCACCTTCAACGATGTGGCCGGTCAGGACGAGGCCAAGGAGTCCCTGGTGGAGATTTCNNCNACCAANTCCTCCACAATCCCGGCAAGTACACCGCCATCGGCGCGAAGCTNCCCAAGGGNGCGCTGCTGGTGGGCTCTCCGGGTACTGGTAANACNCTGCTGGCCAAGGCNGTGGCCGGTGAGGCGGGGGTGCCCTTCTTCTCCATCTCCGGNTCCGGATTTGTNGANATGTTCGTAGGCGTGGGCGCAAGCCGTGTCCGCGACCTGTTCCAGGAGGCGGCCAAGGTGGCCCCCTGCATCATNTTTATCGACGAGATCGACGCCATCGGCAAGACCCGNGANTCCCGNTTCGGCGGCGGCAACGACGAGCGGGAGCAGACCCTGAANCAGCTCNTGGCCGANATGGACGGNTTTGACCCCAGCAAGGGCATTATCGTCCTNGCCGCCACCAACCGNCCCGAGGTGCTGGATAAGGCCCTGCTCCGTCCGGGCCGCTTTGACCGGCGCATCACCGTGGACCGCCCCAATCTGGCGGGCCGTCTGGCGACNCTCCAGGTNCANACCCGGAAGATCCGCATGGCGGAGGANGTGGANCTGAACAAGATCGCCCAGGCCACCGCNGGCTGCGTNGGCGCGGACCTTGCCAACACCGTCAANGANGCNGCCCTCCGCGCCGTCCGNCAGGGACGCCACGCCGTCAATCAGGAGGACCTCCTGGCCTCCTTCGAGGTGGTCATTGCCGGNGCGGAGAAGAAGGGCACCGTCATCACCGAGCAGGAGAAGAAGATCATCGCCTACCACGAGGTNGGCCACGCCNTGGCGGCGGCGAAGCAGAAGAACGCCCAGCCCGTCACCAAGATCACCATCGTNCCCCACACCGAGGGCGCNNTGGGNTANACNCTCCACCTGCCGGAGGAAGAAAANTTCCTCATGAGCAAGGACGANATCCTCACCGAGATCCGCACCCTGCTGGCAGGCCGGTGCGCCGAGGANCTTGTCTTNGATACNCAGACCTCCGGCGCGGCCAANGACATCGANCGNGCCACCGAGCTGGCCCGGAACCTGGTAGCCCGGTTCGGNATGAACGAAAAATTCGGCATGATGGCTCTCGGCACCGTNCAGAGCCAGTACCTGGACGGNGGCTACAGCATGAACTGCGCNCAGGAGACCTTTGCCNTGGCGGANAGGGAAGTGGTGTCTCTGCTCCAGAAGTGCCACGACGAGGCCNGAGCCCTGCTGGAGGAGAACCGGGAGATGCTGGACAAGATCGCCTCCTATCTGTTCGAGAAGGAGACCATCACCGGCGCNCAGATGATGGCTATCCTGGAGGGCCGGGACCCGGACAAGGAGGACTACTACGGCGTGCCCGCCAAGCAGGANGACGCNATTGAGCCTCCCGCCAAGCACATNAACATCGTCAGCGAGCCCATCCCCATGCCCATGGTGGCNGGGGAGCTGANCGGCGAGACAGAGGACAAACCGGANGATACGNCGGAGGACGGCGGAGAAACCCAGACACAGCAATAAACGCGATACGGCAGAGCCGCAANCCGGCTCTGCCGTATCATATTCTCCTTGAAACAAGCCGGTACTTATGATAGAATTGGNNTGCTATTCTATATNATAGAGGACGCNCCGCAATGAAAAACGCAGGNATCAGGATTCTTAAAGTAGTTAAAAGTATTGCACTTGTGCTTCTGGCAATNATCTTTTTATTTTTGCTCGTCCGATCCATTGGGCAGGCNATCAACAGGCGGACGCCCNAGGGCGGGATCAATGAATCCATGTNTGTTGAAATAAATGGTACACAACAGTGGATCAGTATCTATGGGGAGGACAGAAGCAATCCNGTCCTGCTTTATCTCCACGGCGGCCCCGGCTCAGCAACAAGCGCCTATGACTACGCCTTTACCCGGCAGTGGGCAGANGTCTATACAGTTGTGACATGGGACCAGAGGAATTGTGGAAAAAGTTATCAAAAGGATCAAAACAGCACGGNATTGACCTATGACATTATGATGGCAGATGGGACNGCCATGACGGAATTTCTGCTGGACTATCTGGACAGGGAAANGATNACNCTNCTGGGCCACTCCTGGGGGACTTACTATGGGTGCAATCTGATCCTGGCCCATCCGGAATATTACGACTGCTACATCGGTACAGGCCAGNTGGTGGANATGTACGAAAACGANGTGGCNTTTCTGGAAGCNGCCACAGAGTGGGCCGGAGATGAGGCGGANGGTCTGGAACTNCTGAANGCAATTACGCCGGACCATTTCACGCTGGAGCATTTTAACGCNCGNAACCGTCTCATGGAAAAGTATGGTTATGACATGCTANGGGACGGAACGGATTACAGTATGCCTGCGGCGATGATTTTTAATCCGTATTATTCGCTGATGGACTGGATCGANTTTTTATCGGCGGACCCCACGATCTACGTGAATTTTTTATTNTCNGACGAATTTGANAAATTTTCCCTGACAGACCGNACTNATTATGAAGTCCCNTTTTACAATATCAACGGGGACTGTGACTATCAGACGAATTACCNNCTGGCGCAGGAATATTTTGAGAGGATCGACGCGCCCTGCAAGAAANTATATATAATGGNGGATACCACGCANGGGCTGCTGGAATCCAAGTCGGNAGCTTTTTCGCAAATTTTGCATGAAATATCTGTGGAACAGAACGTAACACCATAAANTATGGAGGAGAGAAGAAATATGGAATANGTAACACTTGGCAAAACCGGNNTNAAGGTCTCCCGCGTNGGCTTCGGCGGCATNCCCATCCAGCGGGTGGACGCNGAGGCGGCGAAGGCNCTGCTGGACGCGGTAGAAGCCGCCGGCATCAACTACATCGACAGCGCCCGGGGCTACACCGTCAGNGAGGAGCTGATCGGCCAGGCNATCGAGGGCCGCCGGGACAAGTTCANCNTGGCCACCAAGTCCATGAGCCGCGACAAGGAAAGCATGGCCAAAGANATCGAGACCAGCCTGCANAACTTCCGCACGGACTACATCGANCTCTATCAGNTNCACAACCCCAGCCTCCAGCAGCTGGAGCAGGTNNNTGCTCCNGGNGGNGCGTTGGAGGCCCTGCTGGANGCCAAAGNAGCCGGNAAGATCGGCCANCTGGGCCTCACNGCCCANAAGCCGGANGTGTTNCAGCGGGCGCTGGAGCTTGACTGGGTGGAGACGGTCATGTTCCCCTANAACATNGTAGAGACCCATGGNACGGAACTGATGGAGCAGGCGAAGAAGCAGAACGTGGGCTTTATCAACATGAAGTCCCTGGCAGGCGGGGCCATCGAGGACGCGAAGCTCGCCATCCGCTTTGCCGCCGCCAACCCCAACGTCACTGTGGTCCTGCCCGGCATGTACTCCCCGGAGGAGGTGGCGGAGAACGTGGCCGCCGCAGCCGACTCCTCACCCCTGACGGCGGAGGAGCTGGAGCAGGTAGAGGCCATGCGCCGGGAGCTGGGGACCAGCTTCTGCCGCCGGTGCGGCTACTGCGCCCCCTGCACGGTGGGCATCGACATTCCCAACAACTTCGTTTTCCACGGCTATCTCAGCCGCTACGGCCTGGAGGGCTGGGCCAGATCCCGCTACGGCTCCATGGNGGCCCATGCCTCGGACTGCGTAGAGTGCGGCGCCTGCGAGGAGCGGTGCCCCTACCAGCTGCCCATNCGTGAGATGCTGAAAAAGGTGGCGGCNGATTTCGGCGCGTAGGNCAGATGATCCCAACGCCAGGAATTGACAGAAGTTAGACAAAGTGGTATAGTNGAACCCNNCNCTTANAGCCAACTCATACCCTTGGAGGCCATACCGCNATGCAGCGTAAAAAAATCGGCTGGAAGAAGCCGGTCATCCTACTTCTGACACTCCTTCTGCTGTTCCAGATCTGTGATCTGGTGCGCCTGCGGTANTTNGACNANGCCTGTCATCTGCCGGTGCTGATGTATCACCACTTNGCTGAGGAGTGCCCCGACGGAACGGTGGTAACGCCCCAGCGNTTCCGGGAGCAGATGACCGCCCTGCGTGACGCGGGCTTCCACGCCGTCACCATCGCCCAGGTCATTGATTATGTAGAGACCGCCGCCCCCCTGCCGGANAANCCGGTGCTCATCACCATGGACGACGGTTACGCCAGCAACCTGGATATTGCCGCCCCCATTCTGGAGGAGCTGGGCATGTGCGCCACAGTGTTTGTCATTGGCGCCTATGAGGGCGCGGCGCGCAACCCCAACAATGGCTGGATCATCACAATGCCGCACTTTTCCTATCAGGAGGCGCTGCCCTGGGTGGAAAAAGGGGTGATGGATCTCCAGAGCCATTCCTTCAACCTGCATCCAATGGAGAGCGACACCTTTAATGGCCGGGCNGGGATGCTGCGGATGGANGGNGAGAGCAGNGAGGACTACCGTCAGGCGATCCTCTCCGANGNCGCCCANGCCCGCCAGCGGCGGGAGGAGGACGGCCTCACCTCNAGGCTGAANGCCCTGGCCTTCCCCTTCGGCTACTACGACCGGGAGCTGGANGNGATNCTCATGGAGGCGGGCTACGCCGCCACTTTCACCATCGACAACCGGCTCAACCGCCTGTCCCCGGGTGACCCGGAGTGTCTGCGGATGATGGGCCGNATCAANGTTACCGATCAAATGACAGGAGAAACGCTGGTCAGCCGGGTAGAGAGATACTCNTGACCGTNNCANNAACAGNAGGAGANACNANATGAAAAACCANATTGAAACCATCTGCGTCCAGGGGGGCTACACCCCCGGCAACGGCGAACCCCGCCAGATCCCCATTGTCCAGTCCACCACCTTCAAATACGACTCCAGCGCCGACATGGGCAAGCTCTTTGACCTGGAGGCCGAGGGCTATTTCTACAGCCGNCTGCAAAACCCCACCTGNGACACNGTNGCGCGGAAGATCGCGGAGCTGGAGGGCGGNACTGCGGCCATGCTGACNTCCTCCGGCCANGCGGCCAACTTCTACGCCGTGTTCAACCTGGCNTCCTGCGGGGACCACGTGGTGTCCTCCAGCTCCATNTACGGCGGCACNTTCAANCTCTTCTCCGTCACNATGAAGCGCATGGGCATCGAGTTCACCTTNGTCTCCCCGGANTGNACCGAGGAGGAGCTGGAGGCNGCTTTCCGTCCCAACACNAAGGCNGTNTTNGGNGAGACCATCGCCAACCCTGCCCTGACAGTNCTGGACATNGAGAAATTTGCNAAGGCCGCCCATGCCCANNGTGTGCCTNTGATCGTGGACAACACCTTCGCCACGCCCATCCTCTGNCGTCCCATTGAGTGGGGCGCGGANATCGTCACCCACTCCACCACCAAGTACATGGACGGCCANGCCGCNGCCNTGGGCGGNTGNATTGTGGACGGCGGNAANTTCGACTGGATGGCCCACGCGGACAAATTNCCNGGNCTCACCACCCCCGACGAGAGCTACCACGGCGTGACCTACGCCGAGCGCTTCGGCCAGGGNGGNGCGTTCATCACCAAGGCNACTGCCCAACTCATGCGGGACTTNGGCTCCATGCTCAGCCCNCAGAGCGCNTTTATTCTGAACCTGGGNNTGGAGAGCCTCCACGTCCGCATGGCGCGGCACTGNGAGAACGGTCAGGCCGTNGCGGAGTATNTGCANAATCANCCTAAGATCGCCTGGGTCCGCTACAGCGGCCTCCCCGGCGACCCCTATTATAANACCGCGCAAAANTANCTGCCCAACGGCGTCTGCGGNGTGGTCAGCTTNGGCGTNAAGGGCGGCAGAGCCGCCGCCGAGACTTTTATGGCCCATCTGAAGCTGGGGGCTATTGCCACCCATGTGGCCGATGCCCACACTTGCTGTCTCCACCCCGCCAGCTCCACCCACCGNCAGATGAACGACGCCGAGCTAGAGGCTGCTGGTGTGTCGGCGGATCTGGTGCGTCTGAGCGTGGGCCTGGAGAGCAAAGAAGATTTGATCGCCGACCTGGAGCAGGCGCTGGCGGCAGTGTAATAAAGCAAAAACCCGCTTGACAAGCGGGAAAGGGCCAAGTATAATAAAAGACAGAAGGGCGCTGCTACTTAGCGGTCAGCTCCTCGCTTAGTCAGTCACAGACAAAAGCCTATGTTGACCGTCCGGGGCCGTTCCGGGCGGTCAACACGCTTTTACGGTGAGCAGACATACTGTTATTGCCGCAAAAACCAGGGTAAGCAGCAACTTCAGCAGCTTCTCTTTCCGCATCCGCTATCACCTCCCCCCGTTGAAGACTTTGCGTAAGAAATTCGGGGTGCTGGGGATTGGTGAGCCGACCGCCTATGTAACGAGTGTCCTTCTGCCCTTCGCCGCATGCCTGAGTCATGTGCGGGTCCGTACATTTATCATACCATTATCATACCATTTCCTGCTGGGATTTGTCAAATCCTGGCTTCCATGTTTCGTCCGATCATTGACACTACCAAAGACAGGGAGGAACAACCATGCCCATCCGAATCCCCAACGAACTGCCCGCCGCCAAGACATTGAAGGAAGAGAATATCTTCATCATGAAGGAGCAGCGGGCCATCACTCAGGACATCCGCCCCCTGAAAATCCTGCTCTTGAACCTGATGCCCACCAAGATCGCCACCGAGACCCAGCTCAGCCGCCTGCTCAGCAACACCCCCTTGCAGGTGGAGCTGGAGCTGATCGCCCCCNACGGCCATGTGCCCAAGAACACCCCCCAGGAGCATATGCTGGCCTTCTACCGCCACTTTGAGGATGTGAAGGACTGTAACTACGACGGCCTGGTCATTACCGGTGCGCCGGTGGAACATCTGCCCTTCGAGGAGGTGGAGTACTGGCCGGAGCTGTGCGAGATCATGGAGTGGAGCAAGAGCCACGTCCACTCCACCTTCCACATCTGNTGGGGCGCNCAGGCNGGGCTNTANTACCACTACGGNATCCAGAAATACCCCCTGGATAAAAAGCTCTTCGGCGTATTTCCCCACATCGTGGAGCGCAANAGCAACATGCTNTTCCGGGGCAGCGACGANGTGTTCATGGTGCCCCANTCCCGCCACACCACCGTCCGCCGCGAGGACGTGGAGAAGGTGCCCAATCTGAAAATCCTGGCCACCTCTCCCGAAGCGGGCATCTACGCNCTGTCCACCGAGAGCGGCCGTCAGATTTTCATCACNGGCCACTCCGAGTANGACGCCCTGACCCTGGAGCAGGAGTACTTACGGGACAANAACCTGGGCAAGCCCATTGAAGTGCCCAAAAACTACTACCCCAACGACGACGACACCCAGCCTCCCCGTGTTACCTGGCGCTCCTGCGCCAATCTGCTGTACAGCAACTGGCTGAATTATTTTGTCTACCAGACCACGCCCTTTGACATCAATGAGATTCAAGGGCGNAAGNAGACGGGAAAATGATCGAATCTGTCTGATTCTGTGATTTAGAGCTTATCCATAAATTAGAGAGAATGTGATATAATGTCCAGGGGTGAGGAAATGGAAAAGAAAAAGGGAACGCAGTCCTGGACCATATCGGATGAACTGTGGGAAGAAATAGAAGCATATATTCCGAGAAAGCAGCGAGATCCGAGCAAACAATATCGGAATGCACCAGGACAAGGACGGCCAAGCCTGCCCGCCCGACAAGTACTGGAGGGCATCTTCTACGTTCTGCGGAC
>JAAVHD010000026.1 GCA_014799915.1 Oscillibacter sp.
GTCGTCAGAACGGGCGCACACTGTGCGCCCCTACAGGGATTTCCGTTAGACGACAAATCTTCAACCCAGCACCCCGGGGAGCTCCCCTCGCGTAATACGGTAGGGACCAAGTCAACATCCTAAAATAGAACTACCGCAGCAGAAACCACAAAAAATCCAATTTAGCCCAGACGGACTANAGGATCAGCGCAAAAAACAATNNCCCCCGTAATNAATAAGGGATTCTTAAACCGCTAGGTTTAAGCGCGTTTTTGCTTACTGAGATTGTTCACGGCCACATCGAGTGGCCGCGAACAATCAATTTTTCATAACCGCTCGATGCGGTTATGAAAAATCTATAGCCGCGCGGCAAAAGTAGGCCCGGGGTCCGGGGGCGGGTAGCTCCCGGGCTGACGGAAGAAGAATGTCCCGTTCGCGCCCNAAGGGCGCGAAGATCAAATCAGCCCCGCCTTGGAAAATTCAGCAAACATAATATGAGGTGTCACCGGCGTCTGGTTGATAGAAACCCCAGTTGCCTGCAAAATCGCATTCCGGATGGCTGGGGCCGGTGAGCAGGCGGGCGGCTCGCCCAGAGCCTTGGTGCCATAGGGGCTGGTAGGCTCGGCGTTTTCGACGAAGTATGCCTGGAGTGTGGGGTGGTCCATAAAGGTGGACAGCTTATAGTCCAGCAGGTTGTTGTTCAGCGGCCTGCCGGTTTTTTCATCAAACAGCAGCTGCTCGGAAAGACCATACCCGATCCCCATGGACATNCCTCCATGNACCTGGGCCTCCGCCAGGGCGGGGTTGATAAGGGTCCCGCAGTCNTGGACATTGACAATNTTCAGCAGCTTCGCCTTNCACATGGGNATGTCCACCTCNACCTCGGCAAAGGTGCAGCCGAAGGAGTANGCGTTATTNTTNATCTGATATGTACTCTCAGCGGTGATATGCTGGGAGTGGGTCAGNCTGTANAGCGCCTCCGTAGCCAGCTCNCCCAAAGTCATGAGCACCCGCCCNTCGCTCTGCCGGACGATCTTNCCGTCCTCCAGNTCAAGATTTTCCTTCATCTGCCTTGTCAGCTCCACGGCNTAGGTCAGAATCTTNTCCTTGAGAATCTGCCCCGTCTGCCGGATNGAAAATCCGCCGATATAGGTCTGNCGGGAAGCGTAAGCGCCGGTGCCAAAGGGCGTAACATCCGTATCCTGCGTGGAGACGATATGNACNTCCTCGAAGGGNATNCCNATGGCGTCNGCCGCCATCTGGGAGTATGCNGTNTCNCAGCCCTGGCCGATCTCCGTCTCGCCGGTCTGGACCTGGACGGACCCGTCCTGGTTNAGCACCATCCGGCAGGAGCTGGATTCCAGAGACAGAGGCCACACGGCGGTGTTGTACCAGAACAGCGCCATGCCGATGNCCCGGCGGATGGGACCGGTCTGGTTGGCGTACTCCTTCAGCTTCCGCTCATAGTCAATGGCGGCCTTACCCTTGTCCATAACCTCGCGGAAGGTGTCGTAGTAGTTTTCGTTCTTGCTGAAACCGTCCACATAGCCCTTGGGCATGACGANNTGATAGCGGTANTCCATGGGCTCCCGGCCCAGGGCGCGGGCTACGTCGTCAATGTGGCTCTCTCCGGCCCACATGGCCTGGGGGATGCCGTAGCCNCGCATGGCTCCGGCGGAGGGCTTGTTNGTGAAGACGGTNTAAGCGTCGCCTTCCACGTTGGGGCAGGGATAGAGCTGCGGAAATGCGCCCATGCCCTTGGCNACNATACCNTGGCCGTGGGAGGCGTAAGCGCCCTGNTTGGAGAAGCACTCNATCTTCCNNGCGGCNAANGTNCCGTCNGGNCGGACCCAGGANATGATATGGGTNCGGATNGCGTGNCGNACNCGGTTGGANACNAAAGTNTCCTCNCGCATACAGTCGATCTTCACCAGCCGNCCGCCCANCTGGGTGGTCAGCCAGGCGCACAGNGGCTCATACAGCGCGTCCTGCTTGTTGCCNAAGCCGCCGCCGATATAGGGCTTGACGATACGGACCTTCCCCCAGGGGATGCCCAGNGCCTGTCCNCAGACGCGGCGGACGATGTGGGGNATCTGGGTGGAGGAGGTGACCATGATCCGNCCGCCCTCCATGTGGGCGGTGCAGATGTGGTTCTCGATGTGGCAGTGCTGGACGGTGGGCGTCTCGTACCAGCCCTCTACNTTNATAAGTCCCGGCTCTTGGCTGGCGGTCTCATAGTCGCCGTTCCGGATCTGGGTGTGGGCCAGGATGTTGNNNGGNTANTCNTCNTGGATCTGGGGCGCGTCCGGCTCCATGGCCTTCTGTACGTCCAGCACGAAGGGGTACTCCTCGTACTCCACNTTNACCAGCCNNGCNGCCTGGGCGGCGGCTACCTCGTTCTCCGCCACCACCACGGCCACCTCGTCGCCGTAATAGCGCACATGGCGGTTCAGNAGCAGCCGGTCNGCNACGTCCTGATGGTGGGGGTCGGTNGACCAGGGGTGTCCGGCGGTGGGGAAGCGGTACTCCGGCACGTCAAAGCAGGTGAAGATCTTCACCACGCCGGGGATCTGTTCCGCCTGGGCGGTGTCCACCTTCTGCACCATGCCGTGGGCGATGGTGGAGTGGACGATCCGGGTGACCAGAGCGGATTTATCGCAGAGGTCGTCGGTGTATTTTGCGCGGCCTGTGGCCTTGTCATAGGCGTCTACACGGATTTTACTCTGTCCTACGCTGCTCATTGGCGTCAGCCTCCTGTCTTGTTGGATAGAAGGGAGAATTTTTTTCCTTCTGTNAGGGTATTTTTGTTATTATAGCACAAGGNGCCGGCATTGTACAGAACTATAGTCCTTTTTCATTATTCTACTTTTTGGATAACGCGCCAAATGTTGACTGAGGGGAGAAAACGGGGGTATACTATNAGAAAACGGATGGANTGTTNATGAATGGTTCGAGTGATACGTGACTCTGTAGGGGCGCACATTGTGCGCCCGCTTCTAAAGGGCCTCTGTGCGTATCGATAGAACGGGCGCACACTGTGCGCCCCTACACAGATCCTGCGGCACCGTAAGCCATTTCAANATCCCACAAAAGCTATACGAAAGGACACATTATGAACCTTGGCTGTGTAGTCATGGCGGCGGGNGACGCCCGCCGGTTCGGNGAGAACAAGCTCGCCGCGAACTTCAACGGAAAANCCCTGATNCTCCACGCNCTGGAGGCCGTCCCGGCGGAGAAATTCGCCCGCGTCACCGTCGTCACCCAGTACCCGGAGGTGGAACAGCTGGCCGCCTCCTTCGGNTTCACCGCCGTCCACAACCCCCACCCCGACTGGGGCATCAGCCACACCATCCGTCTGGGACTGGAGACCATGGAGGACTGCGGCGCGGTCCTGTTCCAGGTCTCCGACCAGCCGATGCTGCGCCGGGAGACTGTGGCCGCGGAGGTGGATTTTTTCCTACAGCACCCGGACAAGCTGGTGGGGCTCAGCCACAACGGTGTGCGGGGCAATCCCTGCATCTTCCCTGCCTCCTACTTCCCGGAGCTGCTGGAGCTCAGGGAGGACCGCGGCGGCAGCAGCGTCATCCGCCGCCACGAGGAGGATTTGCTGCTCTTCGAGGCCCCCGCGCCGGAGCTGGAGGACGCCGATACCCAGCAGGCCCTGCGGAATATGGAAAAAAGACTGGTATGACAGACTGACAAACGGCCCGATGGGGACATCGGGCCCTACGTGGACATTGATCCCGTAGGGCCCCGTGTCCTCACGGGGCCGTTTTATTGATGCTGTCTGCTTGATCAGTATGCCGTCACGATGCCGCCGTCGTTGGCGTACACCGTGGCGATGCCGCCGGTGGGCACGATCAGGATCTCACCGAAGCGGCACTTCTGGCGGATCATTTCCCGCAGGGACTCCGCCCGCTCCAGGCAGTTGCAGTGGGCGATCACCAGCCGCCGGTCCGCGTGATCCGGGTCATCCGCCATCCGGGAGACCATCTTTGCCAGGGTCTGCTTCATCGACAGGCCCTGCCCCATTTTCTGGATCTCACCCTCTGGCGTCGCCCCGCACAGCAGCTTCACCCGCAGCGCTCCCGTCACCAGGGACTGCATCCGGGTCAGCCGTCCGTTTTTCCGCAGATTGTCCAGGTTCTCCAGGACGAACATGGTTTTCATCCGGTCAATATACGCCTCTACCTTCTCCACNACCTGNGCAAANGGCAGGCCGCGGCCNGCCANCTCCCGGATCAGCAGNGCGATCTGCGCCTGGCCCGCCGAGGCGGAGCGGGAGTTGAAGACGTGGACGTTCCCGGTCCCCTCGTCCTCCCGGTAGATGGCGCGGGCCTGCATGGCCGCGTTGTAGGAACCGGAGAGCTGGCCGGACAGGGTCACCACATAGTTGTCCCCATCATCCTCGAACGCATCCAGATACATGGACGGGGAGGGGCACGCCGTCTTGGGCGCGTCGGGCCAGGCACGCATTTTCTGCAAAAGCTCCCCCTGCTGGAAGTCCGGTCCGTCCACCACTGTCTCAGCGCCCACCTGGATCGTCAGCGGGATTCTTTTCACGCAGGGATCTGCGCCCAACTCTGGGGGCAGGTCCGTGCAGCTGTCGCATATCAATCTATATGTCATTTCAAAAACCGCCTCAAGTAATATGATTAATTAGATTATATCGTATTATGAGGAAATGTCAAGCCCCTATCGGCGGGCGGCATGGAAATCAATTTTGCAATGAAGTATCTGAAAATAGATGTATCTATGTAGGCGTTGGGCCGCCATAGGCGGCCCCAGCTGTCAGGTCGCCGTAGGCGACCCACTAGGGCGAGCATTGCTCGCCCGCACGCCGAAGGGCATATGCGAGGTATAGTCAGTGCGGTTCTGCCCTTTAGAAGCGGGCGAGCAATGCTCGCCCCTACACGGATTCATCGAATCTTCAGTCTATGCTGTGCCAAATTGATTCCCCTGGGTAAGTGGTCATGCTGTAACATTTATAAATTAGAGAAAGCCGTCTTTTCAGCTGCGTTGATTGATGGTCAGACGCTGCTTTCCTGGCAGAAACTGTATTCGCCTTCAAAAATTTACCGCCGATGATAAAAGCATATTCACCGGCGACTTGCAAAAGCTATGGTTGCGACAAGGGCGGGACAAAAAAAGACCGCTCCCAAGCAAAGTAAAAACAGAAAAGGAGCGGGTCCCGCCCGCACCTTCTCTGTGGCTGCTTTGCCGTCGCTAAAAAGGAGAAGGAGAAAAGGAAATGTCTAAGAAGAACAACCGCATCAACGTCCCCGAGGCCCGCGAGGCTATGGACAAGTTCAAGATGGAGGCTGCCAGCGAGGTTGGCGTCAACCTGAAGGAAGGCTACAACGGCGACATCAGCGCCCGTGAGGCCGGTTCCGTGGGCGGCCAGATGGTCAAGAAGATGACGCCCATACGAATTGCGAAGTTTGAGCGGGCAGATCGGACGGCGATGGGGCATGTACATAAGGTGGAGTATCGGGCGGGGTTGACGGTATAGGAAGAAGGCCTGCTGTCCGAAATTCAGCGTATTGGGCTTGCAATTTTGATAGAATAATGATATAATACTATCAGAAGTTGCACAAGGAGGAATCTCGATGATTATTAAGCCGTCCACCGCTTTGCGGAATGAGTACAGTGCCATTTCCGATATGGCCCATAAGGAAGATGCGCCGATCTATATCACGAAGAATGGCGAAGGCGATCTGGTTGTCATGAGCATTGAAGCTTTTGAGCGCCGCGAGGAAGTCTTGAAGCTGCGGGCAAAGCTGGCTGCGGCGGAACAGGCCCGCCTGTCCGGACAACCCGCCATTTCTCTGGAAGAATCCCGCAGGCGTCTGGAGGCGATCTATGGGCAGGGCGTATAGGCTGGACATCCTGCCGCCGGCGCAGGCGGAGTTGGAGGAAATTGCCCGGATATATTTGGCACTGTCCGGTCCGCAGGCCGCCCGTGATATAACAGATAAAATCTATGCCGCCATGGACCAATTGACGATGTTTCCACTGTCCGGTCCGGCAGTGCGCGATGAACAGCTTGGCGCCGCCGGGTATCGCTATATTTTGGCGGGCAAATATCTGATTTTCTATCGCCCTTTTGGAGACAGCGTGGTGATTTATCATATTGCACATGGTTCAACGGATTACCCGAAGTTGCTAAAAACAATGGGCTTTTAATATTGAGCGATCTGGAATATGGGGCCGCCCCGCCAATGATATAATGAAAAGGCTGCCGTGTCACACCCTTCCGTGACACGGCGGCCTTTTAATACAGCGTCCACCGGTAATCAAAAACCTTGCGGTAGCCGTTCCCCTTTTGGGGAAGGCATGGGTAGGCCCTCACCTTTTTGCTGCTCACCCGTTTGAGCCATTGCTGGCACTTACTGTTTTTGGGGTACTTGATATATTTGCCCGTATGCAGGAGGGTCCTGCCCTCAAAGCCCCAGTCCACATAACCCCGATGGGGTGCATAGCCGGAAAGCTGGGTAATGGCCAGCCGCCGATCTGTCTTTTCCTGCCACTTCCTGCGGCGGTACCGCCGCCCGGTCCAGCGCGGGTGGCCTGGTCCCTTTTCAGGACTCTCCAAAAGCGCCGCGAGCTGCTCGTTTAATTCGATTTCGGTCATACACCTTCCCGCTGGGCACAGTGCGCGTGATTGGATTGAGCCCATGCCAGGAACCGCGCTGCTTGGCGTGGTACTCCTTCTGTGCCTTTTTACTGCGCTTGTTCAGCGGCACCATCTGCGCCATTGGAAATCCTCCCTTCATGTTTTGCTTGCAGCATTCTTTCCCAAGTGTCCACATCGTGTCCTTCCATATTACTTTTCTATTACGTTTACATAAAGCACCTTGCCATTTCGTTTTCATCCTGCTATTCTATACTCCGATCAGAATGGAGGCGATTGTTATGTGCTTTGATCCGTTTCCCGTCATCGACCTTCCCGCCACCGGGGCCAACATCCGCCGGCTGCGGCAGACGAAAGGTCTGTCCGTCCGGGATCTCCAGCAGTTCTTCGGCTTTGAGGAGCCCCAGGCCATCTACAAGTGGCAGCGGGGCCAGAGCCTGCCCACGGTGGACAACCTCTACGCACTGAGTACCCTGCTGGATGTACCCATGAACGACATCCTGGTGGCGGTCAATACGCCTCAACTCAATATTTGTACCATGAGCGGCAGGCCGGGGCCTGCCGCTCATCCTTTGTTTCGGTCTCCTCAGGCGCGGAGGGCATGGCGAAATTTCAAAGCCGCTTAGGCCCTTATCCGCCGTATCCGGATGGTTCGGCACCCCGCGGGACGCTGAAACAGCCTGGATTTGGCGACTTGTTATCTTATGTCGGTCCAGAAGCCAAAGCCCACGGACCGAGGTAGAAATAGAGAAGCGTAAGAGCGGTTTTTCGTTTCGTGTATTGGGAATGGGGCAAAAAAGTGCTTTGCGGTGAACGTAGGGAAAAGCGCCTGTCGGTTCTTTGTCAATACAGCATTTTGCAGATGCTCTCCAGTATGTTCTTCACGATGTGCGGTATCATCATTCATCCGCACCTGAACCGGCTGTCACAGATTCTCCATTCCGCCATGCCCGCCGCGCCCGAGGATGGCTGTTACTCGGACTGCCGCTGGATAAAATCCGACAGGATCACGTCGAAACTGTCGTTCATCTCAAAGGGGAGGGTGTAGTCTACCACGGTGTTCACGATGCACTGGTCCAATTTGGCGGATACCTCGTCAGCCTTGCGGCCCAGCTCGGTGGCCATGCCCCGGATCTTATTGCGGTCAAAATTGATGGTAGTCACCCGTCTGGCGTCGCAGCGGTAACTCACTTGGTTGCCCTCGCCGTTGAACCGGTAGCCGCTGCCGCCGTTGGCAATTACTACCTCGCTGTTGCGCAGGGCAGCCATACGGCGGAAAGTGTCGGCCAGGCTCTGCCGGGCCCGGTTCAGACCGGTTTCGCTGTCCATGTCCAGGGGCAGCTTGGCCTTGGCGGCGCAGATGGCGGCGCTGAGCTTCTCCCGCTCCGCCAGCATAGCCATCAGGAAAGCGGCTACCTGGTTGATGTGTTCTGCGTACTCGCTGGGGGCAGTGCCCTCAGTCACGGCATCCTGGGCCTCCGGCATGACCTTGCTGCGCAGGTGGGTGGTGGTAACTTTCAGGGTGTTATCCGGATCCTGGAGGATGTAGCTGGCCTCGTCCATGAGGGCTTGCAGCTTGTTCTGGGCGCGAAAGGCGTCTTTCAGATTCATGGTGATCCACTCCTTTGCTCTGTCGTTGTGTCCCTATCATACAGGTAATGGAGCGGTTTGTCATTGAACCGGTGGTTTAATTTGGGCGGTGAAAAGAAGTTCCCCCGGACGCTGTGCGTCCGGGGGATGTTGTCGTTCTGCTAATTGCCTTTTGTGGTGGTGTACCGCTGCTTTGGGCTTCTGGGCCGGTCCGGCAGAGACAGCACAATCAATCCCTGCTCCACCAATGGTGTGACATGGGACTTGATCGCGTAGGGAACGGATTTAATGCCCAAAAATGCCGCAATCTCCTGACGTGTACGGGGAACCGTGCAGAATTGGAGCAGCTTCGCTTCCTGAGTATCACCGCTATGAGATGTGTGAGGATCAGTTTTTGGAGCTTCTGCCGCTTTCCGGAAGCAGACCACAAAGGTCCCATGTTCATTCCGGAACTCCGGCTCTGCCATCCCGGCCCGATCCAATTCTCTGCGCATGGTGGGGATGCCAGTGTAGCGGTTTTCTGTTTCGCCAAGGACCTCCATTGCCACCGCCAGCACCGGATTGCGGGTATCCGGCTGAACTTTCCCCAGTTGGTCGATCCGCAGCCGGCCATACAGGCCACCAGGGCTGCGCACCTCGAAACGGTCCTCAAACAACAGTATCTGAATAGGCATCCCCTCGGTGTGGATACTGTAGTCTCGGTGAATGAGTGCGTTTAAGATCGCTTCACGAACAGCAGTCAGAGGATAATCCTCCCGGTCGGCGCGCTTGCCGGTCTCCGGGTCAATAATTGTTTTGATTCGGATATTCTTCCGCACAAAAGACAGGGCATCCTCCAACATCTGGGATAGTGTTCCTTCAATGCGCCGATTATCCAAAAATCGCTCACCCTCTGGACCGAGTACGCCAACTTCAGTCCCCGGAACAGAAACCGCCGTGATACACATCTGAGGGAAATACGCCTGAGGAAAGAGGCCGAATAGCTGGATAGCAGCCATAGTCGGGACACCATCCCGTGTTATGCCCATCAGCTCACAGATTTCGTCAGTTTTCAGTTGGGATAAGTGCGGACGTCCAGCTTTCAGCTTGACAAGGTATTGCTCCAGAAGGTCTGTTTGCAATGTACGCAGAGTGGCTTGTTCTATAGGGCGTATATCGTCCTGATACTTGCGGCGGAAGGCCTCATAACTGTAAATTTCATATTCTGTCATCGGCTGGTCAGCGTCACCCACACGGATATAGGAGCCCTTCAAACGGCCCTTGCCGGCATAGAAGCAAGGACGATCCGCCACATCAATTCCGGGAATCTCTGCTGATACGAAAGCTTTTCCATCCTTCAGAAGTGTCGTGAACACCGGGCGGACAACAGGCGTCATCTGGCCGCATTGCTCTGTCACATGCTTCATCAGGTCCTGGGCATCGTAAACACCTACTGGAGCAAAACCGTTCTGCTCATCCACGCCGAACAGGATCGTCCCGCCCTCGTCCTGGTTGGAAAAGCTGGAAAGCGTGTCATACAGGCGGGTAGGACAACCTTGGGCGGCGGCCTTCAGTTCCAGCGTCTGGGTCTCAGCTTTCAGAGCCTGCACATGGTCAACCAAATTCTCTAACTCAAATGGCGTCATCAGTATCACCTCAGCTTCTCAAAAGAAAGTAAAATAAATTTCATTCTTGTTTTACTTCTTGCAGATTCATTTTACTTTTTCTAACATTTTTAACTTCCTATTTCACTCTCTGCATTGTAAATCAAAACAAGTGAAAATGCAAGTGAAAATTGTCGCGTTTCATATCACACCTTGCGGCAAAAGCCAAAACATGTTAAAATAAAGAAAATTACAGCCAAAAGGAGTGCGCACCATGGCAATCAACTCAAGCGACGTCGGCTTTGAAAAGCAAATCTGGGACGCGGCCTGCGTCCTGCGGGGCAATCTGGACGCGTCGGAGTACAAATCCGTCGTCCTGGGCCTGATTTTCCTGAAATACATCTCTGACCGCTTCGAGGCGAAATATAACGAGCTGGCAGCCGAAGGCGAGGGTTTCGAGGAGGACAAGGACGAATACACCGCCGAAAATATATTCTTCGTCCCGGAGTCCGCCCGGTGGAAGGTCATTGCCGGAGCGGCCCACACGCCGGAGGTCGGCACGGTGATCGACGACGCCATGCGCAGCATCGAGAAAGAGAACAAAAAGCTGAAAGACATCCTCCCCAAGAACTTCGCCCGCCCAGAGCTGGACAAGCGGCGGCTGGGGGACGTGGTGGACCTCTTTACCAATATCCAGATGATGGAGCACGGCGACAGCAAGGACATCCTGGGCCGGGCCTATGAGTACTGCCTGTCCAAATTCGCCGAACAGGAGGGCAAGCTGGCCGGGGAGTTCTACACCCCCGCCTGCGTGGTGCGCACGCTGGTGGAGGTACTCCAGCCCTACAATGGCCGGGTCTATGACCCCTGCTGCGGCAGCGGCGGCATGTTCGTCCAGTCCGCGAAGTTCGTGGAGAACCACGGCGGGAACATCAACAAAATCTCCGTCTACGGCCAGGACTCCAACCCCACCACCTGGAAAATGGCACAGATGAACCTCGCCATCCGGGGCATCGACGCGGACCTGGGGCAGTTCAACGCCGACACCTTCTTCAACGACTGCCACCCTCAGCTCAAGGCGGATTTCATCATGGCGAACCCGCCCTTCAACCTCTCCGACTGGGGCGCGGACAAGCTGCGGGAGGACGTGCGGTGGCAGTACGGGATGCCGCCCGCCGGGAACGCCAACTTCGCCTGGCTCCAGCACATGATCTGGCACCTGGCCCCGGGCGGGCGTATCGGCATGGTGCTGGCCAACGGCTCCCTGTCCTCCCAGTCCGGCGGCGAGGGGGAGATCCGGAAAAACATCATCGAGGCCGATCTGGTGGACTGCATCATCGCCATGCCGCCCCAGCTGTTCTATACCACACAGATCCCCGTGTCCCTGTGGTTCCTGTCCAGGAATAAGAAGCAGAAGGGCAAGACGCTGTTTCTGGACGCCCGGAAAATGGGGACGATGGTCAGCCGGAAGCTGCGGGAGCTGACGGACGAGGATATCCGGAAGATCGCGGACACCTACAACGCCTTCACGGTGGGGGCGTTGGAGGAGGTCAAGGGGTTCTGCGCGGCGGCGGACTTGCAGGAGATCGCAAAGCAGGACTACATCCTCACGCCGGGGCGGTATGTGGGCATCGAGGAGCAGGAGGACGACGGGGAGCCGTTTGAGGAGAAGATGGGACGGCTGACGGCGGAGTTGTCGGAGCTGTTTGTGAAGTCCCATGAGCTGGAGGCGGAGATCAGGAAGCAGTTGGGGGCGATTGGGTATGAAGTCTGAATGGAAAAAAGTTCCATTATCTGAGGTCGCAGATTTGACTGTTGGATTTGTAGGGACAATGGCCCCGCACTATGTTGAGGACGGAGTAACTTTTTTGCGATCAACTAATGTTGAGCCATTCAAAATCAACTTAGATGATGTTAAATATATTTCACTGGAATTTCACCAACAGATAAAAAAATCACAATTAAATTCTGGAGATGTAGTAATCGTGCGTACCGGAAAACCGGGAGCATGCACGGTCATACCTACAATTAAAAGCTCTTGGAATTGCTCAGATTTAGTAATTATTCACCCTGACCAAGAGAAGATTCTGCCCCTTTATCTTGCGTCATATATAAATTTGGCATACGGAGTAATAAACGCAAATCTTGTGGGCGCTGTCCAACAGCATTTTAATGTTGGGTCAGCTAAAAAGCTAATAATTGATTTGCCGCCAATATCAATTCAAAGGCAAATTGTTGCTATTATTCAAGCATTTAATGATAAAATTGAACTGAACCAGAAGATAAGCGAGAATTTGGAGCGACA
Source organism: Oscillibacter sp. (assembly GCA_014799915.1). Taxonomy (GTDB): domain Bacteria; phylum Bacillota; class Clostridia; order Oscillospirales; family Oscillospiraceae; genus Pelethomonas. The sequence goes on from JAAVHD010000026.1 coordinate 12,092, forward strand.
AGCGCAAATCTTGTTTGCAGAGCATTTTTCTGGCTTTACAAAAGACTCTTTACCTGATGGGTGGAAGATGGTCCGGCTTGGCGATGTTGCCGTCATTTGCAATAAGAGCTTTAATCCAGCAAAAGAGCCTGAAACACTCCTTGAACATTACAGTATTCCGGCCTTTGATGAGGCCAGATTCCCTGTATTTGAACTATCCACAAATATAAAGAGCAACAAATTCTTTGTAGATTCAGATTGCTTTATGATTTCAAAGCTTAATCCAACTACAAAACGCGTGTGGAAACCCTATTGCTTATCAAATCAAGCGGTTTGCTCAACGGAGTTCATTGTATATACGGCGAAAGAACGTGGCCTTACAGATTTTCTCTACTCTCTGATAGATAGCGAGAGTTTTTCTGATTTCATGTGCAGTCATGTAACTGGATCGACGGGTAGCCGTCAGCGTACCACACCATCTGATACACTCCAGTTTGAGTTTGCATTGCCACCAACTAATGAGATAGCGGAATTTACTGCTATTGTGCAACCCATGTATCAGCAAATCAGGGTCAATGCTATTGAAAATGACCGATTGAAGCAACTGAGAGACACCCTTCTCCCCAAACTCATGTCTGGAGAAATCGAAGCAATGGAGGTTTATTGACGTGGAAGAGATGTTTATTGAAATTGAAAGAATTGCGAACACGGCGGCGAACACGATCGCAACTCCAAATTGGGCGGATAAACTTTCTCTTATCATATCCGTAGTAACAGCTATCATTGCAACCATAGTTGCTTGGAGGCAGATAGAAATTACTGCAATGCAGAATAAAATCGTGCTAAAGCAGACTGAGATTTCGGAGCAGCAAAATAAAATTGCTCTATTCGAAAAAAGATACGAAGTTTACAGAACTGTAAAGAAAGTTTTAAATGTTGCAGATGAAATACACAAAGTTACTTGCATTGAAGACGTCTACGATATTTTTTATAACAATTTTAAAGATTGGCAGTGGCCCAGAAAAGAAGATAGGGATGCGGATCGCCTGTGGATGCCTGCATGTGTAGAAATACTTAATTCTTTAGAGCAAGCACGGTTTCTATTTTCTCAAGATGTCTATGAAGAAATCTCGCATTTGAAATTACGATTTATGGTCATGCTTTCTATTGTATATGTAAAAAGTGGAAGTGGTGAGTTTGACGAAGACAAGGTGAAGTTCTACCAATCTGCTGAGTATTTTAAAACCCAAAAAGTGATAGAGCGTATAGAATCTGACTTACAACTGCGCTCAATAAAAATTCAGGAGTAGCAAGTATGTCTTACACCGAATCCCACTACGAAAACGCCATCCTCCAGCTGTTCCAGCAGATGGGCTATACCTATACCTACGGCCCGGACATAGACCGGGACTACCACGACCCGCTGTATGAGGCCGCGCTCCTCCCCAGCCTCCGGCGCGTCAACCCCGCCCTGCCCCCGGAAGCCATCACCGAGGCAGTCTACAAGCTGCAAAATTTCGAGAGCGGGACGCTGCTGCAAAAGAACATGGTGTTCATGGATTACCTGCAAAACGGCGTATCCGTCAAATACTTCGCGGACGGCGAGGAGCGCTCCGCCCTGGTGTACCTCATCGACTACCAGAACCCCGCCAACAACGACTTCACCATCGCCAACCAGTGGACGGTGGTCGAGAACTCCGAGAAGCGCCCGGACGTGGTGCTGTTCGTCAATGGCCTGCCCCTGGTGGTCATGGAGTTAAAATCCCCCTCCCGTGAGGAGACGGACGCCTCGGCAGCCTACCGGCAGCTGCGCAACTACATGCACGAGATCCCGTCCCTGTTCGTCTACAACGCCGTCTGCGTCATGAGCGACCTGACCGTCTCCAAGGCCGGGACCATCACCTCCAGCGAGGACCGGTTCATGGAGTGGAAGACCAAAGACGGCAGCTATGAGAACACGGCCTACGCCCAGTTTGACACCTTTTTTGAGGGGATTTTTGAGAAAACCCGGTTTCTGGATATTCTCCGGAACTTTATCTGCTTCAATGTGGACGGCCAGAACACGTTCAAGATCCTGGCCGGGTATCACCAGTATTTCGCGGTGAAAAAGGCGGTGGACTCCACCCGGCACGCCACGGACGGCAAGGGCGGCGTGTTCTGGCACACCCAGGGCAGCGGCAAGTCCCTGTCCATGGTGTTCTACGCCCACTATTTGCAGCAGGCGCTGGAGAGCCCCACCATCGTGGTCCTCACGGACCGCAACGACCTGGACGACCAGCTCTACGGCCAGTTTGCCCGCTGCAAGGACTTTCTGCGCCAGGTGCCCCAGCACGCCCGGAGCCGCCAGCATCTGCGGGAGCTTCTGGCGGGCCGTCAGGCCAACGGGATCATTTTTACCACGATGCAGAAATTTGAAGAGAGCGGCGAGGCGCTGTCCCTGCGACGAAACATCGTAGTCATGGCGGACGAAGCCCACCGTGGACAGTACGGCCTGACGGAGAAGGTTGTGGTGAAGCGGAAAGAGGACGGCGAGCTGGAGGCCCGGACGGTGACCGGCACGGCCCGGATTATCCGGGACAGCCTGCCCAACGCCACCTATATCGGCTTTACCGGAACGCCCATTTCCTCCCAGGACCGCAACACCCGTGAGGTGTTCGGGGAGTACATAGATGTTTACGACATGACCCAGGCGGTGGAGGACGGGGCCACCCGGCCTGTCTACTATGAGAGCCGGGTCATCCACCTGAAGCTGGACGAGACGACGCTGCGGCTCATTGATACGGAATACGACCTGATGGCGGAAAACGCCGACCCGTATGTGATCGAAAAGAGCAAGAAAGAACTGGGGCAGATGGAGGCCATTCTGGGAGCGGAGCAGACAATCCACTCCCTAGTGGACGATATTCTGGACCACTACGAGAATTACCGCGCCCATCTGCTGACCGGAAAAGCTATGATCGTGGCCTACTCCCGGCCTATTGCCATGAAAATCTACAAGCGGATATTGGAACTCCGCCCGGCATGGACGGAGAAGGTGGGCGTCGTTATGACCCAGGGCAACAACGACCCGGAGGAATGGCGGCAGATCATCGGCAACAAAGCCCACAAGGACGAGCTGGCCCGGAAGTTCAAGGACAACAGCTCCCCAATGAAAATCGCCATCGTGGTGGATATGTGGCTTACGGGGTTCGACGTACCGTCGCTGGCGACTATGTACGTCTATAAGCCCATGGCTGGGCACAATCTCATGCAGGCCATCGCCCGCGTCAACCGGGTTTTCGGTGACAAAGAGGGCGGGCTGGTGGTGGACTACGTGGGTATCGCCGCCGCGCTGAAACAGGCCA
>JAAVHD010000027.1 GCA_014799915.1 Oscillibacter sp.
CAGGGATTTCTTCATTCCGATGTGCCTGCCATTGAAAATTGATTTCCATGAGGCTGCGGCGGCGGTGTATCATGGCTTCAATAAAATAGAGTCCGGCAGTGCGGAAACTTATTGTGCTTCCGTACTGCCGGATTCTTTTTAAGTTTTCTACACTTTCTTGACTCTTTTGGGACGAATTTTAACCAATATCCTCCAGAGACGGCTCCGGTATGCCCAGGATGCGGCCTACCTGGCGAAGGTCCATCGTCTCCAACACATGATCCGCTGGGGGAAGCGGCTCCTGGGGGGAGAGATTGGAGCGGATATAGATCGTGGACAGCCCTACCGCCCGGGCTCCCTCAATATCACAGACGCCGTCGTTGCCTACCATAACGGCGCTGTCGGGCGGGATATTGCGGGTCTGAAGCAGCGCCTGGTAGAAGCGGGCGTCGGGCTTCTTGACGCTGTAGTCGGAGGAGAGGTATATGCCGTCAAACAGGTTATCCAGACCAAGTTCTTCCAGCTCCGGCCGGGTGAAGATGCTCTGGGCGTTGGACAGCAGCCAGACCCCGCAGCCCTGGGCCCGCAGTGCCCGGAGCAGTTCCGCTGCTCCGGGGTAGAGACGCAGATATTCTGTGGAGTACTTGCGGAACGCCTGGCCGGTGCGGACGGCAAGTTCATTACCCGCTTCTATGCCCTTTGCCTGATATAGCTGCTGAAAGGCTTTTTCCAGCTGGATCTCCGGGTGAGCCTCGTGGGCGTATGCCGGGGAGGAGCCTTTGCCGCTTTCCAGCTCGCCTACCAGGCGGACGTAGGCGCTTTGCAGTTCGTCGGGCTGATAGAGCGCCCCTTCGCGGCGGTAGATCTCGGCCATGTGCGCCCACAGGCGGGGGGAGCCTTCATCCGTGCGTATGTCTACCAACGTGCCGTACAGGTCAAAAATACAGTTCTGATACCGCATCAGCTTTTTTCCTCCTTGTTCAGCACCTGGATCTCCCGATAGGGGCGGTCATGGCCCGCGCGGATGATCTCGGTATCTACGCCGCCGTCCGGGTGGACGGTGAAACGGTACTGGTGGTATTTCCCCTCTTGGTAGGCGAAGCTCTCGCCGTCGTCCAGCCAGTGGTCCCATGTGCCATGACCGGGATAGACATCCAGCAGCAGTACGTCCCGGGCCGTCTCGCCAACGTAGGACTGGGGAGGCGACATGGGGATGACGCTGCCGGCCTTCACGTAGATGGGGCAGAGATCCAGAGGGGCGTTCCGGACGAAGGACGCCGGGCCGACGATCTTCTCTCGGGTCCAGTAGTCGTACCACTCCCCTTCGGGAAGATAGACCAGCCGCTGACGGGCCCCCTGCTGGACCACCGGGGCCACCAGGACGCGGTCCCCTACCATAAATTCGTCATTGCATGTTCTGACGGTCTCGTCCTGCGGGTAGTGGAACACCAGGGGCCGCAGGATGGGGGCGCCGGTGCGCTCCTCCTCCCAGAACAGGTCGTAAAAATAGGGCAGCCACTGGTAGCGCAGCTTCACATATTTACGGTAGATCTCCAGCACCCGGGGACCGAACTGCCAGGGCTCCTGGGGCCGGGTGCCCAGGGCGGCGTGGTTGCGGAAGAAAGGGGAGAAGCAGGCGAACTGCACCCACCGCGTCAGCAGTTCCGGCGTGGTGTCCGAGCCGAAGCCGCCCAGATCGGTGCCCGCGAAGGGCATACCGGACAGGCCCAGGTTGCACAGCTGGGGGATGGCCATTTGCAGGTGGGCCCAGATGCTGTGGTTGTCGCCGGTCCAAGCGGCGGAATACTTCTGGGTCCCGGCGTAGCAGGCGCGGGTGATGACAAAAGGCCGCCGGTCGTCCAGCTTTTTCAGTCCTTCATAGGATGCCTTTGCCATGAAGTGGCCGTAGACGTTGTGGAGCTCGGCGTGGGTGGCCTTGCGTGTTCCGTCGGAGAACACCACATCGTCGGGGAGCGGGCCCTTGAAGCTGGCGGGCTCGTTCATGTCGTTCCACACGCCCCGCACGCCCATATCCAGCAGGAACTTCTGGTGGGCTCCCCACCATTTCTGTGCGGCGGGGTTGCCGAAGTCGGGGTAGGCTGCGTCGCCGGGCCAGACGGCGTTGATGTAGACCTCTCCTTCGGGCGTTTGGGCGAAATAGCCCTTCTCTACGCCTTCTTCATAGATGGGATAGCCCGCTTCCTGCTTCACGCCTGGGTCGTTGATGACTACCGGCTTGAAGCCCTGGGCGGCGAGGCTGGCAAGAAAACCCTTCGGGTCCCCGCGGTAGCGGTCCGGGTTCCAGGTGAACACCTTGTAGTCCTGCATATAGTCGATGTCAAAGTGGATGGAGTCGCAGGGGATGTCGTTGCCCCGCAGATCGTCCGCGATGGCCTGCACGTCCTCCCGGGTCATATAGCCCCAACGGGACTGGTGGTAGCCCAGGGTCCACAGCTGCGGAAGAGGGAATGTGCCCGTCAGGTATGTATACCGCTCCAGCACCTGGGGCAGGCCGTCCCCGGCGATGTAGTAATAGTCCAGGTTGCCCCCGGCCGCGCTGAACCAGTAGTAGTCCTCCGACTCCTGCCCCATATTGAACCAGGAGCGGAAGGTGTTGTCCAGGAAAATGCCGTAGGCGTGGCTGCCGTTCAGCGACATGAAGAAGGGGATCGTCTTGTACAGCGCCTTGAAGCAGTCCACCTGGGGGGCGGGGTTATCGGTGTTCCACATCTCGTACTCGTAGCCCCGCTTGTCCAGAAATCCGGTCTTGTCACCCAGGCCGTAGAAGTGCTCCCTTTCGCCCAGCTGTTTGACGACCTCGAAGGCATGGAAGGGCTCCTCCACCTCCGCGCCGTGCCCCTCGGCGATCAGCAGCGCGGCCCACTCCGGGGTGACACGCTCCAGAGGGCGGCGCTTTCCACGATAGTCCATGCAGACCTCGTTCCCGGCTTGGTCAAAGAAGTCCACGTAGAAGCCGTCGCTTACCCGGACGCGGACCTCCTCTGTTTCCAGCCAGAGGCCGTCGGCCCGGTTCTCAGCTGTGAAGGGGACGGGACGGGATTTATCCCCCTCGATGGCCTTGGAGCGGTGGTCCGGGCTGGCCAGAGGGATGAATACATTGACAATGCCGGGGGCAACCAGTTCGATCCGGGCCTCCCCGTTCTCAAATTGCAGTTCCACCGTCTGGCCGGAGACGGTATAGTGCTTTAATACGCCAAAATCCATATCGGTTACTCCCTTCCGATCGCCGGGAACGGCCGGCTCGCGTCATTGGCCCTTGCGGCCCAACGACCGCTCGGGCCGCCTTCGGCGGCCTGGGACAGCCGCCCCTCCAGCGCGTCATATACCCGCAGCAGCTCCCCTACGCTCCAAGCCTGGGCAAAGCAGCCCTTGGAGGACACGGGGTTGCTGCCGTCGTAGATCTCGGGCAGCTGTCCGGCGCAGCCCTCCCGCAGGGCGCTCCGGATGGGCTCCAGCTGCCGGCGGACGGCGTTCTGGGCTTCCCGGGAATAGTTATGTACCTTTAAGTATGCCAGATAGTAGCCTCCCAGTGGGAAGGCCCACACGGTGCCCTGGTGATAGGCCAGGTCCCGCTTCAGCCGGTCCCCGCCATAAAAGGGCTGGAACTCGGGATCAGCGGGGTCCAAGGTGCGCAGGCCGTAGGGGGTATACAGTTTCTCAAACACGGTCTCTACCACCTGTTTCTCCTGCTCCGGAGGAAGGATGGAGAAAGGCAGGGACACCGCCCAGATCTGGTTGCAGCGGATCTGGGCGTCCGCCTTTGTTCCGGACAGAACGTCCCGCAGGCAGCCTGCCTCTGGGTTCCAGAATTTTTCGCGGAAGCTCTTTTTTGTACGCTCCGCCACGGCGGCGTAGCGTGCGCCGTCTCCCCTGCCCAGCATGGGGGTGAGCTGCTCCATGATGCGCAGGGCGTTATACCAGTAGGCGTTGATCTCCACCGGCTTGCCGTGGCGGGGGGTGGGCAGGATGCCGTCCACGTTCACGTCCATCCAGGTCACCTGGTCCAGGCCGCTGCCGGCGGAGATGAGGCCGTCCTCGTCCATATGGATGGAGAAATCTGTTCCCTTCTCGTACCAGTCGATGATGTCCGCCATGGCGTCATAGGCCTTTTCCGCGAAGGCGCGGTCGCCGGTGCGGCAGAGGTAGTCGTAAATGGACAGGATGAACAGCAGCGATGCGTCCACGGTGTTGTACCAGGGGGCGTCCTTCCCCTCCGGGAACAGGTTGGGCATGAGGCCCCGGCGGCAGTAGGGCAGGAAGGTCTCCAGGATGCTCCTGGCTTCATCGTACCGCCGGGTGGCCAGACAGCAGCCTCCCAGGGCGATCATGGTGTCACGGCCCCAGTCCTCGAAAAAGGGGAAGCCTGCCAGGATGGTCTGCTTTCCGGTGGATTCCCGGAGGGAGAGGAACTGCCCTGCCGCCCGGGCCAGCGTTCTGGCGGCTTCATCTTGGAAGCCTGCCTGCTTCTCGGCGGCGCGATTGTGCTGCTCCAGACGGGAGAAGGCCTCTGCGGCCTGGGGGAGCGGCAGGGATGTGCCGTACACCGCCTCCAGCACTTTGCAGTCTCCCGGGGGGACGGTCAGCTCCAGGCAGTGGTTAACGGCGGCCCATCCGGCGGCGGGCTTGCCGTCCATGGCGTCCTGGGCGTAGTGGAATGGGCCCTGGAGGGTTTGGGGCAGGGGGCGTACTGCGGCGTTGGTGGAGAAATGCAGGGTCCGGCCCTCGGAGTGGATGCGGTTTTCCTCCAGTGTGAAGGTCTGACCGGGGGCCATGGCCTCCCCTTTGGGGACGAAGCGCAGGTGGGGGGTCACCCGGAGCAGGGCCTCGCGGCGGCTGCGGTTGTGGATCTCGTAGGTGATAGCAACTGTGTTTTCGCCGGGGACCAAGGCCAGGGATTTGACGATCTCAACGCCGTGGATCAGGTAGGTCCACTGGGGGTAGTCCCGGAAGGTAAAACCGGTCTGGCAGGTCCGTCCGTCCTCGCGGAGGCTCTGATCCTCAAAATCCTGGCTGGACAGGGGGACGGTTTCTTCTCCCAGGGTCAGCGTCTCCTGCAATCGCTGGATCATCTGCACCCGGCGGTTGGGGGCGTGCTCACAGGCCATCAGTACGCCGTGCTCGCTCCGGGCGCAGGAGCCGATGGCGGTGAGGGAGCAGAAACCACCCAGGCCGTTGGTCATGAGGAAGCAGGTCTCCTCCCCGCGCTGGAAGATCATCCAGTCCTGTTTTCCGTAGATAAATTTCATGAAAACATCCTCTTTTCCTGAGAAAAAGGGCCAATCCGTACCATGGATCAGCCCTTTGTTTGGGTAATGGCATCAGCCGTTCTCACGCAGAAGCAGCATGCCGCTGTACGGCGAAACGGTGATCTGGCCACCGGCCTGTCCGGCGGGGCGGCGCTGGTCCGCCTGTTGGCCGTCCGCCCGCACGGTCCACCTGCCGTCGGGCAGGGAGAGGGCGAAAGCCTCCGGGCTGGCGTTGTACACAATGAGCAGCTGTTCTCCCTGGGGACCGCCCTCCTGCACTTGGAAGGACACCGTTCCCGGGCGGTGGATGGTCCGGGCCGTCAGGCGCGATGCGGCGGCGGGGGATTTGTCGCACAGGCCGGGCAGGGATTTACGCAGTCGGGTCAGCTCACGGTAGTAGTCTGTCAGGGCTTCAAAGCGCCGCGCGCGATCCCAGCAGAGCATATTGATCTCAGGCGGTGAGCAGTAGCTGTTGCCATCCCCCAGCTTGGTACGTCCGAACTCCTCCCCGGCCTGCATGAAGAGCATTCCCTGGCAGGTGAAGTAGATGAACGCTGCCAGCTTGTTCCGCTCCAGCAGATCCGTGCGGAGTTTATTGAAATCCGCCGGTAACTGTCCGTCCGGGTCTTCCGGCAGGCTCATGACCAGCTTATCCCACAGCGTGAAGTTGTCGTGGGCGGAAACATAGTTTACCACCTGGGAGCAGCTGTTGGGTTCCAGTTCCCTGCTCCCTTCCTGCCAGCCTCCGGCGGCATACAGGATGGTCTGCTCAAAGCCCTCCCCGCCGTTGACGAAGCCGGGGAGCGTTTCCTGGAAGGAATCGCCCTTGATGGCGTCCCGGGTCAGGTCGCAGAACACGCCCACGCCGGGGTCCAGCATTCCCACGCAGCGCTTCAGCGCCGGGTGGGTATCCGGTTCCAGAGGGGTCTCCTGCGCCCCCCAGGGTTCGCCGTATACCAGCTTCTCCCCCGGGCCGAAGGCGGCGTCCAGCTCCCGGCGGATGCGGTTCATCAGTTCCACCGTCAGCAGGCCCATCAGATCGAAGCGGAAGCCGTCGATATGGTACTCCCGCGCCCAGTACAGCACGGAGTTGACGATATAGTTGTCCACCATGGCCCTGCCAGCGGCTACGTCGTTGCCGCAGGCGGAGCCGTCGGAGAGTGTCCCGTCCTCCCACCGGCGGTAGTAGTAACCGGGGGCGGACCGCTCCAGCCAGGAGTCCCACCGGTAGGTGTGGTTATACACCACGTCCATTACTACCCGCAGGCCGCTCCGGTGGAGGGACTGGATCATCTCCTTGCACTCGCGGATGCGGGCTGTGCCGTCGGAGGGGTTGGTGGAGTAGCTGCCCTCGGGCACGTTGTAGTTCACTGGGTCGTAGCCCCAGTTGAACTGCCGGTCGTCCCCGGCTTCGTCCACCGAGCCGAAGTCAAAAATGGGCATCAGCTGGACATGGGTCACCCCCAGGGAGCGCAGGTGCTCCATGCAGAAGGGTGGGCTTCCGTCTGCGGTACGGAAGGAAAAGGCTTTGTATTTTCCACGGTATTCAGGGGGGATGCCGCTGTCCGGGTCGTAGGAGAAATCCTTGACATGCAGTTCATAGACGATCTGCTCCGGCTGGACGGGGGGCGGGCAGTCCCGGTCAAATCCCTCCGGATCGGTGCGGGACAGGTCCACTGCCATGCTGCGCACGCCGTTGCATCCGCAGGCTGCGGCGTAGGGGTCGGCGGTGCGGATACGGCGGCTGTCTATCTGCACGGTGTAGTCGTAGAACGTTCCGTGGAGGTCCTCCTCCACCGACAGTGACCAGACGCCTTGTGCGCCCCGGCTCAGCGGGCGGGTCTCGAAAGCCTCGGATGCGTCATCCCGGTACAGGGACACCTCCACCCGCTCCGCTTCCGGGCTCCATAACTTAAACACGGTGCGTCCTCCGGTGCAGACAGCGCCCAGGTCCTTGCCGTCGTACCGGTACGCCGTGTCAAATTCCTTGTTGTATTGGATTCGTTTGATTGCTTCCACAGTTGATCTCCCATATTTCAGATGCGGATCAAGGGTTGATTGCCTTCCCCGTGGGGCGGCTTGGGGCTGGGGCGGCTGAAGGCCGCCTGATGCCTACGGGGGAATAAGGAAATTAAAACCGCTGTTTGCCAGAGGCAAAAGCGCTTAAGGCCGCGCCGCACTTGGATATTGAGGAAGGCTTTGCAGCGCAGTCGGAAGCATTTTGCATCCGGAGGCTTTTTGCGGCGCGGCCTTAGGGATTCCGCACTCTGCGGAGTGCGGCCAGAGGCTCTGCCTCTGGACTCCGCGGCCTTTGTAAAGGCCGGCGAAACTTTTAATATGCGCTGCTTTGACTCTTGATTCGCATTTCTGGTTGCCAGCACAAAAAAGAGGGCATGATCCGCGTTTCTCATATGAGTGAAGCGGTCACATAATCGGATTATACCGCAGTCAAAGAGAAAACGCAAACCATGCCCTGTAAGTTGCATTGAAAGAGCAAAAATCGTCGAGAGTATCCGATCCGCCTGTGATATCATGTGCTTAAGGCGGGGTCAGGAGCTAAACCTGGATAGGATCAGCCCTTGACTGCGCCGGACACGCCCTCCACATAGTACTTCTGCGTCAGGTTGAAGAGAATGGCAATGGGGATAGAGATCATGACGCAGCCCGCATAGAACTGGGTGTAGTAGGTCTCGATATACTCCTTTTGCAGCATGGTCCACAGCCCGATGGCGATGGTATAGTACTGGTTGTCACTGCCCATGATGACCTTGGCGAAGATATAGTCCACCCAAGGGCCCATGAAGGCGGTCAGCAGGGTGTAGGTGATGATGGGCTTGGACAGAGGCAGGGTGATGTGGATCAGCGTCTGCCACTTGGTGGCGCCGTCGATGTAGGCGGCCTCGTCAATGGCCTTGGGAATGGTATCCAGGAAGCCCTTGGAGATGTAGAAGCCCAGTCCAGCGCCGCCGGAGTATACCAGCACCAGAGCCACCTGCTTCAGCGTCCCGGTCTCCAGGAAGCCCAGGCCCTTGAGGATGTAGTACACGGCGATCATGGACATGAAGCCGGGGAACATACCAAGGATCATGGCCAGATTCATGAAGGGCTTGCGCATACGGAAGCGCAGGCGGCTCATGCAGTAGGCCACGCAGATGGTGAAGAACGCGGCGATGATGGTGCTGAAAATGGCGATGATCAGCGTGTTCAGGAACCAGCGCTTGAAGTCGATCATACTGTTGCTGGTGTTGATCAGGTTGACAAAGTTGTCAACGGTGTAGCCCTTGGGGAAGATGTAGCTCTTATAGGAGCCGCTCTCCGCCCGGAAGGCGGTCAGGACCACATAGAAGATGGGCAGCACCCAGATAAAGCCGAGGACGGCCAGCAGTGCGTGACACAGCACGTTTGAAATCATTCTTCTTTGTTTCATTATTGGAACGCCCCCTCATCCTTATACGAGCCTGTCTGGTGGTAGGTGAGCAGCGCTGTGACCGCCAGCACGACAAAGGTCATGATACCGATCACGGAGCCGATGTTGTAGTCCTTCTGGGTGATGGTCAGACGGTAGAGCCAGGTGATGAGCAGGTCCGTCTTGCCTGCGAAGTAGTAGTCCAGGGAGTCCGGCCCGCCTCCTGTCAGCAGGTAAATCACGTTGAAGTTGTTGATGTTCCCGGTGAAGGAAGTAATAAGGGTGGGCGTCATCACGAACATCATGTAGGGCAGGGTGATCTTGCGGAAGATTGTGGGCGGGCTGGCGCCGTCGATGCGGGCCGCCTCGTACAGCTCCGTGGGGATGTTCTGCAGAATACCCGTGGTGGACAGCATGGTATACGGAATGCCGATCCACATGTTGATGCCGATGATGGTGATCTTGGCGTATGTCGCGTCGGTGAAGAAAGGCACCGACTCCGTGGCCCCGATCAGGCCGATGGCCCGCAGCATGACGTTCACCGGGCCGTTGGCGTTGAAGATGGTGCTCATGCTCAGCAGGGTGACGAACTGGGGTACGGCGATGGACAGCACGAACACAAAGCGCCAGAAGCCCTTGATGCGGGTGTCCTTGCGGTTGATGAGCAGGGCCAGCAGCATTCCCAGGATAAAGTTGCTGAAGGTGGCGCACACGGCCCAGATCAGCGTCCAGCCCAGCACCGGCCAGAAGGTGGCGGCCAGCTTGCTGCCGCTGGTAAACAGCTGGGAGAAGTTGCTCAGGCCCACCCAGTCGAACAGGTTTCCGGGGGGCTGGTGATCGCGGTCATAGCTGGTGAACGCGATCAGGATCATAAAGATCAGCGGGATAATGGTGAAAGCCAGGATGCCGAAGGAGGGAAAAGCCATCAGAAGGCCGTGGATGTTGTCCTCCAGCAGGGACTTCAGGTCATCCATGAAGGTGGGGATGTGCATACCCCGCGCCTTGCGCACCTGGGTGCAGTAGGCGCTCTTCATGGACATATAGGCCGCGGCAATGACGAGGACGGTCAGTACGATGGTAATGACGCCATACAGCATGCACAGCATGGAGTTATCGCCGTCGGTGTATACAAAGAGGCCCTGGGCCTCGTCCCAGACTTCCTCCTGCAGCGCGGTGCCCAGGGTGCAGAAATCGACCATGGCGGACGCGCCGAAGCTGACCATATAGATGATATAGCCCACCTCAATGGCCAGGAAGATCAGGCCGCGGATGATCTGTTTGTTGACCAGGTTGCCCAGGCCGAAAATAAAGAAGGAAAGCTTTGTCAATACATCGCTCTCACGGATGACCTGGGAGGGGGTAGCGTCAGCGGGCTTCCCGTTGTTCGTCAACCGCAGGCCGGCATTTGCCTTTGCGGATTTTGTCTCCATAAGTTTTCTTCAACCCTCCTGTTTCTCAATGCGCCGGGGCGCGCTTACGCAGCGCCCCGGCGGCGAGTCTGGTTTTTGGGGGGCCGGCCCGAGACCACAGTCAGATGGGCTCATTTTGTGGGCCCGCCCACAAAATGAAAATCTTATATAAGATTTTCATCAAAAATCCTGTATTCCGGTCGGATGGGGTTTATTCCGCGGTCATGGCGGCGACGAAGGTGTCCAGCTTCTCCTGGACGTTGCCGGTGTTGATCTCGCCGCTGCGGATCTCGGTGGGGATGGCGCCGGCATAGGTCCAGTACCGGGCGGAGAAGGTGGTGCTGACGGGCTGCATCACGCTGCAGTTGTTGGACTCGTTCACCAGGACGGTGGCCAGGGCGTCGGACTTCACAGCGTCAGAGTTGGCAGCGTCGTTGTTGGTGGGGATCTGCGCGGACTTCTCAAAGCGCAGGGTCTGGTTCTCCGCGTTGCCCAGGAAGGCGGCGAAGGCCACGGCGGCGGCGGGATTGCTGCTCTTGGCGTTGACGCCGATGCACTTGGAGCCGTAGAAGCTCAGCAGCTGGCAGTCCTTGCCGTTAACATTGAAGGTGGGGATGACGGCCAGGCCCAGGTCGTCGCCCAGGACGTCGTGATAGGTGTCATAGTTCCAGGCGCCGTCGAACCACGCGCCGATGCGGTGGTCGGTGATGAGCTCGGACACGGCGATCTCGCCGTCATAGGCGCACTTGGGGTTGTTAATCAGGTCGATGAGGTAGTTGGTGACAGCCAGACCGGTGGCGTTGTTCCAGTCACAGCCGGCAGCCAGGTCGCTGCCGTCGGCACCGAACACGCTCAGGCCGGCGCCGTAGTACCAGGCGCCCAGCTTCCAGCCGCCGGAGGACTCAAAGTAGAAGTTGTAAGCGTTGTCGGCGGTCTCGGCGCTCATGATGCCCTCGACGGTCTTGATCTGATCCTCGCTGAGGAGGGTCTTGTCATAGTACATGAAGAAGGTGTTGTGGGTAAAGGGGATGGCGTACAGCTTGCCGTCGGACATAGCGGTGTCGATAACGGCCTGGGCCATGGTGGAGTTCACCATGTCAGCGGTGGAGCCGCCCAGCTGGGCAATGGCGCCGGCGCTGACCAGGTCGGGCAGCTGGTCGTTGGCAAAGAAGAACACGTCGGCCGCGGCTTCCACGTCGCGCAGCACTTCGTCCTTACAGGTGTCCTCGCCCACGGCGGTGACATCCCAGGAGAGGTTCCACTCGGGGTGCTCAGCCTGGAAAGCTTCCTGCTGCTGGGCCAGGATGCCGGTGTCGATCTGGTTGGAGGGGCACCACACCTTCAGGGTGACGTCGGTGACCTCGCCGGAGTTGCTGCTGGGGGTATCGGTGGTATCACTGGGGGTGCTGGGGTTGCTGCTGCTGGGGGTGTCGCTGCTGCCCCCGCCGCAGCCGGTCAGCAGGCCCAGGGCCATCACGCCAGCCAGAAACATGGCAAAAATTCTTCTTTTCATTTGAAAAACCTCCTTAATTTTTCAGCTTGCTTTGTTTCGGAACATCGAGCATACCGCGAAATAGCAAGGAAATCCCAGACCATCCGCAAACAGATACGCAATGTTTCGCAAACTGCTAACGAAACGAGGATAGCACTTATTTCCGGTTCCGTCAAGATTTTTTCTCTGTATTTTGCAACCAAATTTCATCGTTACTTTTTGTTAAAAACGCTGAACCAAGAACCGTAGGCATCAGGTTCGAAACTTATGGATACCCATTTTCCGGGAAATTCCTGGGATATGGGAGGATTTCGGATACTTGGCAGGCGCCGGTGCGGTTTTCCACTGTTTCGAAACTATACTTGATTTCTTGCTGTGCTGCGGTTATAATGACATATGCAAACTTTTCAGAACGGTTTAACCGGGCCGCAGCATTTCTGAGAGAGCGGTCCACATCGGATCAGGAGGTGTCCATGGTCACATTAAACGATATTGCCACCAGACTTGGAATATCCAAAAGCACCGTATCCAAGGGGCTGAACAACGCATCGGACGTGAGCGAGGAGCTGCGCCGCAGGATCCTTGAGACCGCCGCAGAGATGGGCTATGTTGGAGTGCGGCCTCAAAAAAAGTTCTGCATATTCGTTGAGAATATGGGGTACACAGACCCTAATCAGTTCGGATATGACATCATCGCGGGCTTTAAGGAGATGGCCGGATCGGACGGCTGGATGGTGGACGTGGTGCCCCTGACCAAGGAGTACCAGAGCACGATCACCTATCAGGAGGCCATCGCCCAGGGAAGCTGGCGGGGCGCGTTCCTGCTGGGCTTTTCCCTGCTGGACCCCTGGATGGAGGAGCTCCGGACCACTCAGGTCCCCACCGTCCTCTATGATAACTATATTAAAGAGAACCCGCGCATCGCCTCGGTGCGCTGCGATAACAGCGGCGGCCTGGAGGCGGCGGTGCGGCACCTCTATGACCTGGGCCACCGGCGCATCGCCCTGCTGTGCGGTCCGCTGGACTCCTACGTGGTGCGGGAGCGGTACAACGCCTACTGCGCCGCCATGGAGAAGTGCGGCCTGCCGGTGGATGAGGATCTGATCGGCCTGGAATATTATGTAGCGGAATCCGCAAGGAAATATCTGCCCAGGTTCATTGAGAACGGGGCCACCGCCATCCTGTGCGCGGATGACGCCCGGGCGATAGCGGTCTACACGGAGTGCCGGGACCGCTGTCTGCGCATACCGGCGGACGTGAGCATTGTGGGCTTTGACGATCTGCCCATGGCCGCCTATATGAACCCGCCCCTTACCACCATCCGGCAGGACCGGACGGCCCTGGGCAAGTGCGGATATTACACCCTGTCCTGTCTGATCAACGACGTGGCGATCGATACCATCCAGCTTCGCGCGCCGCTGATCGTCCGCGGCTCCACCGGGCCCGTCCCCCAACAGGAGGGGGCTGAACCTTCGGAAGAGGAGGCTTCTTTATGACGGCAGAAAACGGCGGCGATCTGCGCGGAAGAAGATCCCTGTTTCCCAGCGTCTCTGTCAACACGCTGAAAATCGCCGGCGCGATCCTGATCACGCTGTACTTCTTCGGCGCGGCGGTGATCCAGAACGGCATCCTGCATGTACAAAACTACACGCCGGAGCAGCTTAATGAAATGCTGGGAAGCGACGCCGGGGCCATGCTGTGGGCGGGGATCGCCTCTATAGCGGAGATCATCGGCATGGCCGCTATCTCCATTTACGCCTACCTGCTGGCCCAGGGTGTGGAACACACCTCCGATATGAAGAAATACGCCCTCTCGGTGCTGGTCTGCGCCCTTATTTCTGAGGTGCCCTATGATCTGGCGGTGTACGGGAAGATTTGGTATTGGGAATCCCAGAACACGGTCTGGACGGTGTTCATTGCACTGATCACGCTGTGGATCATCAAATCTGTGGAGGGCCGGAGAGGCGGCTATGTGCTCTGTGCCGTGGCGGCCCTTGGTGGGTGCCTGTGGGCGGAGCTGCTCCGCTGCAAATACGGCTGGGGGTTCGTCCTTATTGCCGTAGTGCTGTATCTGCTGCGCAAACGGCGGACCATAGCCCTCATTGCAGGACTGGGAGTCAGTCTGGTCTACATTACTGCCGCTATGGGGTTCATCCTGATCTCCATGTGCGACGGGGAGCGGCGGACCGGGGAGAGCAGTTTCGGAAAATACGGCTATTACGCCTACTACCCGCTGCTGCTGATCCTGCTGGCGGTCTCGGTGTGGATGATGCAGAGAGGGGCGGTATAACACGGCTAAAACGATAAGCATCGTTCTGTGGAGGAAAGGAAAATATGGAGGTATTTGATACGGCAAGAGTTCAGTTAAGGAATTTTTGCCAACAGGATTTGGATGATGTGTACGCATTTTGCAGCCAGCCGGAAATCGAGACGGTCGGCTGGCGTGCGCATAAAAGTATTGAGGAGACAGAGAAAGCTCTGGAGCAGTGGACAGCAAATGAGAACATTTTCGCGATCGTCCATAAAACCGGAAACAAGGTAATCGGATTCATTGCAATACATGAAGATTCCGAAGAGGGACGCCCTGATACAAAGGAGCTGGGGTTTGCCTTAAACACCCAATACCGCCGGCAGGGAATTATGAGCGAAGTGATCCACGTTGTTTTGGATCATCTGTTTTCTAAAGGGATCAGCTATGTATGGGCCTGCTGTATTCAAGACAACATTTCATCCAAAAACCTGATAGAGAAAATGGGCTTTGCGTTTATGCAGGAGGGCGTATATTTTTCGGAAAGTTTTCAAAAAGAGTTTCCATCATATGAATACCGGATGGCAAAAAATGATTGGACTGTAAAAAGCAGAGGCGGTAATGGATAAAATCCTATTTCGACAAGGAGGTTGCAGGAAAATGCAGCAGAGAGAAAACAGACTTCAAAAAATCATTGCGCTGGCGCTGGTGCTTGCGGTGGTGTGCGGCGTGCTGAGCGCCTGCGGCGGCAATGCGAAGACCGGTTGGCGGGCCAGGGAAGTGACGGTGATCGACGACAATTACCGCACTTGGTATGAGATCTTTGTGGGCTCCTTTTACGACAGCGACGGGGACGGGATGGGTGACCTTCAGGGGGTCATCTCCAAGCTGGACTACATCGAGGATCTGGGCTTCAACGGGATCTGGCTGATGCCCATCATGCCATCCAACTCTTACCACAAGTACGATGTGAAGGACTACATGGCCATCGACCCGGCCTACGGCACCATGGAGGACTTCGATCAGCTGGCGGCGGCGTGCAATGAGCGGGGGATCAAGCTCATTATCGACCTGGTCCTCAACCATACCTCGCCGGATCACGCATGGTTCCAGGAGGCCAGCAGCTACCTGGCTTCCCTTGGCCCGAACGACGAGCCTTCCGCGGCGGAGTGCCAGTATTACGGCTACTATAACTTCTCTAAGGGAAATCCTGGCTCCGACGCCTGGTATCAGGTTGGTTCCACGGACTACTACTACGAGGGGCAGTTCTCCCCCGAGATGCCGGATGTGAACTTCGAGAGCCAGGAGCTGCGCAAGGATTTTGAGGCTGTTATGGACTTCTGGCTGGAGAAAGGCGTGGGCGGCTTCCGGCTGGACGCGGTCAAGGAGTTTTACTCCGGCGCAACCAGCAAAAACGTGGAGGTGCTCAGCTGGGTCAACGGACATGTGAAGTCCGTCGATCCTGACGCCTATATCGTGGGCGAGTGCTGGGACGCGCTGCCTACATATGCCCAGTATTATGCCAGCGGCGTGGACAGCTTCTTTGATTTTGAGTTCTCCGGCTCTACGGGCGTGATCTCGAAAACGCTGAACTACACCGGCGCGGACAACAGCGCCCAGGCCTATGCAAAGACGCTGGTCCGCGTGCAGAACGCCATCCGGGAATACCGGGAGGACGCCATCGACGCACCCTTCTTTGTCAATCACGACATGGCGCGGGCGGCGGGATACATGTCCCACGACGCGAGGAAGGTGAAGATGGGGGCGGCGCTGAACGTGCTGATGAGCGGCAGCGCTTTCGTATACTACGGGGAGGAGATCGGCATGGCCGGCACCGGAAAGGACGAAAACAAGCGTGCCCCCATGTACTGGTCCGCCGACGCGGGCGCCAAGGGCATGACCAACGGTCCGGCGGATATGGAGCCCCAGGAGAACAGGTTCGCCTGCGCCGAGGAGCAGATGAAGGCGGAAGATTCGATCTACAGCTTCTACAAGGACGTCATCCTGCTGCGCAAC
Organism: Oscillibacter sp.; assembly: GCA_014799915.1. Lineage (GTDB taxonomy): Bacteria > Bacillota > Clostridia > Oscillospirales > Oscillospiraceae > Pelethomonas. The sequence goes on from JAAVHD010000027.1 coordinate 15,818, forward strand.
CAGAATCCGGAGATCGCAAGAGGGACTGTGGCCCGGCTGGAGGAGGTCGAGGATCTGGACATTGCCGCCATTTCCAAGACTTATGACGGTACGACCATCTACATGCTCTACAATATCTCGGAGACGGATGAAAAGCAGGTGGATATGCAGCAGTACGGCGAGCTGGAGATCGCGGGATACCTGTCGGTGGACGGCGGCGAGGTGGTCATGGAGGACGGTACGGTTACCCTTCCCTGCTACAGCGTGGTCGTTTTGCGGTAAGCGTATCTGTACGGAGATGCTTCTCCTGTGCGGGGAGGCCGATACTTTTTCAAAGTATCGGCCTCCCTACTCGCTTTTTGGGAAAAGGTGTGCTATCCTGTTGCTATAATGAAAGGGGCGCTGTATGTGGATAAGACGGGGTATCATGGCCGCCGGGCGGTTGCCGGAGCGGGCTGGCCCAGGCTGCTTTTCTTTCTGCTGCAATTTACCTGGGGACTGACGGTCAATCTTGCCGGTCTGTTTCTGTTCCTCTGCTGCTTCCGGGGACGGCGGGAAGTATTTCAGAACAGCATCGTTACCTATCTGCCCGGAAATCGCGGGGGCCTGTCGCTGGGGATCTTTATTTTTCTCAGCATCCATGATGCGCAGGAAAGCCGCCGCCTCCGCGTCCATGAATACGGACACACCATTCAATGTCTTTTCCTCGGGCCCTTATACTGGGTCATTGTGGTGATCCCAAGCGCTATCTGGTATCATCTCTTTGCGGGTTACAGGAAAAAACATCGCATTCCGTATGATGCGCTTTATTGTGAGCGCTGGGCTACGGCCTGGGGAAAGCGTCGGAGTGGAATGAGCGGCATATAAAGACAAAGGCGGCAGCCCGTTTCCGGGCTGCCGCCTTTGGATCACTTTGGGATTTTGGGAAAGGCGCTTTGCTTACTTCATCCCCGCAATGTTCATGCAGAAACGCATCAGCAGAGAGGCCATTTCCGCACGGGTGGTCTGGCCGGCGGGGGCCAGCTGGGCGGCGCTCCGGCCGTTGACCAGGCCGGTGGCATTGGCCCAGGACAGGCTCTCCAGAGCGTAGCTGCTGATCTTCCCCGCGTCCGCGAAGCCGGACAGGTCCGCTCTGGCGGTCACGTCGTAGTTCTTGTACGCGGCGTACCGGAAGAGGATGGCTGCTGTCTGCTCACGGGTGGCAAGATCGTTGGGGCCAAAATTACCGTTGCTGTAGCCATTCACAACGCCATTCTGAACCGCCCAGGCTACTGCCTTGGCATAGTAGGCGCTCCCGGCCACGTCAGAGAAGGCGACGGCGCCGGCGTCAGCGGCAGGCTCGCCCTCCAGACGGTAGAGCATCGTCACGATCATGGCGCGGGTGATCTGGCCGTTGGGAGAGAAGGATGTGCTGGAAATGCCGTTCATGATCCCGGTATCGAACATGTACTTCACCGCGCCGAAGTACCAGTTGTTCGCCGCTACGTCGGTGAAGGGAAGCGTCCGGGCCAGAGGCACATCGGACTCGTCGATGGTCTGATCAGGCGCGTTGGGCGTGGTCTGGGTGCTGGCGGAAGTGTTGAAACTGCCGGGCCAGCTGCTGGGAATGCTGGGGAAGCTGACCGTACCGGAGTTGCCGGGATCGGTGGGCTTGGGGGTGTCAGGATTCTCCGGCTCGACGGGGTCGGGCTTGTCGGGATCGGGATCGACAGGATCCGGCTTATCAGGATCGGGATCGGGATCGACGGGATCGGGCTCAGCTGCCTCTTTGACGGTCACGGTGAACTCGACCTCGGAAGCACCGAAGTACTCATCGCCCGCATAGACGGCTTTGATGGTGTATTCGCCTGCCTCCAGGATACCCAGATCCAGAGCGCCATTGGTGGCGGCTACAGGCTCGCCGTTCACTGTGAAGGTCACGCTGCCGGTGGGCTGATTGCTGCCGTCCACGGGGTGGGCAACTTCAACGGTCACCTTAACAGGATCACCCACAGCCACGCTCTCATTGCCAGTGAACTTGATGGAGGTGGGGACCACTTCCCTGTTGTACTCGCTGTCTTTGGGGATCAGGCTGATGTGATCCAGGTAGAAGTTGTGAGGATCGAAGTCCACGAAGCCTTCCTTGGGGAAGTAGCCGTTCTCGCTGTTGTCCGGATTCACGGTGCCCAGCTGGAACATGAGCTGGTAGTCACCGGCATTCGCAAGATCCAGCTCCATGGTGTACTCGGTCCACTCATCCGTCAGGGTGAACTGCTGGAATTTGCCGCCGTCAAGGCCAACACGGATGTTGCGGCCCAACTCAGAGCTCGCCATGAAGTGCAGGACATACTTGCCGCCGTTCTCAACATTGAAACGCTGGTTGAGCTGGATGCTCCAGGGCACGGAGGGATTGCCCCACTCGTCGCCCTCGGCGTGGAGGTAGCGGGCGTCCAGATAATCGGAATCGAAATCCAGCGTGGCACTGCTGCCGCCGTGGATGTAGGTCTCCCAGCCGGTTTGGCCCTGGTCAAAGCCGCCGTTTATGATCAGGTCGCCATTGGCGGGATAGACATTGATGGTTGCAATCTTACTGTCGGCGTAGCCCTCTGCGGTCGCGGAAAGGGTGTACTGGCCGTCCACAGGGAACAGGCTGGCATCCAGAGTCAGATTGCTGCCATTGAAGGAATACTTGTCGCTGGGAATTACTGTACCGTTCAGTGTGAGGACAGCCTTTTGGGCCCAATCCGCGCTGCCGGTGTGGGTGACGGTTACGTCAGTACCCGCCTTGTTGTAGCTGTTCACTGTAAACACGCCGGGTTGGGCGGGTGCGCCCACCATCTTGATCTCTACGTCGTCCAGGCTGAGGGTGAAGTCCCCGCCGCCTACCAGGAATTTCAGGGAGAGGTCCTTGTCGGCAGTGAACTTGAAGGTGTAGTTGTAGTCGCTCCAATCCTTGCCCACCGCGACGTTGGTCTGCTCAAAGGAACGGCTGTAACTGGCGTCTTCCAGGGAGAGGTCAATGACCGCATCTTTGTTGGCCTTCGCCTTGAAGCTCAGCTCATAAGTGTAGCCGCCCAGCAGGTGCAGGTCCTGGCTCAGCAGGGCATCCCAGCGGTTGGCACCTCCACTGGCTACCTGGCCGATGTGGTTGCCGGTGCCGTCGTCCACCACGGTCAGGTTGGTGCCATAGGTGCCCCAGCCCGTAGTGCCGTTCTCAAAGTCGCCGTTGAGCATGGGGTAGCAGTCCAGGCCGCTGTAGTCCACGTTGTTGTAGGTGGTGCGGATCAGAGAAATGTCATCCAGCGTCGCGCCGCTCGCCAGAGTGAAGGTGATCGTGGCGTTCTTGTCGGTGACGCCGGCGGGCATGGTGAAGGTCTGGGTGCCGGTCAGTGTACCGCTTGTGTAGGTAGTACTGCCGTCGGCGGAGGTGATGGTATAAGTGACTTCACCGTTCACCTTTGCGCTCAGCTCATAGGTGTCGCTCTGGAGCAGCTCAATGCCGGTCTGGTACAGAGTCGCGCCGGTGGCGGTTGCCTGGAAGTAATAGGCATTTTTATCCTTGACCACTTCGCCGCCGTTGGCGTGCCAGTAGGCCAGACGGTCCTTGTTGCCCAGATCAAAACCGCCGTTATAGATGCCGTTTCCGCTCTCCAGAGGCGTCTTGGTTACATCGGGATTGATCGTCAGGCCCTCGGCGGACTTGAACTCCACGTTGGCAATATAAACCGGTCCGGTGCCGTAGCCCATGTTCATCTCCAGACGGCTGGAGGGGTCGGAGGTGTTGAGCATCTGGAAGGTGTACTCGTAGTGCTTCACTTCCCGGCCCAGGGCGGTGGTGACGCTGTTGTAGGCCGCCCAGCTGTTGGTGCCGTCGCCGCCGATCTTGGCGATGATCTCACGGGGGCTGTCGGCGTAAGCGTCAAAGGACAGGGTGTACCAGTTGCCGTAGTAGAGGGCCAGCTTCTGGGTGAGCTGGACGGAGTAATTCTGGCTGCCGCCGTTGGTGATGTTCACTTTGGCGAAGGTGGCGCCGTCCACGTCCACGGTGGAGAAGTCCGCCGCGCCGCCGAACTGGCTGAGGGTCAGCAGGTTCCAGCCGTTCACGTTCTTGGGGTCGCTGTCGTTGACCACCTTCTTCACGTCGGTGAAGCTGGGGTCGATGATGGAATCCTTGGCCCCGGCGGGGATGATCTCCGGCGTTACGTCGGGATCGTCCACGATGCCGTCGGGCAGCTCGTTGAACTGATACACGCGGACATAGTCCACCTTCATCTCGGCGGGCAGGACGCTGGCGTCGGGATTCAGGTTGCCGTCATAGGTGCCGCCTACGGCCATGTTGAAGATGATGTAGAAATCCTGGTCAAAGGGGGCGGGGAATGCGTACTTGGCGGGCTGGTCGTCGCTCTGGCTGTACCAGTTCTCCGCGCGGTAGTACTCCACGCCGTCCACCTGGAAGCTCATGTAGGTGGGCGTCCAGTCCACGCTGTAGATGTGGTAATCGGTGATAGCCAGCGGGTCGTCCTTCCACTCCATGGAGGAGCCGGACGCGCCGTCGTTGGGCCAGGGACGGCCGAAGTGGATGGTGCCGTCAGCCTTGTTGCCCTCGCGGCCGCGGGCCTCCATGATGTCGATCTCGCCGGACAAAGGCCAGCCGCCATAGATGCTGGTATCCACAGGCAGCAGCCAGAAGGCGGGCCACAGGCCCTGGCAGCCGTCCCCGGCGGGGAGCTTCATCTTGGCCTCGAAACGGCCATAGGTCTGGCCGAACTTGACTTCCGAACCGCTGTCGCTCATGGTCCAGATGCGGGCGGAGTCGTAGGCTTTGCCGTTGTGGGTGCCCTTAGTGGCGGTGATGGTCATCGTGCCATCGGCCACGGTCAGATTGTCACGGGTGTAATACTGCTGCTCGTTGTTGCCCCAGCCGTCCAGGCCGTACTCCGCGCCGGTGCCGTCCTGGTAGCCCCACTTGGTGGTATCCAGCGCGCTGCCGTTGAACTCGTCGGACCAGGTCTGGGTGAACACGCCCCGGTCATAGACGATCTGAAGGGCGTGGTTTTCCGTGTACCAGTAGGCGGACACGGTGATGTCGTACGCCTGACGGTCGCCGGAGGCGGTTTTGGTGAACAGGCCGCTGTTCAGGGTGATGGTGCCGTTGCCCAGGGTGTATTCCGCCTCTTTGCCATCCACCTTGACGCTGGTGATGGCAGCTTTATAAGCCTCGTCGGCGGCGTAGGTCAGCACTACGTTGCTGCCGAACTCGGCCAGAGCCATCTCGCTGAGCAGCGGGGCCTGGTTCTTGGTCAGGCGCTGGATATCGTGCCGGGTGGCATCCAGACCGGCGGCCTCCGCGTAGCCCTTGGCGTCCAGGCGGACGGTGTCCAGGCAGAAGATGTTGCCGGTCGTGCCAAAGTTGAAGGTCAGGGCGCCGGTTACGCTGCTGGCGGTGAAGTCCGCTGTGCAGAGTTTTGCGGTATCGGTCAGGTCAAAGTTCCTGGTCTCGCCATTGGGCAGGGTAACGGTGACGCTGCCCCTGTCCACCGCACCGGCCATGAAGCTGAGGGTGTAAACCGCGCCGGGCTCCATGCCGGTAATCTGGCGGGTCAGGGTGCCGCCGGTGGCGGTCACACTGCCGTTCTCCGCCTTGATGTCACCGCTGGCAGCAAAGCTGCCGAGGCTGCTGGTAAACTCGCCGTCGTCGATCAGGACGGCGTTGTCGCTGTAGCCGTTGACCTCGATCTTTACGTTCTTAAAGGTCAGGGTGTTCTCCCGGATCTCGGTGTGGTTGTTGCTGCCCAGCTGGAAGGAGAACAGGCAGTCTGTAAGATCTGTCTCCTGTACCGGAACATTGAACACCACGTGGCGGGTCTCACCTGCCTGGAGGCCAACGGTCTTATTCAGGATGCCATTGCCCCACGGATCATTGATAACTGTGTTAAAGGCTCGGGCCTTTTCCGTGGTCACGTCAAAGGAGAGCGTATATGTCAGGCCAGCCTTCAAATTGATCTTCTGGTTGAGTTGGACGTCCCAGGGCAGGTTGCCCTCGCCGTCGCCTACGTTGGTGATGTAGACCGCTACGCCGTCTTCCACCGGGGTGTACTTGACCACATCCCACTGTACCATCCAGTCCTGCGCCCAGTGGTCCCAGTTGGCCAGGCCCTGGGTGAAGGCGCCGTCTTTCAGTACGGTCATATCTGCGGCGGTGGTTCCCGCAATGGAGTTAATGAGGGCGGGAGCCTCGTCGTTCTCGTCGTTTGCCAGGTCAACGGGCTTCTCCACAACGCTGATGTTGGAGATAACCACCTTGTTGGGATAGGTCACGCCTTCAGCAGCGCCCAGGAACATGTAGAACGCGCCGCCATCCCGTCCCTGTCCGTCGGTGATGTAGGACACCACGGTAGGCTCATTGGCGGGGATGATTTCGGACGTATAGCTGTCCGCAGTGGAACCATCCTCGCGCAGATTCACCTTGACGGTGCGAGCCTGGTCGGTCTCTACTGTAAAGGTGACGATATACTTACCGCCGTCCAGCTTGAGCGGCTGCTTCAGGCCCTGCTGCCAGTCCGCGGCGTTGCCAGTCAGATTGAACACCGTGCGGTAGGCGTTGAAAGAGACCTGAGCACCTGTGGTAACAGCCTCCCAATTGGCGTTCCTGTCGGCAAAGCTGCCGTTTTTCAGTAAGTTACCCTTTACCTCCTCAACCGGTTCGCCGTCCGCGGTATCCATACCGGGATCAGGCTCGGGGGCGGGGGTGACGGGATCGGGATCGGGATCGGGATCGGGATTGGGATTGGGATTCTCGCCGCCCTCGATCTTCTCACCCTTAACAATACTCACGTTGGCGATGGTGACGGTGTGCGCACCGGGGAACGCATCGCCTGCCAGGCCCAGGTAGATGACCAGGGTCTTTTCCCCTGCCGCAGTGCTTTTGTAGGTATACCCCACGGTCGTTTCTGCATTCGCAGGAATCTTATCGGATGTAAACTCGCGTGGAGTCTTATCGCCGATATCTGCGGAAATGGTGCGCTCCGCTGTGGAGGTAAGAGTGATGGAAACGCTGTATTCATAACCGGCCTCCAACATAACTTTGTGCTCCAGCAGCGTTGACCAATCCTGGTCTGCGGCGTTGAGTGTCGCTGTCGCGCCGGTTTCGTCAATATTCCAGGTGCCAAAGCGCGTCGTCCAACCTGCGCCGCCATCAGCAAAATTGCCGTTGGTCAGCAGATTGTCGCTGTCGGTCTCTGCTATCGGCGCAATGACCGGCGGTGCGTCATTCACAATGCCGCCGTCGTTCTCCACCCCGGTCTCCTCTGTCGGGGNCAGGAAATNGGGGTCATAGACCTCCCCCTCATACTCCGACGCAAAGGCCATGCCTAAGCCGCCTGCCGAAAGCTGCAGCACCAATGCTGCCGCCANCAGGACACGGACGGCCCGGTCCAACCGTTTGCGCCAATGCTTCCGTCTGGTGTTTGCCATGCTGTGTTCCTCCCTATGACGTTTTTAGGAGCCTCGCCCCAATTTGTANTATAATTGTAACAGCGGCGGNTNGNTTCCTTCAATGGTGNATTTTTTACNGAGGTGTCGTTTTTCCAACTNCNCTGTTTTTCAGCGAAANGCCTGTAGAAAAGCCGGTTTTTTCGGCAAAANGCCGAAAAAGNTGCATCNGGNGGTCCTTTGCCGGATGTGTGATGGGACAGAGATGGAACGGGTACGGGTTTTCCCGGCCGCTCCGCTNCAGAGACGCGGGTCAGGCAATATTTAATTGGTACGGGGATCGTCCGGGGAGGNCTGCGGCGGGGAAAACTCCAGTGGAAATGGCAGCGGAAGTGTGGTATACTGATGTCTGCGACCGGTTCATTTTTCATGCAGGGAGTGTGTGTGATATATGGTAGATTTTATTATGACGCCCCAGGAGGCNNTTTCCCGTCTGCAAATGGGAAACAANCAATATATTNCGTCCATGCAATGTATCGGGGATACCTCTCAAAGACAGCGGGAGAAAACCCTGGCGGAGGGACAGCGGCCGTACGCCGTTATCGTTACCTGTTCGGATTCCCGGGTNATNCCGGAAGCGATTTTCTCCGCGGGCATCGGAGACCTGTTCGTCATCCGTATCGCGGGAAATGTGATGGATGACCACCAGCTGGGCAGCATTGAATATGCCGCCGAACATCTGGGATGCAGTCTGGTCGTGGTGCTGGGCCACACGCACTGCGGNGCCGTAGACGCGGCGATGAACCATGAGCCGGACGGATACATAAAATTCATCACTGATGAGATCGTCAAGGCCATCGGAGACGAGACGGACGAATACCGGGCGTGCTGNCTGAATGTGCTCCACAGCAAAGCCGTGATCGAAGANAGCCTTCAAATTCAAAGGGATGAGAGAGAATACGGGTTGAAGATCGTCGGGGCAATGTACCGTCTGGAAGATGGGACGGTTGAATTCCTGGACGGATNAAGGATCGTCTTCTCCGGCGATAGGGGGATCGGCGCGCCGAGGTCGCCGCGCCCTACACATCAAAAATTGATTTCTGTATTTTGCTTATTTTACGTCTGTACAATTGAGGCAGACGGTGCTAAAATAGANAAAGCTATGCGCTATTATTCCGACGAAATCGTCCCAAGTTCTGGAGGGGCTTTTATGAACATAACAAAGAAATCCTGGCGGCATATCCTGCTCACTTTCATCCTGCTGTTAGCAGTTATTGCATTGTTTCAGTGGTATTCCAGAATGAACTACAACCGGATTGAGGCCCAGAACCTGAATTACGCGATGGACTCCGCCCGGCTGACGGCTGACCGCATCGAGGGGGAGTTTGCCAATGCCCTCCAGCGGATCCAGAATCATGTCTACTTCCTGGGCAAGAGCCTGGACGAGCCCGACATCNANCAGGNNCTGCTGCTGGAGATGGAGGGAAACTCCGCCTTTGACGCGCTCCGNTTCGTCAACGGCGAGGGGATCAAGCTGGTNTCTGACGGCAGCGTGTCNGACAGCTCCGACCAGGAGTACTACATAAAGGGNATAAAGGGTGAGACCGGCATCGTTGTCGTCTTTGAATCCAGGGTGACCAGCGAGACGATGATGGGTTTTTACGCGCCCGTGCGCTATCAGGGCAAGACCTTCGGCGTGCTGATGGGCGTGTACTTCGCGGAGGAATATCTGCGGGAGATGCTGGCTACCACCTATTTCGGAGAGCCGGCGGACGTGTTTCTATGCACCGGGGACGGCATGGTGGTCGCCAGCTCCAGCACCGCCTCCTATGACCGGCCCCTGCTGGATATGATGCTGGAGGACGGGGTGATCGATGGAGACACCGCCGCCGGGGCGTGGACCGTGTTTCACCGGGAGGCGGANGANGAGGGCTTNATCTGCGGCNCGGACTGCCAGACGGATAACCTGTGCGTCCTGCATATNCCCGGCACCGAGTACGTGCTGGTGCAGACCTTCCCCATAAGCGTGACGCAGGCAATGATCGACGACGCCAATTTCTCCGCCATGGCCCTGCAGATCGTGCTGATCGGGCTGTTTATCTGCTACATCATCTTCCTCCTGGTCCAGGCCCGGCGGGAACGGNTGCGGCTGGAGCAGGAAAACCTGGACCTGGGCTATGTGACCAAGGGGACGAACACCCTGTTCAGCCGCTTTGTCCTGGTGGACCTTGAGGAAGACTCCTACCGCTTTCTGTGCGGGACGNNGCCGGAGCGGGAAGNGTTTCCCATCAGCGGCCGGTATCAGGACTTTGCCGCTTATCTCTGCGCCTTCGTGACGGAGGATGACGAGCGCGAAAGCCTGGCCGGGCAGCTTGAGGAGCAGGCCGTTATCGCGGCGCTGGACGACAGCAAGAACGCCCAGTACGAGTACCCCATACAGCGGGAGGATTCCGTGGATTGGCTGCACCTGAATGTGGTCTGCCTGGAGCGGAAGGATGGGAAGGCGTCCAAGGTCGTCTTCCTGCGCCAGGACGTCACCGCGCTGAAGGAAAAGGAACTGCAGGCGCAGGCGCGGATCGCCAGGGCCAACCGCAGAGAGCGGCAGTATATGGCGGCCACCATGCAGGGCGCTGTCTGCACCTATGAGATCAATCTGACCCGGGACCTGATCGAACAGCCGCTGATCAATAACGAGAAAGTCCTGCTGCTGGAAGANNTNGGNCTGCGGGCCCCCTGNCAGGCGTCCCGGTTNTTCACAAAATGGGAGCAGTTTGTGGACAGGGAGTCCCTGGAGGATTACCGCGCGGTGATCAACATCCCCTATCTGCGGGACTGCTTCGATCAGGGNAAATATGAGGCCACGGTNGAGTACTGGAGCGGCGACCCCGCGGGGCGGAGGCTCTGCGTCCGGCAGTCCTTCTTCATGACCTGGGACGATGTGACGGAGGACNCCATCGCCCTGGTGATCGTCAAGGACATCACCGAGCAGGTCCTGCGCCAGCGGGANCAGATGGACGCCCTGCAGGAGGCGCTGCTCCAGGCCCAGCACGCCAACAACGCCAAGACCACCTTCCTNAACAATATGTCCCACGANATCCGCACNCCNATGAACGCCATTATCGGCTTTACCACCATANCGGTGACCCATATCGACAACAGGAACCANGTGCAGGACTGCCTGCANAAGGTGCTGTCCTCCAGCAACCACCTGCTCAGCCTCATCAACGATATCCTGGACATGAGCCGCATCGAAAGCGGAAAGGTGCAGATCAAGGAGCAGGCGTGCAACATCTCCGAGCTGACCCACAGCCTGATGGACATCATCCAGCCCCAGGTGAAGGCCAAGCAGATGGAGCTATACATCGACACGTTCAATGTGGCCAACGAGGATGTGATCGCCGATCCGCTGAAGCTGAATCAGGTGTTTATCAACCTGCTGAGCAACGCGGTGAAGTACACCCCCTCCGGCGGGATGGTGACCTTCCGCATCATCCAGGATACCACCTTCCACCGGGGCTACGGGGACTACACCTTTATCGTCAAGGACAACGGCGCCGGTATGTCCCCCGAGTTCGTGGAGCACATCTTTGAGCCCTTCGAGAGAGAGGACACCGTCACCAAGACCGGCATACAGGGCTCCGGGCTGGGCATGGCGATCACCAAGAGCATCGTGGAGATGATGGGCGGCGAGATCAGCGTCACCAGCGAAAAGGGCAAGGGCAGCGAGTTCCGGGTAAAGCTCAGTCTGAAGCTCCAGGATGTGGAGAAGAACGCGGAGCAGATCCATGAGCTGGAGGGCCTGCGGGTGCTGGTAGTGGACGACGACTTCAGTACCTGCGACAGCGTCACCCGGATGCTCAAGCAGCTTGGTATGCGCACGGAGTGGACCACCTCCAGCCGGGAGGCCGTCTACCGGGCCCAGGCCGCCCACAGCGAGGGGGATTCCTACCACACCTACATCATCGACTGGCAGATGCCGGAGATGAACGGCGTGGAGACGGCGCGGCGGATCCGCCATGCCGTGGGTTCGGAGGCCCCCATTATCGTCCTGACCGCCTACGACTGGACGGATATCGAGCAGGAGGCCAAGGACGCGGGCATCTCCGCTTTCTGCGCCAAGCCGCTGTTCATGTCGGACCTGAAATCCGTTCTGATGGCCACCAATGACCTGATCGACAAGGAGGAGGACGACGCTTCCCGGACCCCGGTGGATTTCGGCGGCAAGCGCATCCTGCTGGTGGAGGACAACGAGCTGAACCGGGAGATCGCGGAGACCATCCTGGAGGAGGCCGGGTTCGTGGTGGAGAGCGCCCCGGACGGGACGGACGCGGTGGACATGATGAAGGCGTCGGCGGAGTACTACTATGACGCCGTCCTCATGGATATCCAGATGCCCGTCATGGACGGCTACGAGGCCACCCGGACTATCCGCGCCCTGCCCCGGCAGGACGCGGCGGACATCCCCATCATCGCCATGACCGCCAACGCCATGGAGGAGGACAAGGAGAACGCGCTGACCAGCGGCATGAACGCCCACATTGCCAAGCCCATTGACATGGAACTGTTCATTTCCATCCTGCAGAAATTCCTCGGATGAGAGAGAGCGGCGGCAAGTGCAAACATTTCTTTAGGAGTTAGGGACCATGGGTGAAAGAACTACTCGTTTCCTGAAAATAAGCCTTGTTGCGGTATCACTTTTCTGTGTTGTGGTATTCGGCGTACAGGCGGTCTTTATCAATATGATGGGTGAGGACGCCATCCGGCGGCTGGGCGTATTTTATATGTCCGGGATCAGCGAACAGGTGTCGTCCCACTTCGGAACGACCATTGAGCTGCGCCTGTCCCAGGTGGAATCCCTTGTGGACTCCGTCCCGCCCGGACGCTACGCCAGCGACCGCTCGATGCAGACGGCGCTGGTCTATCACGCCCGCTCCTCAGGCTTTGACTATCTGGCCTTTTATACGGAAGACGGGGACTTCCATATGCTCTGCGGCTCCCAGATCACGGCGGATGTGCCGGAGGCCCTGCGCCGCTCCGTACAGGGGGGACACTACAATGTCTGCGCGGGCAGCGACCGGCAGGGCACGCCCATCGTACTGCTCGGCGTGCCGGCCATTTATCCCCTGGAGAACGGCGAGGAGAGCATCGCGCTGGTGGCGGGACTGCCCACCAGGGACCTGGGCAACTCGCTGGAGGAGAACGTCCAGAGCGGACTCATGGAATACGCGATCATCCGCAAGGATGGCAGCTATGTGCTGCACAACAGCAGCGCCATGGATTCCGAGAATTATTTTGAACGGGCGCAAAACCTCTTTGAAGACTGTGACGGGAAAACCCCGGAGGAATACGTGCGGGAGCTCCGCGAGGCGCTGGAAGCGGAGCGGGACTATACCAGCAGCATCCAGAACGGGGGGAAATATTGGAACGTCTATTGTACCAGCCTCCCCAATTCGGACTGGCACCTGCTTTTGATGGTATCCCACAGTACGCTGGATGAGACGGTCAACCTCCTTCAGCAGAGGTGGTCCTATATCTCTATCGGCGGCTGCGGCCTCATTATCTGCGCGCTGCTCCTCATCTTTCTGGGCTACTACCGCCTGACCAAGCGGCAGATACGTGAGCTGCACGAGGCCAGGGAGTCCGCCGAACAGGCAAGGAAGTCGGCGGAGCGCTCCAGCCGGGCGAAAAGCGAGTTCCTCTCCAATATGAGCCACGACATCCGCACCCCGATGAACGGCATCATGGGGATGACATCCGTCGCCATGGGCAGCATGGACGACCCGGCCCGGGTGCGGTCATGCCTGAAGAAAATATACGTATCCAGCCGGCATTTGATGGGGATGATCAACGATATGCTGGATATGTCCAAAATAGAGAGCGGAAAGCTGACGCTGAATATTGAGCCGGTCTCTCTGCGGGATATCGTACAGACCATTACGACCATCATCCAGCCCCAGGTCCTGGAGAAAAATCAGCAGTTTTATATCTATATCCACGACGTTTATTATGAAAACGTGTGCTCGGACCGGGTCCGACTGAGTCAGATCCTGCTGAATGTGCTGGGCAACGCGGTGAAGTTCACCCCGGAGGGGGGCGTCATCGAGGTCAGCCTATATGAGGAGCCCTCCCCCAGGGGGGACGGCTATATCCGCTCCCATCTGCATGTCAGGGACAACGGCATCGGGATGTCCAGGGACTTCCAGAGCCGGATATTTGAGCCCTTCGCCCGGGAGGACAACGCCCGTGTGGCGAAGGAGGCCGGGGCCGGGATGGGCCTGCCCATTACCAAGTACATCGTGGACGCTATGGGCGGGACGATCACCGTGGAAAGCGAACAGGGCAAAGGGAGCCATTTCCACATCGCGATCGATATGGAGAAATCTTCGGTCCAGGAGAAGGAGCTGCAGCTGCCGGAGCGGAACGTCCTGGTGATCGACGACGACAGGACCTCAGGCAAACTGGCCGTCGCCGCGCTGGATTCCATCGGGCTGCACGGTGAGCGGGCGGCTGACCTCACGCAGGCGGCTGAGATGCTCAAGGGGAATAAAAACGGGCCGTACCACATTCTACTGATGGATTGGGACATCCAGGGGCAGGATGGGCTGCGCGCCGCCGGGGAGCTGTCTGAGCGTTTCGGCCTGCCGGTCGTGCTCCTCACCGACGGGGAGTGGGATGAACTGGAGGCAAAGGAGCAGAAGGCCGGCGTCAGCGGCTTCATTTCCAAGCCTGTGTTCCGCTCCGGTCTTTACTACGGGCTGCGCCCGCTCATAGAGGCGGAAACGCCGGTCCAGGAGCCGGAACGGGAGAATGAGCTGGATCTGGCGGGCAGGCGCATCCTGATGGCGGAGGACAATGAGCTGAACGGGGAAATCGCCAGCGAAATGCTCCAGGAATTCGGTCTGGAGGTGGACTGGGTGGTCAACGGCCAGCTTTGCGCGGAAAAGTTTGAGGCGTCCGATCCGGGATGGTATGACGCGATCCTGATGGATCTGCGGATGCCCATTATGACGGGCTATGAGGCGGCAACAGCCATCCGGGCCTCCAACCGGGAGGACGCGCGGACCATCCCGATCATCGCGGTCAGCGCGGACGCTTTCAAGGACGACATTCAGAAATGCCTGGACTGCGGCATGAACGCCCATACGGCAAAACCCTTCAACGTGCAGAAGGTCCTCTCCCTGCTGAACGAATATCTCCGCTAATACTTTTTCTTGAAAGAAAAAGTATCAAAAAGAACTTTAATATCGCTCTTTGACCCTCTGCAATCCCAGGATTTCCGCACGGTGACGATATTGCACCTCTTATCGGGGGATCGTACAAAATTATTTTCAAAGAGAAAGGAAGCGCCTGGATATGAAAAGATCTACTGCTTTGGTATGCCTTCTGCTGTCCCTTGCGCTTTTGGCCTCCTGCGGCGGCAATACGCCGGATCGTGACCCCGGCGGCGACGGCGGCGAGAGCCCGGACAATGTGGAGCTGACCCTCTGGACCTTCCCGGTGGGCAGCTGGGGCAATCCTACCGCGGTATCCAACATACTGGTGGGCTTCCACAGGGAATATCCGAATATCCACGTCTCCGTGGAGTACCTGGATTACAGCAGCGGAGACGAGCAGATCAGTCAGGCCGTCCAAGACGGCTGTGCGCCGGATCTGGTCCTCGAGGGGCCGGAACGCCTTGTGGCCGCCTGGGGCGAGCAGGGCTGGATGGCCGATCTGTCCGAGCTGTGGGATTCCCCGCAGGCCGGGGAGATCTATGAAAAGGTACGGGACGCCTGCCGGTACAGGGACGGAGCCTATTATGAGTTCCCCATCTGTATGTCCGCCCACTGTATGGCGATCAATTATGACATGTTCCGGGAGGCGGGGGCCCTCCAATTCATTGACGAGGAGACCCACACCTGGACAACGGAGGGGTTTATCAATGCCGTCCACGCGCTGACGGCCTGGGGGCAGGAAAACGCAGGCATGATCTACTGCGGCAACCAGACCGGCGATCAGGGGACACGGGCCCTGGTGACCAATCTGTACGGCGGCTCCTTTACGGACGGCGCCCACGGCGGCTACACCGTTGACAGCGAGGAGAATATCCGGGCTTTGCAGCTCCTCTATGAGCTGGAGGGGATCACCTTTGAGCCGTCCTTCGGCTCCGCGGACGCCATCGAGCGGTTCTGCAAGAAGGAGTCCGCCATGTGCTTCTGCTGGAACGCCTCCCTGGAGGTCCAGCAAACCATCAACAACCCCGACCTGGATTTTAAGGTCTTCCCTATCGCCTTCCCTACCGACCGGGACGTGCCGGAGCTTGAGGGTGGCATCTGGGGCTTCGGGATCTTTGATAACGGCGGCGAGGAGCGGATCGAGGCGGCCAAGACCTTCATCCGCTACATCACCGGGGATGACGCGACATATACCAAGGCGGTGCTGACGTCCTCCTACTGGCCGGTGCGGAAGATGGACCCGGATATCTATGAGAACGACATGCTGATGACGGAATACAGCATTTTCATGCCGTATATGGGAGACTACCATCAGGTCACCCCCGGCTGGGCCGAGGCGCGGACCGCGTGGTGGCAGCTGCTGGCCAAGGCAGGGGCCGGAGAGGACATCCCGGAAGCGGTAAAGGACTTCCCTAACGCGGATCAACAAGCATAATCAACCTGGAGGAAAAGAGATGCAGGCAGCAAAGAAAACAATCAGAAAACGGATCGCCGCATTCGCGGTATGTGTGGTCCTTGTCCTCGCCAATTTCATAACGACGGCGTCAGCCGCCGCACCGTCCGGCAACCAGACGGTGACAGCCGGCATTTTCGCCTTCGAGGGCTACCACATGGAGGACGAGGAGGGCGGACTGACCGGCTACGGCATTGAGGTGCTGGACCTTATCTCGGAGTATTCCCACTTGAACTTCCGGTACGCGGGCTATGAAAATTCCTGGAACGACATGCTTGAAATGCTGGAAAACGGTGAGATCGATGTGGTGACGTCCGCCCGCAGGACCGCACAGCGGGAGGAGGATTTTGCGTTCTCCCTGCCCATCGGCAGAAACTATACCGTCCTCTCCGTCCGGCAGGATAACACCCAGATCCACAGCTACGACTACAAGTCCTACGACGGGATGACCGTGGGCGTGTTGAAGGGAAGCAGCCAGAACAACAGCCTGGCGGAGTACGCGGAAGAACGGGGCTTTTCCTACCAGATGGTGGAGTACGACAATTCCGACGAACTGGCGGCCGCTTTGCAGAACGGCGAGGTCGACGCGGTCCTCACCAGCAACCTGAGAAAGGCGGAAAATGAAAAAACGCTGGACGTCATCGAAGAGGATAACTTCTATGCCATCGTGCGGAAAGACGATACGAAACTGCTCGCCGAGCTGAACTACGCCATCGAGCAGATGGATATCTATGAGGGCGACTGGAAAAACGTGCTGTTTTACCGGTACTACGGCCCGGCCCAGTCCACCGAGCTCACCTTTACGGAGCGGGAGCAGGCGTACATCCAGTCGGTCATTTCCGGGGAAAAGACCATCACCGCGATCGCCCAGGGCGAACGCTCCCCTTACTCCTATGTGGAGGACGGAGAACTGAAGGGCATCCTGCCGGACTACTTCGCCAGTGTCATGGAGCTGGCCGGACTGCCCTATGAGCTCATAGCGCCGGAGAGCAAGGACGCTTATGAGGCCCTGGCGGACACCAACGGCGTCGATGTGGTCATCGACTGGATCAATTCCGGCGCGGCCCCCTACCACGGATTCATTACGGACCCCTACATGACGGCGGGCATCGCCAAGGTGACCCGGCGGGATTTCAGCGGCAAGGTCAGGACGATCGCCATATCGGAGGTCCAGCAGGGAAACACCGTTGTGGAGCAGCTCCTGGGGGACGCCTCGCTGCTGGAGGCTTCCACCAGGGAGGACGCCATGCGGGCCGTGCGGGACGGCAAGGCGGACGTGACCTATGTCTACGCCTATACGGCGCAGCTGTTTGTGAACCATGACGCTACCAATTCGCTGTATTACAGCCTGATGAACGATATGGACGTGGACTTCCGGATGTATGTCCGGGACAGCACGGACCATGAGCTGATCACCATCCTGAATAAATGTATCAGCCAGCTCCCGGAGGATACGCTCAATCAGCTGGTTTCCCAGTACACCACCTATACCATCAGGGATATGAGCATCCTGCAATATATGCAGGCCAATCCCCAGATCACCTTCGCCGTGGCCATGGGGGCCGCCCTGGTCGTCTGCGTGATACTGGCGCTCTATCTGCGCGGACGGTGGAATGAGAAGCTCCTGAGTACTACGGAACTGGCAAACCGGGAGCTGGAGGAGCAGCTTGCCATCGTGGAGGTGCTGAGCCGGGACTACACCAATGTGTATGCCATCAATGAGGCGCAGGGCGTGGCCTGGGTCATAAAACTGGAGGGCTATGTGACGGAGGGCCTGAACCGGGGCTCCAAGGAGGAGTACCCCTACGCGCCGATCCTGGGAACCTATATCCGGGCCCGCGTCCATCCGGAGGATCAGGAGGAGCTTACCCAGGCCCTGGATCTGGACACTGTGCGGAAAAAGCTGGATCAGGAGGGGGAATACACAGGGAGCTACCGTATCCTGGCGGAAGATGATATTCACTATTTCCAATACACCTATGTGCGGTTCCAGGAAAAGAGCGGACAGGGGAGCAGTTTTATCCTGGCCGGTTTCCGGAATATCGACGAGATGATCCGCAAGGAGCAGGCGCAGAAGGAGGTGCTGGCCCAGGCGCTGGCCCAGGCCCAGCACGCCAACAAGGCAAAGACCACCTTCCTCAACAATATGTCCCACGACATCCGCACACCCATGAACGCCATCATCGGCTTTACCTCCCTGGCGGCGACCCATATCGACAACAAGGAGCAGGTGCGGGACTATCTGAGCAAGATCATGACCTCCGGCCACCACCTGCTCAGCCTGATCAACGACGTGCTGGACATGAGCCGCATCGAGAGCGGCAAGGTCACCATCGAGGAAAAGGAGGCCAGCCTCCCGGATATCATGCACGACCTGAAAACCATCGTCCAGGCCGACGTGAAGTCGAAGCAGCTGGAGTTCTACATCGACACCCTGGATGTGGTGAACGAGAACATCATCTGCGACAAGCTGCGGCTGAACCAGGTGCTCTTGAACATCCTGAGCAACGCCATGAAGTACACCAACCCGGGCGGCATGGTCAGCGTCCGCGTGATCCAGACCGGCGAGGCGCGGGAGGGCCGGGCCTGCTACGAGTTCCGGGTGAAGGATACCGGCATCGGCATGAGCCGGGAATTCCTCAAGCATGTGTTTGACCCCTTCGAGCGGGAACGGAGCGCTACCGTCAGCGGCATTCAGGGCACCGGCCTGGGACTTGCCATCACCAAGAATATTGTGGACATGATGGGCGGTACTATCACGGTGGACAGCGAGGAAGGAAAAGGGTCGGAATTCGTGGTGTCCCTGTGCCTGCGGACGGCAAGCGACTCCGAAAAGCCCCAGCAGGTGGAACAGCTGGCGGATCTGCGGGCGCTGGTGGTGGACGACGACATCAATACCTGCACCGGCGTCAGCAGGATGCTCTCCACCATCGGGATGCGTCCGGACTGGACGACCCATGGGAAAGAGGCTATTGTCCGCACCGAGTTCGCCCTGGAGCAGAACGAGCCCTTCAGCGTCTACATCATCGACTGGCAGATGCCGGACATGAACGGTATCGAGCTGACCCGCCGGCTCCGCAAGGTGATCGGGGAAGATATGCCTATCATCATCCTCACCGCCTACGACTGGGTCGATATCGAGGAGGAGGCGAAGGAGGCCGGCGTTACGGCGTTCTGCTCCAAGCCGATCTTCTTCTCGGAGCTGCGGGCGATCCTGGCCGCGCCGTACGCGGCCCAGGAGCAGGGGCCGGAAACGGTGGTATCCGGGCCGGACTTCTCGGGTAAAAAGATCCTGCTGGTGGAGGACAATGAGCTGAACCAGGAGATCGCGCAGACCATTCTGGAGGAGGCCGGATTTGTCATCGATACGGCGGACGATGGAAGCGAGGCTGTGGAGCGGATGGAAGCGGCGGACGCGGACACCTACGATCTGATCCTGATGGATATCCAGATGCCGGTCATGAACGGCTATCAGGCTACAAAGGCCATCCGGGCGATGGACGATCCGGCTAAGGCGGGTATACCGATTGTGGCTATGACCGCCAACGCCTTTGAGGAGGACCGGAAGGAGGCTATGGAGGCCGGGATGGACGGATATGTGGCTAAGCCTATCAATATAGAGCAGCTGATGATGACGCTGGAGGATATTCTGAATTAGCTGGCGGGTATTTGATAAAAGTTTCGCCGGCCTTTACAAAGGCCGCGGAGTCCAGAGGCAGAGCCTCTGGTCGCGCCCCGCAGGGCGCGAAATCCCCAAAAGCCGCGCTCAAAAAAGATTCTCTCCACAGCACAATCCCAAACTGCGCGGCTTTCAAGCGCATTTGCCGCTTATGCTGCAAACAGCGCCCGGGAGTTTCCGTCAGCCCTTGATCCATACTTTTTCTTGAAAAAACAGTCCGGCATAGCTCACAAGGAGCTATGCCGGACTGTTTTTATAGATCTTTTACAAATCCTGCCCGGCCAAAAGGCGGTACAGGTCCTCCCTGACTTCCTCTGTCAGCGGGGCGGCGTGGATGCGCTGGCGCATGTCCTCCAGGCGGAAACGGCAGTCTGTGAGCGCGCTCTCCAATGCGGGGGCGAGGGTCCAGTCCATGGCGTCGGTGTAGACTGCGGCCTGGGTAATGACACCGCCCTCNACGGTNAGNNGNAGNTCNATNNCNCCCCANCCGAACCGNTCGCNGCANTGCATCGTNCAGGCNAGCTCGCGGCCATAGAGCCATTCCCAGCTGCCGTTATGGCGGGTCAGCGTTTCGATGCGNTCCTGGTCGAGGTCTGTNTCCTTCAGGTGACGGGCTGTAAGGGCGTAGACCTTCTGGAATGCTTCTTCCATCCGGGCNGCCATTTCNGCAACGGTGAGGTCCGGTTTCAGCTCCCGCAGGTTCACNACCCGGGAACGCACGGAGGACACNCCTTTTGCCTCCAGCTTGGCTTTGGANGGGCTGAGGTAGCGNCCCATGGCGGATGTGTCNACATCNANCAGCAGGGTGCCGTGGTGGTAGCTTTTGCCCCGGTGCTCATAAAAAGCNTTGCCGGAGAATTTGCGCCCGTNGGCAAGCACGTCGTTNCGGCCTGAGCACGACGCCGGAATGCCAAGGCTGCGGCANGCCTCCACNATNACNTCCAGCTGCCGGGGCAGGTCGTAGTCCGGTTTATTCACCAGNAAGGTGAAGTTGAGATTCCCCAGATCGTGAAACACCGCGCCTCCGCCGGAGAGGCGGCGGGCNAGAAAACCGCCGTCNGCCTCCAGCGCCGTCGTGCGGCACTCCTTCCAGGCGTTCTGGTTGCGGCCAATGACCACGGTGCGGCGGTTCTGCCACAGGTAGAGGATGCAGGTCTCCTCCGGCACCGTCTCCAGCAGGGTCTGCTCTACCGCCAGGTTGCGGTGCGGGTCCGTGCAGTCCGTGCGGAGGAGACGGAGCTCCTTAATCATTGGGGGTGTAGCGCAGCACCGGGTTCCGGGCCGCGCCGACCTCGTCCAGACGGCGGACGGGGGTTTTGGTGGGCGCGTCGTGGAGGGCCTGGGGGTTGTCGTGGGCCAGCGTCCAGAGGTCCAGGAATACGTTGCAGACTTCGTCCATGGTCTCCTGGCTCTCGGTCTCGGTGGGTTCGACCATCAGGGCCTCGTGGACAATGAGGGGGAAGTACATCGTGGGCGGATGGATGCCGTGGTCCAGGAGGCCCTTGGCAATGTCCATGGCCGAGCAGCCGGTCTCCCCTTTCAGATCCTCCAGCGTCATGACAAATTCGTGCATACAGGGTCCGGCGTAGGCCATCGTATACTTTTCACTCAGCCGCTTCATCATGTAGTTGGCGTTGAGCACGGCGTTTTTCGCCGCTTCCGGGATGCCCTCGCGGCCCAGGGTGAGGATATAGGTCAGGGCCTTTACTACCACGGAGAAGTTGCCGTAAAAATTCTTTACCCTGCCGATGGAGTGCTCCGGCTGGGCAAGGCGGTACCCCTCCCCTTCCCGCACGACCACGGGGCCGGGGAGAAATTCCGTCAGAAGCGCCTTGCAGCCCACCGCGCCGGAACCGGGTCCGCCGCCGCCGTGGGGCGTGGAGAAGGTCTTATGGAGGTTCAGGTGGATCACGTCAAAGCCCATGTCGCCGGGGCGGACCACGCCCATGACGGCGTTGAGGTTGGCTCCGTCGTAATAGCAGAGTCCCCCTGCCTCGTGGATGATTTTGGTGATCTCCAGGATGTTTTTATCGAAGATGCCCACCGTGTTGGGGTTGGTGAGCATGAGCCCGGCAGTATCGGGGCCTACTGCGGCCCGCAGGGCTTCCACGTCCACGCAGCCGTCCTCACTGGAGGGGATGTTCACCACCGTGAAGCCTGCCATGACGGCGGAGGCCGGGTTGGTGCCGTGGGCGGAGTCGGGGACGATGATCTTCGTCCGGGCAGTGTCGTTCCGGTGGGTGTGATATGCCTTGATCAGCAGCAGGCCGGTGAACTCGCCGTGGGCCCCGGCGGCGGGCTGGAAGGTCATGGCATCCATGCCGGTGATCTCACACAGCAGCTTCTCCGACTCGTGGAGTACCTCCAGACAGCCCTGGACGCTCTCCTCGGGCTGGAGGGGGTGGATCTGGGTGAAGCCGGGCAGCGCGGCCATGTCCTCGTTGATCTTGGGGTTGTACTTCATGGTGCAGGAGCCCAGGGGATAGAATCCATCGTTGACGCCGTGGACCCGCTTGGCAAGGGCGGTGTAGTGGCGGGTCAGCTCCGTCTCGGAGACGTGGGGCAGGTTCAGGGGCTCTGTGCGGGGATTGGACAGCGTGACCTCGGGCACGTCGCAGGGGGGCATCAGGGTCAGGTGCTGGCCGGGAGCGCCTTTTTCAAAAATCAGCTTCATTTCAGCACACCTCCTTGATGATGGCTACGGCGCGGTCCAGTTCGGCTTTACTTACAAGTTCGGTGACGCACCAGAGGATTCCATCCTTCACGGGCAGGCCGCCCAGGATGCCGTTTTCATCCAGGGCCTTGAGGACTTTGTCCGGGTTCTCGCACTTGGTGACAAATTCGTGGAAATATTCGCCGGTATGGACGCGGGGCAGGCCGATCTTTTCCAGCTCGGCGGCAAAATAGTGGGCCTTGGACATGGAGAGCGTCGCGGCCTGTTTCAGGCCGTCCGCGCCCATGGCGGTCAGGTACACCCCGGCGGTGAAGGCGCACAGGGCCTGGTTCGAGCAGATGTTGGAGGACGCTTTCTCGCGGCGGATATGCTGCTCACGGGCGGTCAGGGTCAGGACGTAGCCCACATTGCCGTCTACGTCGTGGGTCTGGCCCACGATACGGCCGGGAAGTTTGCGGAACATGGCTTTTGTCGCGGCCATGTAGCCCAGGTACGGACCGCCGAAGGCGACGTCAAGGCCCAGGGGCTGGGCCTCGCCTACGGCCACGTCCGCGCCGCAGGCGGCGGGGGTCTCCATGACGGCCAGGGCAATGGGGTTGCACCCCATGATATACTTGGCACCGGCGGCGTGGACGATCTCNCCGGCGGTCCGGGCATCCTCCATGCTGCCGTAGAAGTTGGGCTGCTGGAGGTAGAAACAGGCGGCGTCTGCGCCGAGGGCGGCTTTCAGGGCCTCCAGGTCGGTGCGGCCATCCTTCTCCGGGATGATCTCCAGCTCCATGTTGGAGCCGAAGCAGTAGGTTTTCATGGTCTCAATGGTCTGCGGGTCGGCGCAGGCGGAGACGTAGGCCTTGGTCCGCTTCCGGTCCCGGCACATGGCCAGGGCCTCGGCGGCGGCGGTGGAGCCGTCGTAGACGGAGGCGTTGCTGACATCCATGCCCGTCAGGGCGCAGATCATGGTCTGGTACTCAAAGATGGACTGCAAAATGCCCTGGCTGATCTCCGCCTGATAGGGGGTGTAGGCGGTGACCAGCTCCTCGCGGCTGGTGACGCTCTTGACTACAGCGGGGATGAAGTGGCGGTAAGCGCCNGCGCCNCGGAGGACGGTGTCATAGACCCGGTTTTTCCGCGCCATGGCGGTGACCTTCTGCCGGACGGACAGCTCGCTCAGGCCCTCGGGCAGGTCGAGACTGTCCACCAGCATCTCGCGGGGTACGGCGGCAAACAGCTCCTCCACCGCGCCCACGCCGACGGCGGAGAGCATGGCCTGCTTCTGGGCATCGGTATTGGGGACGTAGGTTCCCATAACGTTTTCTTCCTTTCTGCAAAATGCGCCGGGGCGGGCAGAGCCCCGCCCCGGCAGTGATTCGCTTATTTCTGGATAAACGCCTCGTACTCCTCGGCGGTCATCAGTTCACCGCAGGCGGAGATATCCTTAATCTTGGCGATCCAGGCCCCATAGGGGTCCTCGTTGAGCATCTGGGGTTCGTCCTCCAGCTCGATGTGGACTTCCTCCACTACGCCGGTGCAGGGGCTCATGACGTCGGAAACCGCCTTGACGGACTCCACATCGCAGAACGCCTCCTCGGCGGTGACTTCGTCGCCCTCCTGGGGCAGGTTGATGAAGACCAGGTCGCCCAGCTCNCTCTGGGCAAAATCGGTGATGCCCACCAGNGCGGTNGCGTCGTCCAGCATTTTGATCCACTCGTGGTCCTTGGTGTACTTCAGTTCAGCAGGGAAATTCATGGTTTGTTCCTCCTTGTATTTTGATATGGTTGGGGTTGATTGAAAATATGAGGCTCTTTGTAGGGGCGGATATCATCCGCCCGCGCTGTCGAAACACTGGCGGTCATCATACGGGCCGATGGGGACATCGGCCCCTACGGGCAGTGCGTCTGTAGGGGCCGGTGTCCTCACCGGCCCGTTCCTNCATCATGTCATGCGGCGTATTTCGATGGAACGGGCGGATAATATCCGCCCCTACGCAGGCGCTGCGTACCTGATAGATTTTTCTTAGATTCCGGACTTCTTCGCCAGGTCGTTCAGGGCNNCNACNACNTGGGCTTCNGTGAAGCAGTANTTCATCTCGGTNTAGCCCTCGCGCAGNNTGGCNATNTCTTCCTTGACTTCCCTGCCACGCAGGATNCAGTCNGCCATGATCTGGGCCAGCTTGTCGAACTCCTCCGGGCCNAAGCCGAAGCGGGTCATCTCGTTNACGCCCATGCGCAGNGCGCCNGAGGCGGTGAAGCCCTCCTCCTCGGGGGTGGCCTGNTANTTNCANATNATGCCGTTGCGCTCCAGGCGCATGGCNACCTCCGGACCGGTGCCGTAGCCTACGTTGACGATGACCTGGTGGGTCTCGGTGTAGTCGTTGGCGGGATCGCCGGCCACNTCCAGACCGGCGGCNTTCAGGCTCTTNGCAAANCTCTTGGCNTTGCNCACGACNGCCTTCTGGTACTCGTCCTTGAACTGGTTCATCTCATANGCCGCCATCAGCAGGCCCAGCTGGGTGCCNAGGTGGTGGTTGGAGACGCTGCCGGGGAAGGCGCGGGTCTCNATGGTCTCCCAGAGGCCGTATTTCAGCTCGCCCTTCTTNTAGTTCACGCCCACGATGCCGCGCTGNGGACCGAAGAAGGTCTTNTGGGTGGAGCCNGTGACGATCTCCGCGCCCTCCTGGAAGGGNTTCTGGAAATGGTCGCCGATGAGGCCCAGGACGTGGGCCATGTCGTACATGATGGTGGTCTGGAGNCCCATNTCGTCCACGTACTTCCGGATGGCGGCCACGGGCTCCTTGTGGAGCACCATGCTCTTGCCGAAGATGATGAACTCCGGNCGGTACTGGTCGATGGCNTTCTTGGTCTCCTCCACGTCGATCTTGTANATATTGTCCTTGCAGACGGGGAAGTTCACCAGGGCGTGGCGCTCCGTCACCGGGTCGATGGCNATATAGTCNTGCAGCGCGCCCATGGGCTGGGCGGACAGGTGGCCGCCNTTGATGATGTGGTTGTTCATGATATANCCCAGNCGCTTGGGGTCCTGCTTNCGGTTGAGGCGGTTCTTCCAGTCCATCAGGGCGGAGAACACNCAGGTATTGGACATCTGGCCGCTGACGCACCGGGTCTCCACCTCGGCNCAGCCCATGAAGTCCTTCATCTCCTCCACCAGCAGCTGCTCCACCTCGTCGATGAACTCNGTGCCCTGGTAGTAGAACACGTCCGCGTCATAGAAGCTCTTGACCTTCTTGTGCTCNGCGTAGCGGAAGGACGGGTCNCTGGCGCACAGCAGGCGCACCGCGCGGGAGGCGGTCATCTCAGACGGGATCAGGTTCACGCACCGCTCCTGCCGCCAGAGGTGGTTATCCAGCGCCTTGCCGATCAGCTCCAGGGCNTTGGGCGTGCGGTCGCCGGAGGCGGGGGCGGCGTTNTCCTCGTCGGGGCGGTAGAGGATGGGGCGGGCGAAGGGCGGCGCGTCCACACGCATATGGTAGGGCGGGATGACGGCCCTCAGCCGGCGGCCGCGGACGTCCACCTGGACCTCGTCGTCCTCCAGGGTGTCGCTGTCCACGATGGCGAGGCCGATGGAGCGCTTGGCGGTCTCCTCCAGAATAACGGTGCTCAGGCCCTCGCCCTCGTGGCGGTAGTAGGGCACCATGGTACCGCTGGTGACGTAGCCGATGAGCTTGTCGCCCTTATAGACCGGCATTCCGGCGCGGATGACGCCCTTGTCCAGCAGGGTGATGGGCAGGATGCGCCGGGGCAGGTCCGTCAGGTCGGAGAAATCCCGGTTCATGATCCGCTGGAAGACCTCGTACTGCTTGGTCAGGGGCTCCCGGCCGATGAAATCGCCCTTCTGCTCGGAGAAGCTGACGGCGAACTTGGCCAGGGGGACGGCGAAAATGGGGATCTCCTTCCCTTCCGGATCGTCGCCCATCTCGTGGCCGTACAGGGGCAGGCAGGCCTCCAGGCGGCAGGTGTCGCGGGCGCCCAGTCCGGCGGGCTTCGCGCCCAGCTCGATCAGGCGGTTCCACAGCCAGGCGGCTTCGGCGGACTCGATATACACCTCGTAGCCGATGGGCTCGCCGGTGTAGCCGGTCTTGGCCACGCGGACGGTGCGGCCCTCGAATTGCAGGGTGTTCAGGGCGTTCTTCACCGGCTCGGTGATGGCCTCGCCGCCGGAGAGCTTTTGCAGGATCTCCTTGGCCTTGGGGCCCTGGACGGCGATGGCCGCCCAGTCGCCGGTGATGACGGTCATCTTCGCGTCATAGTTCTTGATCTGCTCGTTGAGGTGGGCCAGGTCCTTGTCCGTGTTGGCGGCGTTGACTACCAACAGGTAGCGGTTTTCCTCGAAGCGGTAGAGGTAGGCGTCATCCACCGCGCCGCCCCGCTCGTTGGGGATAATGGCGTACTGGGCCTGGTTCAGGTCCAGGGCCATGACGTTGCTGGAGAGTACGTGCTGGAGGAAGGGGATCATTTCCGGGCCCTCCACCAGGATGCGTCCCATGTGGGAGACGTCAAAGAGGCTGCATGCGTGGCGGGTATACAGGTGCTCCGCCACGATGTCGGTGGGGTACTTGATGGGCATCTCCCATCCGCCGAAGTCCACCATGGTGGCCCCTGCGGCCACGTGGACATCGTAGAGCTGGGTGCGCTTGAGATCGCTCATGGTCTGTGTTCCTCCTTATATTTCACTTTGATGCGGTGTGTTGATACAGTGCGGGAAATAAAAAACGGAGGCGCAACAGTTTCCTGTTACGCCTCTGTTCATGAACCTGAGAGATTCCCGGCCGGATCGGACCGGTTGCCCCGACGGTGCGCTTCGCGGCCCCTACGGGGGCGCCGGTGCGCTTTCCAGATTTTCGTCCCGGCCCAGTCCCCTTTGCCTGAGAGAGAATGGCATTTGCTCCTTCGGCGCCGCTTTCGCGGACTCTCCTGAGCCGTTCATCCGAATTTATAAAATTGTTATTCTATGCTTTAACATAGCAGATTTGTGCAACACTGTCAAGGATAACCGGGGACGTGTTTGACATCTTTGGCAAAAACTCCAATTTCAAAAAAGAAAAACTGTACATTTATGCCAATACATTCCATTCAAATTGCACTCTGCCATATCGTGTTCTTAATGTCGCTTTCACAGCTTTGTATAAAGCGGAATACATGATATGCGGCATTGGCACGTTTTATGTCATTCATACCGATAAAATATGCTGCAAATAAAATTTCAATACATTCCATCACGCACGGGATTGCTTTTTTCCCGGTTTCAGAAAGATCGATGATGCTTTCATAACTTGTAATAACAGTTTTTTCCTCGATATCACTCACTCCGCAAGCATGTTGCTTTCATTGACTTTTGGGGCTTATTGTGCTAAGTTTCTGTTATAAAAAGGAGATAAAAGTGGTTTACAAAACACACGGGGAGGATTCCAATGCGAAAAAGATGGTTCATCATTATTACAATAATATGCTTATCGGGGATGCTGACAGCCTGTCAGACTAACGGGGAAACGACAGCAGAACAAATCGAGCAGGATGCCGCTTCTTTGTGTTCCGATGAATGTAATGGCAGATTACCCGGGTCTACAGAAAACAAATCGGATCACATTCAGGAAGGCGAGTTGATCCAGCCAGAGACAGAGGAGCAAACTGGACCTGTGGAGAAAGGCCCGCTGCCCTTTGACCAGCCTATGGAGATGATGTTTGCCAGCGGCGCGGGGGCTTGGCGGACCCGTCTGCTCCTCCACCCGGACGGCTCCTTCGAGGGCGGCTACAGCAATGCCGACATGACGATCGAGTCTGTTTGCTCGTTCCACGGACGGTTCCGAGACATCACCCAGGTGACGGATGCGTCCTGGTCGCTGACCCTGGACGAGCTGGTGCTGGACACCAAATACCCCATCGGCCAGGAGTGGGATGACGGCATGATCCACTACATCTCCAGCGACCCCTACGGCTTCTCCAAACAGGATAGCGAAGGGGACTGGGTACCGCTGGGACCCGGTGCACAGTTTATGTTCTACACCCCCGACGCCTCCGGCTACCATCCCACCGATGAGCTGTATGGTTTCAGCTCCGACAACACAGATGATGATTCCGTCATGTACCAGTTCTGGACCTGGATGCCCTCCAGCAGCAAAATCGTTACTTGGGACTNGGACACCAGGCTGGGCTGCTATGCTCTGTGCAATATGGAGACAGGCAGCGGTTTCTTCGACCTGAAAGCCTGGAACATTGCTTAAGCTGATGTGCGCTCCGGGGCCTGCGTTATTGCGGGTATCACCGCCTTTCCGCTTTATATCCGTTTCTGTATCAAATGCAATCAGCACTTGCTATTTCTCCATCGAGTATCCTGAACAAACTCTTGCAAAATTTTTGGAAATTTATAGAACCGGATGCCCTTGTTTTGACACTATATAATTAGGAACCTTTCACTGGGAGTGTAAGGCAGCCCGTCTGGAGCGGGAGCGCGGCAGTTTCGATGCGAAAACCCGCTGTCCCAACTGACGGCTTTGCCGGGATACTGCCCGAGGGGCGGATATCCCCCAAAATATAGAACAGGAAATGGAGGAAACCCATGAAAGCTAAACTTTTCCGCCGTCTGCTTGCGGCGCTCTGCGCCGTGGTCCTGGCGCTGAGCCTGGCCCCCAGTGCCGCGGCGGCGGACTTCTCCGACGTCAAGAGCAGCGACTGGTACTATGACGCCGTCAACTGGGCGGTACAGAAGGGCATCACCACCGGCACCAGTGCTGCCACCTTTTCCCCCAACACCACCTGCAACAACGCCCAGATCCTGACGTTCCTCTGGCGGGCGGCGGGGGAACCGGCGGCGTCTGTCTCCAATCCCTTCACCAACGTCTCCACCAGCGATTATTACTGCAAACCGGCGCTGTGGGCCTATGAGAAGGGCCTGATCTCCGGCAGCACCTTCAACGCGGCGGAAAACTGCACACGGGCTATGGCCGTGACCTACATCTGGAAGGCGAAGGATATGCCCTTCTCCTCTGCCCCTGCCAGCTTCAGCGACGTGCCCGTCAGCAACTATCAACTGTCCATGCCGGTGGCATGGGCGGTGGAAAACGGTATTACCACCGGCACCGGCGGCAACACCTTCTCTCCCAACAAGACCTGCACCCGGGCGGAGATCGTGACCTTCCTGCTGCGGGCCTATGGCGACGGGGCGGCACAGACGGGGTCGTATACTCCCAGTACCTCCAGTACTCAGTCTCTGAGTGGGGAGCGCGGGGAGCTCCTCAAGCTCATCAATGCCCAGCGGTCCAAGGCGGGGCTGAAAGCTCTGGAGAACACCAGCGCGCTGAACCAGGCTGCACAGCTCCGGGCGGACGACATCTCCAAGGGGTATTTTGATTACCGCCCCGATGGGAGCGACTGGGACTCCGTGCTGGACACGGTCGGAGTCGCCGCCACGGATGTGCATGAGAGTATGCTGGGCGGCTACAGCAAGGCGTCCGATACCTTTGCCTTGGCGATGAATACCGAGGAGGCCTACTACGCCATCATGAGCGCGGACCTTACCCATGTCGGCATCGGGTACACCCACAGCGCCAACGGCTACGGCGGCTATACGGATTTCTGGTCGCTGCTGTATATCACCGCGCCTGCCAGTCAGACATCCGGCACTCCCAGTACCCCCGGAGCCTCCACAGGCACGCCGTCTGGCAGCGGTTCCTTTACGCCGGTGGCTANGAAGGATCTGTCGAATCTGAAGAGCCTGCAAAAGAAAGCCACCGACGACCAGCTGGCCCAGGCTTACGCTGTGGCGCTGGAGGTCGTGCGGCCCCTGGCGGGGCTCTCCAGGGAGGAACAGCTCCAGGGCATCGCCACCGCCCTCCGGACGATGTTCGACAGCGGTATGGACTACTCCACCACTGCGACACACTANAACGATCCCTANGGCTACTTNGTCCTGGGCATGGCCTCCTGCGCCGGGTGTACCAGGGCTACGGGGTTGTGCCTGAACATCCTGGGNATCCCCTATGAGCACGTCAACGAGGATCAGTGGGGCCACCAGTGGTGCCGGGTGAATCTTAACNGCACCTATTGGATCTGCGACGCTTACGGCCTCTACTGCGGCCCGGAGCCCGCGCCCTATAAGCACCCGTACTTCCAATAGATGGGAGCGCTTGACAGGGCCTCTCTGCCGGATTAAAATNGTAATAAACGGGCGGGTCCCGAAAGGCCGTCCAGGATATTAAANTNGGAGGAAAAAACATGAAGAAACGCATTTCCCGACTGTTATGCCTGATATTGGCNCTGATGATGCTGACCTCNNCGGCCAGCGCNGTCTCCGTGCAGATCAGATACCTGCCCTGTGATTTCAGCTACAGCAGNAACGATTCCAGCACTTATATCAAATTTACGGTCTCCAGCGGGCGGCCCCGGAACGANNTTTCGATCCTCTCCGACTATGACGCCAGCGGCAATTCCCATGAAATTGTCACNAGAGACGANGGCTTATACACCCGCCGCCGGTGCGGTCATACAAAATATCACTGTCCGGGTTAACGGGGTCAGCGCCGACAGCGCGGAATTTATTCCCTGCACCGCCACCCTTTTNNGCNGCTACGGCCTGAACATCCGGGAGAGCGGCAGCACCGTCACCCTCCACAACGGCGACGACTTGGCCTCCGCNCTGCCGGCCGGCTACAATGTGCTGCTCTANCGCAAGCAGGTGGACAGCCGCTACGAGTTCAGTGTCGTTCTCTATTTTGATTCCGTTCCCGTCNCCTCCACACCGGGTACAACGCCCGGAACATCCANTACAACAAACGATNCGNCCAATGANCCNGACGATTCCGGAGACAACGAGTGCACCAGCCACCAGTGGGAATATACNACNCAGGAGCCCACCTGTCTGGAGGAGGGCAAGAGCGTAAGGACGTGCTCGGTGTGCGGCGAGGAGGAAGTNCTNAATGTAACGCCCAAGTCGGANCACACCTGGGAGGAGCGCACCCAGGCGGCCACCGTCACGACGCAGGGCCGGACTTACCGGGTNTGCACCGTCTGCGGCGANGAAGANACNCTGAGCACCCAGTCCCAGAAAACNCATACCGGCAGCGGCAGCACNTCCCTGTCCAAGCTCAGNCAGGAGGAGATCATCCAGCTGCTGAAGGACAATCCCCTGGCCCTGCCGGACAACATCTATGACACCGCCCCCTCCACCTCCGCCCCTTACGCCACGGGCAAGGTGAAGACCAGCGCNCTCCAGGCGGCCTGTGACCGGCTCAACGCCCTGCGGCGCATCGCGGGCCTCCCCCCGGTGACCCTGGACACGGCGCTGTGCCAGAACGGCCAGTACGGCGCGGTGATCATGGCGGCCAACAACCAGCTCAGCCACTCCCCCNGCAAGCCCGCCGGTATGGACGACAGCTTTTATAAGCAGGCATACGAGGCCTGCAGCAGCAGCAATATCTACTCGGGCCGCATCCTGACTTATGCTGTGGATGGCTTTATGAACGACAGCGATGGCGGCAACATCGACCGCCTGGGTCACCGCCGCTGGCAGCTGAACCCCACCATGGGGAAGGTCGGCTTCGGCGTCGCCGGGAGATACTGCACGGAGAAGGTGTTCGACCGGAGCGGACAGGGCTGTGCGTACGACTACATCAGCTGGCCTGCCTCCGGAAACTTCCCCACGGAGCTGCTGGACAAGGACCAGGCCTGGAGCGTGAGCCTGAATCCGGATGAATACGCCGCTCCCAGTGCCTCCGCTATCACCATTACCCTTTCCGGCGGAGGAAAGAGCTGGACCTTCCGGGGCAGCGATCGTTATACCGCCGCCAGTTCCGGCAAGTATTTCAATGTGAATAATGCGGGTTACGGCGTGAATAACTGCATCATCTTCCGTCCCGACGGCGTTGCCTCCTACACCGGCACCTACACGGTGAAGATCGACGGCCTGCGGACCAAGAACGGCAGCACTGCGCCGCTGGAGTACACTGTGGACTTCTTCAGCCTGGGCGGCAGCGAGAGCCCCAGCTCCTCCGACAACAGCGCCAACAGCAATGATAACAACAGCACAAATAACAACAACAGCAACACGAACAATACCACCACAAACAGCTCCAACCCCTTCACCGACGTGCCCAGCGGCGCTTATTACACCGACGCGGTGCTGTGGGCTTTGAACAACAACGTCACCACCGGCACTACTGCGACCACTTTCTCCCCTTACAACACCTGCACCCGGGGCCAGGTCGTGACCTTCCTGTGGCGGGCCATGGGACAGCCGGAGCCCACCACCAGGACCAACCCCTTCCGGGACGTCAAGACCACCGATTATTACTACAAGGCAGTCCTCTGGGCCGCTGAGAACGGCATCACCACCGGCACCAGCGCCACCGCCTTCAGCCCCAGTCAAACCTGCACCAACGGCCATGTGGTGACCTTCCTCTGGCGCGCGGAGGGCGAGCCCTCTGCCTCCGGCAGCAGTTCCCTGGCCAATTCCTTCTCCCGGAGCTACTACACCGACGCGGTGGCCTGGGCGGACACCAACGGCCTGCTGGCCAATGCCGGTGCGGCCTTCAATCCCGCCTCCCAGTCCCCCAGGGCCAACATTGTGACTTACCTGTACCGCGATCTGGCGGAGCGGAAGTCCCAGTCCTCCCAGCAGCCCACGCAGACCCAGCAGCCTACGCAGACACAGCAGCCCACACAGTCCCAGCAGCCCACCAGCTCCGGCAAGCTGGCTAACGGCAAGGATATCACGGACGACAACATCCGGGAGATCATCTACGGACTCAAGACGCAGTATCCGGAGGGGATGCGCTGGACCAACGACAACAGCTACTATTCCGCCGCCGTGCGTATGACGGGATACGGCTGCGCGGGCTTTGCGCTGGCCTGCAGCGACGCGGCCTTCGGCAGCTACCCGGTCAGCAGCAAGCACTCCAATTTTGACAGCATCAAAGTGGGCGACATGCTCCGCGTCAACAACGATACCCATTCCGTGATCGTTCTGGAGAAAAGAGCGGACAGCGTGGTCGTCGCGGAGGGGAACTATAACAGCTCCATCCACTGGGGCCGCGAGATCTCCCGCCAGGAGCTGGAGCGCGGCAGCTTCTATGCGGAGAGCCGCTATCCCGCCTGACCACAGATCTTATACTGTTCTCGGATAAGAAGCACAATATTGTTACCGTGTGGATATCCCGGAATTGCATCGGTCTGAAGTGCGATATTAAAAAGCTTTCTCATCACCCCGCCGACCGGGTTGCATCTTCTCCGTTTTTGTGCTATCATAGTGCGAAATGGAGAAACAACCGCCGGACGGAGGGGGACCTCCTAAAGCGCCGGCCTCCCATTGGGGAGGCCGGTTGCGCTGTCTCGGGCGGGATGTGTGGTTGGAGGTATTGCAAAATGGATCAGAGTGAGCTGTCAGAGCTCATTGCGAAGTGCCGGGAGGGAGATCCCCAGGCACAGGAGCAGCTGGTGCTGGCCGTGCAGGAGAAGGTGCGCTTTCACTGCCTCCGGATGCTGCGGGACAGGGACCGCGCCGAGGACGCGGCCCAGGATATCCTGATCGCCATGCTGGCGGGGCTGGGTTCCCTGCGGGAGCCAAACGCCTTCTGGGGATGGCTGAACCAGATCACGGTCCGCTGCTGCCGCAAGCGGCGGGCCCGGACCATCCGGGAGCTGCGCTACATACAGGAGGCGGATGACGCGCTGCTGGAGACGCTGGAGATCCAGGACGACCAGCAGCAGCCGGACAAGCGGCTGGACACCGAGGAGAATCGCCGGATGATCGTGGAGCTGGTGGATGCGCTGCCCGAGCAGCAGAGGGAATGCGTGATGCTCTACTACTACCAGGAGCTGTCCATCAAAGAGGTGGCCAGCACCCTGAAGGTCCCGGAGGGCACGGTCAAAAGCCGCCTGCATCACGCCCGGCGGGCCATCAAGCAGGGCGTGGACGGGTACGAGCGGCAGGGCTTCCGGCTCTACGGCCTCTCTCCCCTGCCCTTTATCCAGTACTTTCTTCAGCAGGAATCGGCTTCTGTTATCACCGGCAGCCTGGTCCCGGCGGTACTGGCCGCGGCGGGTGCGTCCGCTGCGGCGGGCGGTGTGGCGGCGGCAGCGGCGTCCGTGAAGGCGGTGTTGGCTGCGCTGGGCGCGAAAAAAGCCATCGCGGCGGCGGTGCTGCTGGTGGCGGGTGCGGTGACAGGCGGTATCCTGCTCTCCCCGGAGCCTGAGACGCCGGAGACCCCGCCTATCCAGGCGGTGCAGCCTGCGGAGACGGGCGGTTCGCGGCAGGAGCTCCTGGTGCAGCCCCCCGCTGTGCTCCCGGAGCGTTTGGCGCCGGTGGAGCAGCCGCCCCTGCCGGCGGAACAACAGCCCACGGCTCCGGCGGAGCACGGACAGGCTGTCCCGCTGCCGGTCGTGGTCCCGGCGGCGGCAGAGGAACACGGGCCGGAGGCGCTGCCTGCCGTGCCCCTGGAGGCGGAGATCGCCGGTGAACCGGAGCTTCCGCCGCCTGCAACGCCGCCGGATGACGGGGTAGATCTTTTTGAAGAACCGGGTCTTCCTGAAATACCGGAGATCGCTCCGCAGGTCCAGCCAGAGCCGGAACCGGAACCCGAGCCGGTCCAGCAGCCCAATACGGTCCCCAGTCTGTGGCCGGACCTCTGGACGGACAACTGGTTTATACCGGGGCTTGATACGACGCCGGACTTCGGGGAAAATCCCGACCCGGGTTCTGACACGGAGCCGGACCCGGAGCCCGTGGTCATTAACAGGGACTTAATCTACTTTGGAGCGAGCAGCGGCTATGGCTATAGCAGCAGTTTTGCCTCCGAGTGGAAGGACCCGCTGCCGGGCGGTCTGGAGTACATCTCCTCAGACCCCGATGTTGTGCGGATCGATGAGTACGGTCAATTCAGTACGCTGTTACCCGGCGAGGCGGTCCTGACCGCCAGGGACCCCAGCGATCCGGATACGGAATATACGCTCACGATCCAGGTCGGGGACCACTTTGACTGGGACTTTTATTTCTCGCTCCCGGAGGATACTGTGCTCACGGTGGGGCGCACAAGCAGCTGCCACCTCCAGAACTATACTATGTCGACCACCGGGTACGGGATCGAGGTCACAGGTATACAGTGGAAGAGCAGTGACTCCGACGTGGTCGACATCATCCCTTCTATGTCGTGGATGTATCTCTGCGTATTTCAGGGCGTTGCCCCAGGCAAGGCTACGATAACGGGGCGGGTCACCTTTGAAGTGGAGACCGTCTTCGGCCGCCAGACCATGGAGGACGATGTTTCCTTTGACATCACTGTGGAGGAGGTGCCGTTCACAGTGATCTACAGGGAGCTGCCGGAATTTGGGGAACAGTCGGGCTATGGATATACCTCCTCCTTTTCCAGTGCGTGGGGAACAGATGGGGAGCTGCCAAAAGGGATGGTCTATTTTTCCTCCGACACCAGCGTCGCGGTCATCAACAGAGCCGGCACCTTTACGACTCTGTCCAGCGGACCGGTGGAATTAACGGCTTTCGATCCCGATCATCCCGACCAGCGGTATGTGCTGGCTCTTCAGGTGCAGGACCATCTGGACTGGTGGATCGTTTTTGGGGTCCCCAGCCTGTCCGTGGGTGATGTAAAGTGGGTCCTCTTCACCTCCTGCAGATATTCTCGAAGCATATCTCCGGTATCGTGGCAATGGAGCAGCGACGATACCTCTGTGGTCGAGGTAGTGGAGACGGGCAGCCAGTTTGGGTGGTTCTGCAGGCTGAAGGGCATTTCCCCCGGCACGGCGATCCTTACCGGGGTATTCACCATTGAAGTGCAGACGGCCGACGGCCCCAGGACGATGCAGGATACCGTCTCTATTCCGGTCACCATAACATAGCCGGCGATGGCTCAGTAATACGCTCCCTCTATGATGGACAGTGAAAAACACAGTCTGTCCTGGAGGGAGCAGTTTTATGCCGCAAAAACCCGGCGGAGATCCAAAATGCCCCTTTACAACCGGCAGAAGCTGTGCTATACTTCCTTCAGTTCAATATGGAGCCAGGGCTTTGCCGCGTATGCGGCGCATGGAATGGGGTGAGAAGCCCCGCGAGTCGGTCACTGTGATGCCTCCACTGAGGGGCTGAGTCAGGAACATGAGCCTTGGCAGCATTTCCGCCGGAACCGGAAGCGTACTTTCTTTTCGGCCTCACCGCGTCTGCGGCGGGGCCGTGTGCGTTCCCCGGCAGGCGGAGCGAACAAGAAAAGAAAGGTGAAAAAGAAATGAGCGAACAAAAGAAGTCATCCAAGAAGCTGATCATCGGCGTGGTATGCGTGGCCCTGCTGGCCGTGGTGCTGTTTGTGGTCTGGCGCATGACGGCGCCCAAGGGCGTCGCCGGCGGCAAGCAGATCACCGTCCAGGTGATCCATAAGGACAGCTCCACCAAGGATTTCGACCTCAGCACCGACCAGGAATTTCTGGGCCGCGCCCTGGTAGAGGGCGGCGTGGTGGAGGACAACCAGAGCGCCTATGGGTTGTACATCCTCACTGCCGACGGGGAGACCGTTGATGAGGACAATCAGGAGTGGTGGCAGGTCACGAGAAGCGGCGAGTACCTCATGACCGGCGCGGACGAGACCCCCATTGCCGATGGGGAGCACTATGAGCTGACTCTGATCGTAGGCTGGTAATGAAAAAAACGGCCTTTACCGCCCGCGAGATCGCAGTATTGGGGCTGCTGTCGGCACTGCTGTTCGGCGCGAAAATCGTGATGGCCCCCCTGCCCAACATTGAGCCGGTATCCCTGCTGATCGTCGTATATGTGGCCGTGCTGGGCCTGCGGGCACTGATCCCGGTGTACGTGTACGTGATGCTGGAGATCGTTACGTGGGGCTTTGGATACTGGTCGGCCTGCTATCTGTACGTGTGGGCGGTGCTGGCTCTGGCGGCCTGGCTGCTGCGGCGGATGGAATCCCCCCTGGGCTGGGCGCTGCTGTCGGGGACCTTCGGGCTGTGCTTCGGGGCGCTGTGCTCCCTTGCCTACTGGGCTGCGGGAGGATGGGGCTTTGCTTTGAGCTGGTGGCTGTCCGGTATCCCCTTTGACTTGCTTCACGGCGCGGGCAACTTTGCGATGGCTCTGGCCCTGTTCAAGCCTTGCAGGGCTGTTCTGTTCCGGTTGTACTGGGGCAGGTCTATTAAATCAGAAACTTAAAGGGACCGGGATCTTCGGGTGGAGATCCCGGTCCTTTTATGCTTAATCAGATGTAGGGGCATGGTATCCGCCCCTACACAGATTGTGGATAGACGACAAATCATCAACCCTGCACCCCAGGGAGCTCCCCTCGTGTGATACGGTAGGGACTGATTCAACATCCTAAAATAGACGCAGAGCAGCTGAAACCACACCAGTACTCCGGTAGGTCGGACGGCCTACAGGATCAGCGCAAAAACAAATACTCCCGTAATAGCTAAGGGATTCTTAAACCGTAGGTTTAAGCGCGTTTTTGGGTTCTTTTGTCGCGCGACAAAAGAACCCGAGGAGTCCGGGGCGAGAAGCCCCCGGGCCAGGTGTAGAACCAACCACCCTGCCGCCCGGAGGGCGGCAAGAAAAAAGTGGTGGCGGCGCTATGCGCCGCCACAATTACAAAATATCAATGAGCATTTTTATAAAGAGCATCCCCAGAACAACAAAAATCATCCCTTTGATCTTCTTGCCGCCGCCGCGGATGGCGTACCGCGCCCCGCAGTAATTCCCCAGCATACTGCACACCGCCGCAGGCACAACCAAAACCCACATGACCTTCCCGCCGATGATAAACGACACCGCCGCCGCCACATTGGAGGCCAGATTCCCCACCTTGGAGCATCCGGAGGCCGTCACCATATCCATCTGCAAAAGCGCCGTAAACGCCATGATCATAAACGTCCCGGTGCCGGGACCCACCATGCCGTCGTAGCAGCCGATAACCAGCCCGATCCCTAAACTGACAGCCATCTCATAGGGCCGGGGATACTGCTTCTCACCGGCCTCCTGGCCGAAATCCTTCTTGACCACCAGGAAGATCGCCACCAGCGGCAGGGCGATCAGCATTAGTCCCTTGAGGAGGCTCTCACTGAGCATCTTGGCAATCTCCGCGCCTATGTACCCCCCTGCCAGAGCGCCTAGCGCCGCGCACAACGCGGCGTGAAGCCGGATCTTCCCGCTGCGGAAGAACTTCACCGACGCTGTGGCAGACCCGCAGCCGTTGACCACCTTGTTGGTCCCTGCCGCGAAGTGGACCGGCACCCCCGCCATCATATAGGCGGGCAGGGTGATCAATCCCCCGCCTCCGGCTACGCTGTCCACAAAGCCCCCCAGAAATACCAGCGGGCAGACAATCAACAGCATTTTCACAAGCTCCGGCATGGCAAAATTCCCCCTCTTTCCATTTCTCCGGCCATTGTATCACAGCGGCGAAAAAAACGCTACCCATTTTTTCAAAATATGGTATACTATCAAAAAAGGTTCTGCGAGGTGGACAATATGATGAATCTCTGTGATATTCGGGAGGTCCGGGCCCTGCTGGGCCGTCACGGCTTCCACTTCTCCAAATCCCTGGGACAAAACTTCCTGGTTGCAGACTGGGTGCCCCGTGAGATTGCCGCCGCTGGCGGCGGAGATGGGACCTGCGGCGTGCTGGAAATCGGCCCCGGCATCGGGTGCCTGACCCGGGAACTCTGCAAGCAGGCCGCGAAGGTGGTCTCTGTGGAGCTGGACCCGGCCCTGCCGCCGGTGCTGGCGGAGACCATGGCCGGAGCGGAAAATTTCACCCTGATCTCCGGCGACGTGCTCAAGCTGGACGTGCCCGCCCTGGTGGATGAACACTTCCAGAATCTCACACCCCTGGTGTGCGCCAATCTGCCCTACAACGTGGCCTCCCCCATCCTGAAAGCCCTGGTCGAAGCCAATCGATTCCAGACCATCACGGTCATGGTCCAGCGGGAGGTGGCCCTGCGTCTGGCGGCGAAGCCCGGCACCGGGGATTACGGCGTGCTGTCGGTCTACATGCAGTACCACACCCAGCCGGAAATCCTGTTCGACGTGCCGCCGGACTGCTTCCTGCCCGCGCCTAAGGTCACATCCTCCGTTATCCAGTGCCGGGTCCGGGAGACTCCGGCGGTGTCCCCCGCCTGCGGGGAGGAATTTTTCTTCCAGACGGTAAAAGCCGCCTTTGCCCTGCGGCGGAAGACGCTGTGCAATTCCCTGTGTACCGCCTTCGGCTCCCGGCTGGGCAAGGAGGGCGTGGCGGAGGCCATCGCGCAGTGCGGCCTGTCCCCCACCGTCCGTGGGGAGGCGCTGAGCATGGAGGAGTTCGCCGCCCTGGCGGACAGCCTGTGGACGGCGGTCCAGGCGAAAAAATAAAAATTCTTTCATACTACCACAGTCGTATTGACAAATCCATACGACTGTGGTAGTATTGTTGTGGTGGTACTACCAACGTCTTATAGAAGGAGGACGAAAACCATGGCGGTAAAGCTGCATGATTCGGAGCTGAAGGTAATGGACGTGCTGTGGCGGGAGGGTGAAATCCCCGCCCGGCGGGTCGCGGAGATTCTGGAGAACGAGGTGGGCTGGAATGTCAACACCACCTACACCCTCATCAAGCGCTGCATCAAGAAGGAAGCCATCGCCCGCACGGACCCCGGCTTCCACTGCCGCGCCCTGATCCCCAAGGAGGCGGTGCAGGAGGCGGAGACCGATGAGCTCATCAACAAAATCTACGACGGCTCCGCCGACAAGCTCTTCGCCGCCCTGCTGGGACGGAAGAAGCTGACCGCCGAGCAGATTGAGCGCCTGCGGGACAT
This sequence comes from Oscillibacter sp., assembly GCA_014799915.1. Classification (GTDB taxonomy): domain Bacteria; phylum Bacillota; class Clostridia; order Oscillospirales; family Oscillospiraceae; genus Pelethomonas. The sequence goes on from JAAVHD010000027.1 coordinate 56,028, forward strand.
CGTGGGCGAGCTGGAATGAGGTGGCGGATATGAGCCTGCTGCAAATGAGCTTTTCCGGCGGTGTGCTGATCCTCGCGGTGGTCGTACTACGGGCGCTGACGCTCAACCGCCTGCCCAAGGGGACGTTTCTGGCGCTGTGGGCCGTGGCGGTGCTGCGGCTGCTGGTGCCCTTCTCCATCCCCTCCCCTGCCAGCGTCTACACGCTGGCGGAGCGCATCCCGGTTCAGGAAAGCGCGGAAACCGTCACGCAGACGGCCAACCCGGCGAACACCCTGATACCGACGACGGCAGTGGAACCAGCCGCGCCAACCGTTGCCCCAAGTGCGGCAGTCCCGTCCCCGGCTCCCGCCGCGCCGGACGTGGACCTGCGGCCCCTGGTCTGGACGGCCGGGGCGCTGGTATGCGCCGGGGTGTTCCTGCTCTCCTACCTCCGCAGCCGCCGGACGTTCCGGTCAGCCCTGCCGGTGGAGGCGGGCTGGGTCCCGGTCTGGCTGGCGCGGCACCGTCTGCGCCGTCCCATCGCCCTGCGGCAGTCCGGTGAAACCAATCTGCCGCTGACCTACGGCGTACTGCGTCCGGTGATCCTGCTGCCGGAGGAGCAGCAGGAGGATACCCGTCTGGAATGGGTGCTGGAGCACGAATTTACCCACATCCAGCGCTTTGACAGCGTGTGCAAGCTGATCCTGGCGGCCGCGGCCTGCGTCCACTGGTTCAACCCCCTTGTCTGGGTGATGCTGGCGCTGGCCAACAGGGACATGGAGCTGCGCTGTGACGAGGCGGTGGTGCGCCGTCTGGGACTGGAGCGGCGGGGCGACTACGCCAGGGCGCTGATCTCCATGGAGGAGCAGAAGAGCGGACTGGGCCCCTTCGCCAGTGCGTTCAACAAAAGCGCGATCGAAGAAAGGATAATCGCTATCATGAAAACCAAAAAACGTTCCCTCGCCGCCATTCTTGCGGCGGTGGTACTGGTCTGCTGTGTGGGGGCGGCATTTGCCACCTCTGCCATGGCGGAAAATAAGACTCCCTACCCCAAAGCCCCGGATGGGACCTTCACCGAGGCGGAGCTGGACCGGCTGGCCGGGCTGTGGTTCGAGGGCTATAAGAACATGACCGTGGCGGCGTACCAGCAGAAGATGTGGACCGAGCGGGATACGCCGGAGGACATCGCCCTCATTGACCGCTACGGCCAGAGCAGCGCCGTTGACGCCATCTGGAACGAACCTGAGACAGTGACGCCGTCTATGGCTTTCCACGACTACTTCAACAATGTCTATCGACATTTGACGGCGGAAGGCTGGCAAAGTCGGGTATTTCCCGGCAGGGAAGCAACCCGTCTGGAGGATGGCCGCGATGTGTTTCTGGAGTACACCTACACCCTCCGTATCCTGGACCCGGAGAAGCTGACCGTCGGGGAGTATGAGCAGGTCCAGAAAGATATCAAGGCGGGCGTCAAGGCCCTTCTGGAGCCGTATGACACCACAGATGCGGACTTCACAGCCCTGTCCCAGCGACTCAGTACCGACTGTCTCTCCGTCACCGTGGAGGCCGGACTGCCCACCCGGTCTGGTTCTACGGATGATGGCAGAGTTGCCCGGGTAGAAACCGCGGACGGATACGTCTACGTTCCCTTTAAGGATTTGGAGAGTATGCAGTGGCGGGAAACCGCCAACGGATACGGCTACGTTGACCCCGACGCCGCCCTCCACGCGCAGTTCTCCAGTGAGTCTGCCGCCGAATGGGACCGTCTGCTCACGCCCTACGCACCTTTCGGCCTGACCTACCAGTTTTATGACCCGGACCTGGACGGCAACGGCCTGACCATGTGGTTCAACGGCAAGGAGGTCAGGGGTATCTACGACGAGCGGGAGCACACCTGGCTCACCGAACACGCCGGCCCCGGGTTTTCCGACGGCGCGGTGGAGCTGTATGCTGTTTACACCAACGGCGTACTCTCCGGTCTTCGGGAGGCTGACCCGGACGAGCAGGAGGGCTTCGACGAGATCCGGCAGGGAAACGCCATCTATGCCGCATCCTTCCAGGACAATGCGGAGACCCGGGAATTCCCCCAGGCCACAGAGGAGGACTACGCCTCCCTCCTGAACCTGCGGACGGACCAGACCTACCGGACGTCCCTGGAGAACTTCAACCAGCGGGTCCTGAATTGGGCCAACGCAAACAGCGACGCATGGGACCGCATCAACTGCGACGTGATCTGGAATGACTACGGCGTGCATCTAAGCGAGGAGGAGCGGACATTTATCTCCCTTACCTGCTTTTATTCCGGCATGGAGAACGGCCAGATGGTCCGCGCCCTCCACACCGGCGGACCGGAGGAGGACCCCGGTTTCTCCTCCAGTATGCACGGGCGGACCGTGGAAGGAAACGGCATTGTCATCGCCTGGTGTGATCTGTACTATGACATCTCCTACCACATCACCGACAAGTCCAAGGTGACCGTGGCCGAGCGAGACGCCCTCGTGGGCGGGATGATAAATGCCATCAACACCTTCTGGCAGGACACAGACCTTGAAGCGCTGCTGCAAATGACCGAGGAGGACGTTGTGTCACAGTTCAACCTCTGGGGAGCGGAATACAGCACAGAAAACATTACCTTCAACCCCATCACCGCAGACAACATCCATTTTGAAGCCTGCGACGAACGGGGCATCAACTAAACAGCAGAGGCCGGGAGGATATCCCGGCCTCTGTCGTTTATAACGCATTTGTCACCCGGCTGATGCCTTTTTAAGCCTTACACAGACAAAAGGGGTGCCCCGCCGGGTCAAGCATGGTGATAAACTCCTCCTCGCTGCCGAACTGGGCCTTCGCCTTCACCGCCCCCAAGCTCTCCGCCCGCCGGACGGCCTCCGGGACGCTCTCCACCTGAAAGTCAAAGTGCATCTGCTTCTGCTGCCGCCCATCCTCCTCCGGCCACACCGGCGGCACATAGTCCTCCTCCTGGGCAAACAGGAACACGATCCCTCCGGAACTGCGCACGGCGCGGCATCCATACAACTGGCACTGCTCCCAGCCCAGCAGCTCCCCATAAAACCTTTGCAGCTGCTCCGCGTCGCCGCAGTCCACCATGACGTTACCCAACATTACTTCCATCATCAAGAAATACCTCCTTCAAATTTTTTATACCGTTCTTTTCCATCAAAAACCGGCTCGGGGCCGCCCGCGTAGGGATCATACTGGTCCGGCTCACAGCAATACTCCGTCAAGCGGAGGATCTTTCCTTCCTCCGTCCATTGCACAACGGATACCCCCTCAAAGCCCGTGGGCTCCTCGTCCCCCATCTGGCACCGGAAAAACCAAGTCACCGCCGTCTGATCTCCGGCGTGGAAAAACCGGTGGATATCCCAGGTCAGCACCCTGCCCCGGGTGAGCCACTCCCGGAACCAATNTCCAATGGCCTCCGCCCCGTGGTAGACCGGNCCCCANCTCTCGGTATAGACGGCATCCTCCTGNAAAATATCCCGGATNCCGAAATCCTCTCCCCGCAGCCACATATCNAACCACAGGCGTANGGTCTCCTCTCTTGTGTTCATNNCGTNTTCCTCCTCTGCTATTACTTCCNAACTTAAAAGNCGAATCAAGATTTTACGGAAACTCCCGGCGCTGTTTGCCGTATGAACGGCAAATGCGCTTGAAAGCCGCGCAGTTTGGGACCGTGCTATGGAGAAGATATTTTTAGAGNGCGGCTTTTGGGGGNATTTCGCGCCCTGCGGGGCGCGCCCAGAGGCNCTGCCTCTGGACTCCGCCACCTNTGAANAGGTGGACNAAACTTTTATATTATCCAACCTGNTCAAACAGNCTCAACTGCGCCAGNTCCGCACCGGGCANCGANGCCCGCTCGGCGGCNATCAGGCTCCGCAGGATGCTNTCCTGCCGGAGCTTCAATCCGTCCATNACCCGGCCCTTGCAGGTAATAAAATACTGCGCCCGCTTCATNACGATCCCCATCTTCCGCAGGTCCTCGTGCTCCAGCTTCCGCGCCCGGCGGGCATAGAGGATTCGATTGNCNGACACNGTGCCCACTCCNGGNANCCGCAGCAGNTCCTCNCGGCTGGCGGTGTTCACCTCCACCGGGAAAAANTCCGGGTGCTTCAGNGCCCAGCTGCACTTAGGGTCCACCAGNGGGTTGAANTTNGGATCNTCCTCNTCCAGCAGCTCCTCCGCCCGGAAGCCNTAGAACCGCAGCAGCCAATCCGCCTGNTAGAGCCGGTGCTCCCGTAGCAGCGGCGGCTTAGTGTCCAGGGCGGGCAGCAGAGTATTCTCCACCACCGGCACATAGGCGGAGTAAAATACCCTGCGGAGACCGTACCTGTCGTACAGGGACTGCGTCAGCGACAGGATATGCCGGTCCGAGTCCGGGGTAGCCCCGATGATCATCTGNGTNCTCTGCCCCGCGGGGGCGAAGCGGGGCGTATGGCGGTACTTCACCAGNTCCTCTTTATTNTCTTTCAGCGTATTGGTNATCAGGCCCATGGGGCGGAAAATGGACTTCCGCGTCTTATTGGGGGCCAGNGTGTTCAGNCCCTGCTCCGACGGGAGCTCGATGTTGACGCTCAGCCGGTCCGCCAGCAGCCCCAGCCGGGTCACCAGCTCCGGCGANGTGCCNGGGATGGCCTTGGCATGGATGTAGCCNTTGAACCGGTAGTGGTTCCGCAGCAGGTCCAGGCAGCGGATCATCCGCTCNGTGGTATNNTCCGGACTGACCAGCACGCCGGAGGACAGNAANANGCCNTCNATATAGTTGCGCCGGTANAACTGNATGGTCAGATCCGCCAGCTCCTCCGGGGTAAACACCGCCCGCCGGGTGTCGTTGGAGCACCGGTTGACGCANTACTTNCAGTCNTAGACGCAGCAATTGGTCATCAGCACTTTCAGCAGCGTCACGCANCGGCCATCCCCTGAAAACGTGTGGCAGCANCCCGCTATCGAGGAGGANGTATTGCCGATATGTCCCGCCTTGTGNCCCCGCTGGGCNCCGCTGGAGGTGCAGGCNGCNTCATATTTGGCNGCGTCGGTCAGGATCGTCAGCTTGTCCATCACATCCACGGCNNATTCTCCTCCTCNTNNTCAAAACATTCGTTCTGTAAANAATATAGAACAAANGANCGAAAAAGTCAATAGAAATTTGCCGCAATTCTCCCCTTGACAAAGCGAACAGTTGTTAGTATACTAGCAACGTGCTAACAATCGTTCGTTAGGAGTGCNCTATGAGTACCAAGGAAAAGATCATAGAGACCGCTCTGGAGCTCTTTTCCCAGCGGGGCTACGACGGGGTNTCCGTCCGGGANATNGCGCGGGCNGTNGGCATCCGGGAGAGNTCNNTATANAACCANTTNGAGAATAAGCGGGCTATTTTTGACGGNATCGTGGACTTCTGCGTCCAGCAGTCGGAGGTCTATTTCCGGGGAAANGCCCTNCCCTTCGACNAGGGGGACGACANNTCTGTGTATCAGGGGATCAGGNTGGAACATTTNCAGGAATTGATNGAACAGACCTTNCTCTTTTTCTTCGACGATCCCTGGAATNTACAGTTCCGCCGTCTGCTGCTGCTCAGCCAGTATACCGACCCNCGCTGCCGGGATATCTACCGGCAGCTGTACAGGGACAAGTGTNTNCNGGTNCAGGNNTATATCTTNGCCGCNCTNATGGACNNCGGNGANATNCGGCGGGAGNACCCGNNGGCGGTGGCNNNGGANTTCNANGGNCCNNNGTTCATGCTGATCCACACCTGTGACAGCTTNGAGGAGGCNCGNCCCTTTATCCGGGCNCANGTNGAGCAGTTCCGGAAAAACTACGAATGGAGGCCGNAGAAATGAAAATCTGCGTTGTATACGGCACAGAACGNAANGGCTGTACCTGGCATATNGCCCAGGAAGTNCTCTCCNACNTCCCGGAAGCGGAAGTNACAGAGTTTTTTCTCCCCCGGGACTGTCCGGATNNCTGCATTTCCTGNTTTCGGTGCTTNAACGAGGANAACCACTGCTANCANAGCGAGNGNGCNCANAANATCCTGNCGGCCATGCTGGCTGCCGANNTNATCNTGCTGACCTCGCCGGTGTACGCCCTCCACCTCACCGGACAGATGAAGACCTTTCTGGACCACTACGCCAATATGTGGATGGTCCACAAGCCCAACGGAGAGATGTTCCGCAAGCAGGGCGTGGTCATTGCCACCGCCAGCGGGCCGGTGTACCGCGCCGCCCTGCGGGAAATGAAGGACAGCCTGGACTTCTGGGGNGTGGCGCGTACATATAANCTGGGNTTCACCCTGATGGAGATCAGCTGGGACCGCCTCTCTCCCGGACTAAAGCAAAAAATATCCNGGCANGCGGANCAGACGGCGGCAAAACTCCGCCGGGGCGTCTCCGGGCCGGGACTGAAAACNCGGTTTCTGTTTCACGCCATGCGNCTGNNGCAAAAGTNCGCATGGCCGGATTCCCCGGACGCAAAATGGTGGCGGGANCACGGATGGCTNGGCCGGGNACGGCCCTGGAAAAAGGAGGATTTNCAATGAANGAAACANTCATTATCTATTCCAGCAAAACCGGCTTCTCCCAGCGCTANGCCCAGTGGCTGGCGGAGGANTTGAACTGTCAGGCGCTGNCCTTCCGGGACCGGAAANATNTTTCTCTNTCAGCATACCACACTATTATTTTGACCGGCGGTCTCTACGCCGGTCAGATGTCCGGGCTGAACTGGCTGAAAAAACAGCTCCCCTCGCTGGCTGGCAAGCGGGTCGCCGTCATAGCGGTGGGCTGTGCTCCCATGGGTAATCCGACCCTGCCGGAGAGTATGGAGAAGCTGCTCGGCGACACACCGCAAATCAAAGGTTTCTACTGCCAGGGCGGTCTGGATTATGAGCATATGAGTACGGTGCATCGCGCCATGATGGCCGCCCTGCGAGCCACGCTGAAGAACAAGCCGGAGATGGCCGAGATGCTGGCGGTCATCTCCCACTCCTTTGACGGCGCGAAGCGGGAATATCTGGCTCCGGTTGTCCAGTGGGCAAAGGAGTCATAAAACCGCGGAACCGGCAGAAAGTTGACAACTTCCTCTCTTTTGATTATAATAATTCGTATGTGAACACCATGCAGCAAAGAGGTGGAAGCCATGCTGAAAGATTATATGTCAAAGCTGCCATTCCTGCAGCCCTCCCAGGGCAGGTCCCGCAAAAAGGAGCCAGAGCCCGTCGAGGAAATCACACCGCCGGAGGTGGAAGAAGAGGATCTGTGGCCGGAGGGCGATCCCTTCGCCCCGGAGCCCCAGGAGGCCCCGGAACCGACGGAGCCCGCAGTTTCAGAGGAAGATCCTTTTAGTGTTGGCCGGAATGCCTACCGGGCCGGGGACTATGAAGCGGCTCTGTCCTCCTTCCTCCAGGCAGCGGAGCAGGGCCACGTCGAGGCCCAGTTCCTCTGCGGACAGATGTACCGCCGGGGCATCGGCACAGAGGCCAACGACAAGGCCGCGCTGATCTGGTACAAGCGGGCGGCTAAACAGGGGCACCTGAGCGGCCAGCTGGCCTGCGCGTCCATCTACGAGGATGGCCGGGGGACGGAGATCGACTTGAAGCGCTCCCTCTCCTGGTACGAGCAGGCGGCTAAGCAGGGTTCCGTGGATGCCCAGCTGAAGTGCGGCTACATGTACTACGGCGGCCGGGCGGAGACCAGAAACCCGAAAAAAGCCAGGCGCTGGCTGGAGTCCGCCGCGGAAAACGGCAGTGAGGAAGCCAGGAAGTTTTTGGAAGAACGCTTTTGAGAAATCGAACCGGCGGTGCGGAACGCATCGGACCGGTTCGATCCCATCAGTTGGGAGGTATTGCTATGGGCGAGTATGGCAAAATCCAGCGTGAGAGCCGCAGGATCGCCCTGTGCGGGCTGCTGGCGGCGCTGTCTGTGGCGATTTTGTCCCTGGGAAGCCTGATCCCCTTTGCCACCTTCGCCTGCCCCATGCTGGCCATGATCTGTCTGCTGCCCATCGTGTGCGACTACGGTACGGGGACGGCACTGCTGGTATACGCCGCTTCGGCGGTGCTGGGAGTCCTGCTGTGCGCGGACAAGGAGCTGGCGCTGCTGTATGTCTTCCTGGGCTGGTATCCGGCTTTCCGTCCCAGACTGGAACGTCTCCCCCGTCTACCCCGGACAGGGGTGAAGGCCGGGGTGTTCTGTCTGGCGGTGACGGCTATGTACGCGCTGATCCTTCATCTGTTCCGCCTGGATGCCGTGGTAGAGGAGTTCGCCGAATACTCTGTCCCCATGCTGATCGGACTGCTGGCAATGGGGTGTCTGGTGTTCCTGATCTTTGACCGGGCGCTGGGTGTTCTGGCTTTGGTATACCGGCAAAAGCGAAAGAAAAGATAATAAATACTTTTTCTTGAAAGAAAAAGTATCAAAAAGAACTTTAATATCGCCCTTTAAGCCGCTGCAATTCCAGGATTTCCGCACGGTAACAATATTGCGCTTCTAATCAAGGAATAGTATAAAAAACTGCGCGCCCGCTCAAAAGCGACGGACGCGCAGTTTATTTATTGGATAGAATTTGCCTTGACCCGCAGACGGTTCAGCGCCCTGGCCAGGGTGGCCTGGGCGATCTGATGCTCCTGCCGGCTTCTTTTCTGCAAAAGGGCCTCCCGGGCCTCGTCGGCCTCCCGCCTGGCGCGGGCCTCGTCAATCTCCTCCGGACGCTCCGCGGAGTCCACCAGCACCAGCACGTCGTTGTGTTCCACCTTGACCATGCCGGGGGAAACAGCCGCCATCTGCGGCGGCTGGTCGGGGACCTGATAGCGCAGCGTCCCCGGCTTCACGGCGGCGATCATGCTGCTGTGATGGGCCCAGATCCCTTGCTCCCCGTCGCTGGTGGGGATGGTCAGGCTGACGCAGGGGCCCTCGTAGAAGGTCTTATCCGCCGCCAGAATGTGTACCTGAAAGGTGTCCATCAGATCTCACCCGCTTCCAGCTTTCTGGCCTTTTCCACCACGTCCCGCCAGGAGCCCACATTGAAGAAGGCGGCCTCCGGGTACTGGTCCAGCTCACCCTCCACGATGGCCCCGAAGCTCTCCAGGGTGTCCTTCAAAGGCACGTAAATGCCGGGCATACCGGTGAACTTCTCCGCCACATGGGTGGGCTGGGACAAAAAGCGCTGGAGCCGCCGGGCGCGGGCCACGGTCTTCCGGTCCGCGTCGCTGAGCTCATCCATGCCCAGGATGGCGATGATGTCCTGGAGCTCCCGGTAGTTCTCCAGGATCTCCTGGACCTTCCGGGCGATACGGTAGTGCTTCTCGCCCACGGTGTCGGCCTCCAGGATGCGGGAGGAGGAGGCCAGCGGGTCCACCGCCGGGTAGATGCCCTGCTCGGAGACCTTGCGGCTGAGCACGGTGGTGGCGTCCAGATGGGCGAAGGTGGTGGCGGTGGCGGGGTCCGTCAGATCGTCGGCAGGGACGTACACCGCCTGCACCGATGTGACGGAGCCCTCCTTGGTGGAGGCGATGCGCTCCTGGAGCTCACCCATCTCATTGGCCAGGGTGGGCTGATAACCCACGGCGGAGGGCATCCGGCCCAGCAGGGTGGATACCTCGCTGCCCGCCTGGACAAAGCGGAAGATGTTGTCGATGAACAGCAGCACGTCCTTGTGCTCCTTGTCCCGGAAGTGCTCCGCCATAGTCAGGCCCGACAGGGCCACCCGCATACGCACGCCGGGGGACTCGTTCATCTGGCCGAAGACCAGGGCGGTCTTGTCGGACACGCCGCTCTCCCGCATCTCCCGCCACAGGTCGTTGCCCTCGCGGGAGCGCTCGCCCACGCCGGTGAAAATGGAGTAGCCGCCGTGTTCCATGGCCACATTGTGGATCAGCTCCTGGATAAGCACCGTCTTGCCCACGCCGGCACCGCCGAACAGGCCGATCTTGCCGCCGCGGGGGTAGGGCTCCAGCAAGTCGATAACCTTGATGCCGGTCTCCAGGATCTCCACCGCGGGGCTCTGCTCCTCAAAGGAGGGCGGCGTGCGGTAGATGCTCTGGGTCGGCGTATCCTCGGGCAGGGGTCCGCCTCCGTCGATGGGCTGGCCCAATACGTTGAACATCCGCCCCAGAGTGGCCTGTCCCACCGGCACCTGGATGGTATGACCCGGCACGTCCACGGCCAGGCCCCGGGCCAGGCCCTCGCTGGGGGAGAGCATGACGCAACGCACGGTATTGCGGCCCACATGCTGGGCCACCTCCATGACGCGCACGGCGCCGTTCTTTTCCACCGTGAGCTCCTCCCGCAGGCGGGGCAGCTCACCTTCCTGTATTTCCACGTCCACAACAGGACCGGATATTTGTACGATAATACCACGTTCCAAGTCTCTCACCTCTTGTTCTTTTGATGGTTCTGCTTCTGTGCCCTGGCCCCGGCGGAGATCTCGGTGATCTCCTGGGTGATGGCCGCCTGGCGCACCCGGTTAAATTCCAGGGAAAGCTCGCCCAGCAGCTTTTCCGCGTTCTGATTGGCGCTGTCCATGGCCGTCATGCGGGCGTTCTGCTCGCAGCAGAAGCTGTCGATCAGCGCACTGTAGATAAATCCGGAGACATAGCTGGGCATCATGCTGTTGAGCACCGCAGCTATATCCGGTAAAAACTCGAAGGGCGTCGTCACCGGCTGCTCCGTCCCGGCCTTGTCGTCGGTGAAGTAAGTCCGGCGGAAGGGCAGCAGGCGGGTGGACCGGGCCTGGAAGGACATGGCGCTGGCCATGTCGGTATAGACCACGAATATTTTTTGCAGCTCCCCCCGGTCAAAGCCGTCCAACAGCAGCGCGCTGATCTCCCTAGCGCGGGCCATGGTGGGATTCTGCGCCGTGTAGAGGAAACTGTGCTCAATGGGGATATTTCGCTGCGTGAAGAACCGGCGGCCGTACTCGCCCACCACAAAGAGCTTGGTGTCCGGATGCTGTCCCAGCAGACGCATGGCCTCCCGGATGGCGTTCTGGTTGTAGGCCCCCGCCAGCCCCTTGTCGGCGGTGATGACCAGGCAACCGTAGGTGCCGTCGTGGGGCGTCTCACCGGTGTCGGGATAGAAGTAGGGACTGTCCACCTTCCCCGCCGTGCGGAAGACCCGCTTGATCTCGTTCCGCAGGGCCTCGAAGTAGGGGCGGGTGTTGTCCAGCTCCTGCCGGGCCTTGCGCAGCTTGGTGGAGGCGATGAGGTACATGGCGTTGGTGATCTTCCTGGTCTCCTGGACGCTCTCGATGCGCGTCCGAATCTCCTTTGTCCCCGCCATATCAGCCGGCCTGCTTTCCGCTTGCCTGGAACTGCCGCAAATACTCCCGGGCCAGCTTGAGCAGCTCCTCCCGGTCCGCCTCGGGCATCACGCCGGTCAGGTCGATCCGCCGGCAGAGGTCCGGGGTCTGCTCCTCGATGAAGGACAGCAGGCCGGAGCGGAAACCGTCCAGTTCATCCACGGGCACATCCTGCATCACGCGGTGCAGCGCGGCAATGAGGAGGGCCACCTGCTGATGCTGGGCAAGGGGGGCGTACTGGCTCTGCCGCAGCAAACGCATGAGTCCCTGGCCGTAGGCCAGCTGCCGCTTAGTGGCGTCGTCCAGATCGCTGGAGAACTGGGTAAAGACCTCCATCTCCCGGTACTGGGCCAGATCCAGGCGGATGGCCCCCGCCGCGGACTTCATGGCCTTGGTCTGGGCGTCGCCGCCCACACGGGACACCGACAGGCCCACGTTGACGGCGGGCCGCTGTCCGGAGAAGAACAGCTCACTCTCCAGGAAGATCTGGCCGTCAGTGATGGAGATGATGTTAGTTGGGATATAGGCGGACACGTCGCCCGCCTGAGTCTCGACAATGGGCAGAGCGGTCATGCTGCCGCCCCCCAGCTCGTCGGAGAGGTGCGCCGCCCGCTCCAGAAGCCGGGAGTGGAGGTAGAACACGTCGCCTGGGTAGGCCTCACGTCCCGGTGAGCGCTCCAGCAGCAGGCTCAGGGCGCGGTAGGCGATGGCGTGCTTGCTCAGGTCGTCGTAGACGATCAGCACGTCCTGTCCCTGATACATAAAGAACTCGCCCAGGGCACAGCCCGCGTAGGGAGCGATATATTGCAGAGCGGCGGAGGTCCCGGCGGGGGCGTTGATGACGCAGGTGTAGTCCATAGCGCCCCGGCGGGAGAGGTTCTCCACCAGCTGGGCCACGGAGCTGGTCTTCTGCCCGATAGCCACGTAGATGCACACCACATCCTTGCCCTTCTGGTTGAGGATGGTGTCTATGGCGATGGCGGTCTTGCCGGTCTGGCGGTCGCCGATGATCAGCTCACGCTGTCCCCGTCCGATGGGGAACATGGAGTCGATGGTAAGAAGGCCCGTCTCCATGGGGGTGTTGACCGGCTGCCGGGCCAGGATGCCCGGCGCAGGGGCCTCGATGGGGCGGTAGGCGTCGGGATGGATGGAGCCCTTGCCGTCGACAGGGACACCCAGCGCGTCCACCACCCGGCCCAGGTAGGCGTCGCCCACCGGCATGGCAGCGGTCTTGTGGGTGCGGCGGACCATGCTCCCGGCCACCACGTCCTCGCCGTCGCCGAAGAGGATGCAGCTCAGCTCTCCCCGGCGCAGATCCTGCACCATGCCCTTGACGCCGGAAGCAAAGACCAGGATCTCCCCGTACTGGGCGTGTTCCAGCCCGCCTACGGTGGCGATCTCGCCGTCCACGGTCAGCACCTCGCCGATCTCCTCCGGCACGATGGCCAGCTTCCAGTCCGCCGCCGCCTGACGCATCAGGGGCACCAGATCGTCGGCGCCCTGCTGGAGCTGGCGGAGGTAGTCGGTGAACTGCCGCATCCGCCCGTCCAGGGTCCAGTCGTAAACGTCGGAGCCCACCTGGAGCTGGAAGCCGGAACCCGTAGAGTCGTCCTTCTCCCAGCGAAGGGGGATCTTGCGCTGATAGGTCCGGGCCAGGAAGTCGCCAAAACGCTGGAGCTGGGCCTCGCTGGGCTCACGGGCGCTGCGCAGCACCGCCGTCAGCCGGCCTCTAGCGTTCCTCATGCTTCGCGCCCTCCTCCGCCAGGTCTAAGAATTGATCGAAGGGGTCCTTCTCCATAGCCAGCTTCTTAGTGGCCGCAGCCGCCAGACGGCGCAGCTCACGCTGGGAGGAGCGCAGGATCTGCTCCTTGTCGTGCTCCGCCTCGGTGCGGGCGTGGACGAGAAGCTGCTGGGCCTGGGCCTGGGCCCGGGTCAACTGCTCCTCGGCGGCCTGCTGGGCGGCCTGCTGGGACTTGGCACGGGCCTGCCGGATCTCCTCGTCGGCAGCGTCCAGCTTGGCCTGGTATTCCGCCTTGATCCGGTCGGCCTCCGCCAGCTTGGCCTCGGCCTCCTCGTCCTTCTCGCGGTAGTAGGCGTCCCGCTTTTCCATAAACTGCTTGACGGGCTTGAAAAGGATGAAGTACAGTCCACCCACCAGGATGGCCAGGTTCATCCAATGCAGCAGGATCTGCTGCCAATCAATATTCAACGGCATATCGCAAACTCCTCCCGCCTTACAGCACGAAGATGATCAGGATCACGGCCAGCAGGGCGTAGATGATGGCGGTCTCGATGAAGACCAGGCCCAGCATCAAAGAGGTACGGATCTTTCCCTCGGCCTCCGGCTGGCGGGCAATGCCCTCGGCGGCCTTGGAGGTGGACATACCCATGGCGATAGCGCCTCCGGCGGCGGCGATGCCGATGCAGACGCCGGCGGCGATGGCCTTCAGGCCCACGGTATTGTCCACGGCCTCCTCGGCGGCGGCAACGGCCGTACCGGCATCGGCGGCGTAGGCGGGGGCCGCCAGGGCCAGGACCAGGATCAGAGCGCCGGTGAGGGCGAAAATCTTCTTGAGCAGCTTGTTCATAGTGGAAAACCTCCCATTATATATTGTTGTATAGAAGTAGTATGGACAGTATCAAGCGGCCTTTTTGGCCTTCTTTTTCTTCTCTTTCGGGGGCGAGGGCTCGGACACCTCGCCGTAGTAGAGCGCCGTCAGCATGGTGAGTACGTAGGTCTGGATCAGCGCGTGCAGCAGGGTGAACATCACGCCCACGATCACCGGCAGGACGAAGCTGAGGTTAACATAATAGTACACCAGCTCCGTCACCAGCAGTCCGCTCAGCAGTGCGCCAAAGAGACGGAAGCTCATGGAGATGGGCAGGGAGAACTCCTTCAAAGCCTTCCCGATGCCCTTGGGACCGTTCCCGGCGATGCCGCCGGAGACGATCACCAGATAGGACAGCGTGCCCATGGCGATGGCGGCGTTGATGTCGGACAGGGGGGCGGGCAGGGTGATGGAATGCCCGTGGGTGGTGACCGCCTGGAGCCCCAGCAGCTCGAACAGGGTCCCCACGAAGATATACGCCCCGGCGGCAAAGATATAGGCTCCCACAAAGCGGCTGCGGTGGGGGCTGCTGCTCCTGGCCATGCCGTCAAAGAGCCCCACCGCCTCCTCCAGGATCATCTGAAACTTTCCCGGCCGGAACTGAAACCGGGGAATGACAAAGATCCGGATGCACAGGGCGGCAATGAGGAGAATTGCCGTGACGGTGAAGGCGGAGATCAGGCCGGGGTTGACGTCCTTCAGGCCAAAGAGGCTGACCTGGTTGATGTCGTGGAGCACCGCGTCCCGCATGGCCTCCTGCACACCCTCCGAATGGCCCGGCGATCCGGTGAGCAGCGCTCCGGCCAGCAGAGCCAGGATCGCCGCAAGCCACAACGCCAGACCTTTTTTGTGTTGCTTCATCCAGCATACCCTCTTTCGTTTCATTACTGACGCGCCCACTCTATATAAAGCGGACGCGTCTATCAGCGATACAATTATATCACCGTTGTCAAGCCCCTTTTTCTGCGCAAAAAGGAACGTCTTCCCAGCCGACGCTCAGAAATTTACCGGCAGAAACGCCGCTGCCGCCGCCAGCACCACCGCCGGCAGCAGATTGGCCACCCGGACCTTTTTCCCGAACACCAGGTTGACCCCCACGCAGAAAATCAGCACGGAGCCGATGAGCGACAGATTTGCCAGCGCCGCCTCCGTCATAACGGGCTTGATGAACTGCGCCAGGGCGGTGACGCCGCCCTGGAAGACCGCCACAGGGATGGCGGAGAAAACGCAGCCCTTTCCCATGGAGCAGGTCATGACCATGATGATAATAAAGTCCAGGATCGCTTTGGTTGTCAGAATGGAGTAATCTCCCATCAGACCGTCCTGAATGGCCCCCACAATGGCCATCGCGCCGATGCAGACCGTCAGAGACGCGGTGACGAAGCCGTCCACAAAACCCTTGTCTCTGGCGTTTCCCGTTTTGACCTTCAGCCACTCGCCGAAGCGCTCAAAGAGCTCCTCGATATTGATGAGCTCCCCGATCAATGCGCCCAGGGCCAGGCAGAGCGTGATCATCATCCCCCTGCCGCTGGACACAGATGTCCCCTCTACCGTCAGCATCTGCTCCATCGCGCCGCCAATGCCGATAAACAGCACGCTGACGCCGCAGGCCGTGCTCAGCGAATCCTGGCACCGCTGTGGGATCAGCCTGCCGAACAGAAGCCCGGCCAGTCCTCCCAGGACGATGCCCAGCGCGTTGATAATGGTTCCCAAACCCACCATATTCCATCCCTCACTGCAAAAAGCTGCCGGAGATCGTCCCGATCTCCGGCAGCGTCATTTTTTTACTGTTCGCAGCCGAAGTCAGCCTTGTAGGCTTCCGCCAGCTTCTCGGGCCAGTCGCTGACGGGCTCCAGCACGCCGGTGAAGAAGCGCAGGGTGGCGGGCTCGTGGACGAACCGCAGGCCGCCGATGAGGTCCCGGTGGTCATAGAGCCACTTCACGCGGTCAATGACGTACTCCGTCTGAGACAGCGTAAAGACACGGCGGGGGAAAGCCAGACGGACCAGCTCCATAGAGGCCATGCGCTCACTGCCGTCGGCGTTGCGCTCCTCGGAGAGGGTGCCGCGCTCCATGCCCCGGATGCCGCCGCAGATATACATGGCGCAGACCAGCGCCCCGGCGGGGTACTGCTCCTGGGGGATGTGGCCCACAAACTCGCTGGCATCCACGTGCGCGCCCAGGCCGCCGCCGGGGGTGATAACGGGGATACCGTATTTCTCCAGCTGACTCACGCAGTAGCCCACGAACTGGGGGCCCTGGGAGATGACGTCCATGTCCATGCTCTCCTCGAAGCCCACGGTCATGGCCTCGATCTCACGCACGGACATGCCGCCGTAGGTGAGGAAGCCCTCGAACATGGGGATCAGGTCCTCCATGGAGTAGTACAGGTCGCGATCCCGGACCAGGATGGCGCCGCCACGGGCGAAGCCGAACTTCCGGGCGGAGAAGTAGATCATGTCGAAGAGGTCGGCCACCATGCGGGTGATTTCCCGGATGCTCTTGTCGGCCATACTCTCTTCCCGGGTCTTCATGAAGTACAGGTTGTCCTGGAGCAGAGAGGCGTCCAGCACGGTGAGAATGCCGTACTTCTTGCAGATGTCGGTGGCGGCCTTCATGTTCTCGTAGGAGATGGGCTGGCCGCCGATGAGGTTGGTGCCCGCCTCCAGGCGGACGAAGGGCACGTTCTCCGGGGTCTCCTTGAGGATGCAGGCCTCCAGCTTCTCCAGGTCGATGTTGCCCTTGAAGGGCAGGTCGCTCTTGCTGACCAGGCCCTCGTCCTTCACCAGCTCCTCCACGCGGCCGCCCACGCGGGTGATATGGGCCTTGGCGGTGGTGAAGTGGTAGTTCATGATGACGCAGTTGCCGGGCTTGACAAAGCGGGTGGCCAGGATGTTCTCACAGGCGCGGCCCTGATGGGCGGGCAGGATATATTCGATGCCGAAAAGCTCCTGAAGCTTTTTCACCATCCGGAAATGGCTCTCGCTGCCGGCGTAGGCGTCGTCGGCCCGGAGCATAGCGGACTCCATATCGTCGCTCATGGCGTTGACGCCGGAGTCAGTCAGCATATCCAGGAAAATGTCGCTGTTGTGGAGCTGGAAGGTGTTGAAGCCGGCATCCTTCATCTTCTGCAGCCGCTGGTCGGTGGGCAGGAGGTTCAGCTTCTGGACGATGCGGACCTTGTGCATCTCCAGGGGGATCTGTTCATGCTTGTAAAAAGTGATCTGGGGCATATTTTTATATCTCCTCTGTCGTGTGTTGTACGTTTCCTCAAAAGGCGGCATAGCCGCAAAACGTTCCTTCCTACTTTAACACTTTGCACACAAAAAGTAAATACCCTGTATGAAAAGTATTTTGCACAAAATCTCTCTGTTTACCGGTAAATGTAACAAAATTTTTGCCGTGCCGCTCCGTGGATGCGTAAAGCGCACCGGACGGGGCATACTGAGCGTATCAAAAGGAGGGAACGCATATGATCGAAGGAGATACCATCAAATTGCTGCGGGAGTGTGACGCGGGAGTCAAAATGGGCGTCGCGTCCATCGACGAAGTCCTGGACCATGTGAACAACCGGGAGTTCAAGCAATGTCTGACCGACTGCAAGCAGAAGCACGAGACGCTGGACCACGAGCTCCAGGGCCTGCTGGACCGCTACCACGACGAGGGCAAGGACCCCAACCCCATGGCAAAGGGTATGAGCTGGATGAAAACCAACATGAAGCTGAGCATGAACCACTCGGATGAAGTTATCGCCAGCCTGATGACCGACGGCTGCAACATGGGTGTCAAGTCCCTGCACAAATATCTGAATCAGTACGAAGCGGCGGATGAGAGCTCCAAGAACATCGCCAAGCGTCTGATCCACCTGGAGGAGCAGCTGACTGCGGACATCCGGCAATACCTGTAATGCCAATCAAGGTTCGACGGAAACTCCCGGGCGCTGTTTACCGCGTAAGCGGTAAATGCGCTTGAAAGCCGCGCAGTTTGGGATCGTTCTATGGAGAGGATTTTTTTAGGGCGCGGCTTTGGGGGAATTTCGCGCCCTGCGGGGCGCGACCAGGGGCTCTGCCCCTGGACTCCGCGGCCTTTGTAAAGGCCGGCGAAACTTTTTTATAGGCTTCGCTGGAGTCTTGATTCGCATGATAGGCTTTATTCCATCATTCCCGCCGCATTTCCCGACAGTTTTTTCCCCCTCCGCCTGCTACAATGGTGAAAAATCACCAAAGAGGGGACAAGCTATGAAAATCGCCAACATCACCCTGGAAAAACCGCAGGCCGGGGAGCTGCTGCAACTGGCTGGCTATGGCGCGGCAGGATTTTTCGCCGCCGGATGCTGCCTGGAGGGCCGTGCGCCGCTGGCAGCAGGATTGATCGCAGCCTGTAAGCCAGGGCGGAACGTCCTGACCGCACTGCTGGGAGGCGTGCTGGGCAGTCTGCTGTTTCTTCCCTTCGGACAGGCCCTGCGGGGGATCGGGATCTTGATCCTGATCTACGCGGTGCTGACCGCCTTCCGGGATACCAAATGGTTCCACCAGGGATGGTTCCGGCCTGTGCTTGCCGCCGGGGCCACGCTGGCGGTGGAGTTGGCCTATGCGCTGCAAATGGGGCTGACCGGGGAGAGCCTGCTGCGGATGACGGCCTGCACGGTGCTCTCCGGGGTGCTGTGCCACTACTGCGCCCTGCTGCTGCGGGAGACCGCTATCCCCCGGCGGAAGGCCCCCGGCAAAGAAGCGGAGCGTCTGCGCCAGCGTCTGCGGCTCAGCGCCGATGCCCTGCGGTCTCTGGGGGAGGCCTTCGGGGCGCCCCAGCCCAAGAAGGAGGAAAACCCCGCCGTGATCTTTGACCGGGCGGCGGAGGTGGTCTGCCGGGGCTGTGCCCTGCGGGACCTGTGCTGGAATAAGGAATATGTGTCCACCTATAACGCCTTCAACGACGCCACGCCGGTGATGCTGGAGCGGGGGCGGGCGGAACCTGCCGACTTCGCCTCCCATTTTGCCGCCCGGTGCATCCACTTTCCCCAGCTGCTCTCCGCCATCAACACGGAGGTGACGGCCCTGCTGCTGCGGCGGCAGTACCGCCGCCAGCTGGCCTGGGAGCGGGAGCGCACCCGGGGACAATATACCCAGCTGGGGGAGCTGGTGGCCCAGGCCATGGCCGCGCCCGAGCCGCCGGCGGCCACCGGCAGGGAGCTGTGCCATCAGGTGGCCCTTGGCTCCGCGCCCAAGGACGGCCAGCGGCTGTGCGGGGACAGCCTGACCTGGTTCCGGGTGGGCGGTACGCTGTATCTTATTCTCAGTGACGGCATGGGAAGCGGCCGGGAGGCCCAGCGGGAGAGCCAGATGACGCTGCGGCTTCTGGAGCAGTTCCTCCAGGCGGGGATCGCCCCGGAGCCCGCCCTGCGGACCCTCAACGCCGCGCTGAATCTCCGCAGCGACGAGCAGGGGAGCTTTACGACCATTGATCTTCTCGCAGCGGACCTGACCGCGAAGCAGGCCGCGCTCTACAAGTACGGCGCGGCTCCCACCTACATCAAGCGTCAGGGAACAGTCCGGCGGCTGGCGGGCGCGTCCCTGCCGGCGGGGCTTCAGGAGGCGGACGCTGAGCCTCAGGTCATACGCTTTCCGCTGGAGGAGAATACGTTCCTGTTGATGATCAGCGACGGGATAGCGGACAGTGGCGATGACCAGTGGGTACAGGACCTTCTTGCCGGATGGCAGGGGACGGACCCAAATGTACTGACCAGCCTTGTCCTACAGGAGGCATACCAGAGACGGCAGGGCGACGATGACCGCAGCGCTATCTGCCTGTACCTGCCCACGGAGAGAAAGGGCAAACGGGAAGTATAAGCAAACATATATAAAAGTTTCGCCGGCCTTTACAAAGGCCGCAGAGTCCAGAGACAGCGTCTCTGGTCGCGCCCCGCAGGGCGCGAAATTCTCCAAAAGCCGCGCCCAAAAAAGATCCTCTCCATAGCACAGTCCCAAAACTGCGCGGCTTTCAAGCGCATTTGCCACTTACGTGGCAAACAGCGCCCGGGAGTTTCCGTATAACTTTGATTCGCATTATAATATAAGGAGCAAGCCGTCCGGGCCAGAGGCCCGGACGGCTTGCTTATGTTTTATCCAATTTCGCCCGCCCGCATGGCGTCGGCTATCTCTTTCGCATAGTAAGTGATCAGCATGTTCGCCCCGGCCCGGAAGACAGACAGCGCCGTCTCGCACATGATCCGCCGCTCATCCACCAGCCCCGCGGCTGCCGCAGCCTTGATCATGGCGTACTCCCCCGATACGGAGTAAGCGCACATAGGCAAATCGAATGCGTCCGCGCACTCCCGGATCACATCCAGATAGCTCAGTGCGGGCTTGACCATCAAAATATCCGCGCCCTCCGCCGCATCCAGCGCACACTCCCGCAGCGCCTCTTTCCGGTTGTGGGGGTCCATCTGATATCCTTTCCGGTCCCCAAAGGAGGGAGCAGACCCAGCGGCGGAGCGAAACGGCCCATAAAACGCCGAGGCATATTTTGCCGAGTAGGCCATTATGGCCACATGCTGGAAGCCATTCTCATCCAGCGCTTTCCGCAGCGCCGCCACATGCCCGTCCATCATATCCGATGGAGCGACCATGTCCGCCCCAGCCCTGGCGTGGCTGACGGCGATTTTCGCCAGATGCTCCAGCGTCTCGTCGTTATCCACCTCGCAGCCATGCAAAATGCCGCAGTGCCCGTGGTCCGTGTACTCGCACATGCACACATCGGTGATGATGGTGAAGTCCGGGTATTGGGCCTTGATCGCCCGCACGGCCTCCTGGATCACCCCGCGCTCCGCCCAGGCGGAGGAGCCGAAGGCATCCTTCTCCGCCGGAAGTCCGAACAGGATGCAGTGTTCTACTCCGTGCTCCAGACATTCCTCCACCGCCCGACACACGCTGTCCAGGCCGTAGTGGTTCTGCCCCGGCAGGCTCTCAATGGGGCGGACGCCGGAGAGAGTCTCGTCCACGAAAATGGGATAAATCAGCGCCTCCGGGCTCAGCCGGGTCTCCCGGTTGAGGCGGCGGATAGCGTCAGTCCGCCGCAGGCGGCGGGGACGGTTGATCAGGTCCATGTGTTTTCCTCCTATCGCGCAAGATGATTCATTGCACCCATTCGCTTTGCAAAATTCCATACAGGTACAAGTCTGCCCAGTTGCCGAAATTATCGTCCGTCTGCTCCCTCTGGACGCCCTCCAGCCGCATATCGAGTTTTTTCATAAGTCCGACGGACTTCACGCCGTCAATGGCCTCCGCGAAAATCTTGTGGATATTCCGCTCCGAAAATCCGTACTCCATAACGGCACGGCAGGACTCGTAGGCATAGCCCTTTCGCCAGTACCGCCGGTTGAAAATCCAACCGATTTCATAGACGGACGTCTCATATTCCTTAAAAAGGATGTATCCGATCACCTTCGAGGATTCTTTCAGCACGGCCGCCATCGCGCCCCTTTTTTCGATGCAGAATTCCCGCAGGAATTTTTCGGTTTTCTCCGGTGTATAGGCCGGTTCGCAGTTTCTCATTGTCTCCGCGTCGCCGAAAATCTCCTGTAAATCCGCCGCATCATCCGGCGTGAAATCACGGATAATCATCCGTTCAGTCTCAATAAGCATTTCGCCAATCCTCCCGTTAGTCAGGTCTACAGAAGAATCTCTCCTTTAGCAGATAATGAAATTGACAATACCATACATCAAATGACAAATTGTAAAAATTACAGCGGGAACTGCCGCAACAACATTCTTCCTGTCAATCGCAAAAAGCAGAAATGCCAGACACGGTGGAACCGTCAACAGCAGAATGACAGGCGGATTGGTAAACCCCAGGTAGTACAAAATCCACCCCGCATAATAGAGCACTCCGCTGCCAACACAGCCCCAAATCACCGGCGTCAGCCGCAGCGCCGGACGCTCCCGATTTACGATCACACAGAGCGCCGCGACAAGCAGGACCTGGCACACAGAAGCAATTGTATCAAGAAGCTCTGTGGCGGACACTCCTCTCAGAATATCGTTGGGAGCCGGAACGGCAAACCAGATCAAATTGGGGGCCATGATCAGCAGAAATAGCAGTAAGCCCCAAGCGTCAAAAGCAATTTTATATTTTTTCATCATACCCGGCTGCATTTTTTGCCAACTCCACCAGTGCATCTATAGTCGCCCGCTCCGCAATTTCCACACGGATGCCATATTTTTTCGCCTCACTGGCGGTCTGCTTTCCAATGCACAGTCCCACAAACCGGCTGAGATACGCATCCGCACCCACAGCAGAGACAAAGCCCCTGACCGTGGAGGCAGAGGTAAAGGTCACAAAATCAAACTTCCCTGCCTCTATTTCCCTCCTAAGCTCCTCCGACCTGGGGTTATCATAGATCGTGCGGTAGACAGCAATATCGTCGTAAGCTACTCCTGCTCCCGCCAAGGCGTCCGTCAGGGCCGGGGAGCCCTCCTCCGCCCGCAGCAGCAGGACTTTTCCTTCCGCCGCCTTTGCCAGCGCCTCACCCATATGTGCGGCGTCGTAAACCTCCGGGATCAGGTCGGCAGTCAAACCGTGTGCCTCCAGCGCCTTCCCGGTGGCGGAGCCGATGGCGGCCAGCTTCACGCCCCCCAGGGCCCGCGCATCCTTCCCCATGCCCCGCAGGCAGGTCCAGAACGCCTCTACCCCAGCCGCGCTGGTAACCCCCAGCCATTGGTAATCCCCAATCCGATCCAGCGCGTTCTCCATAGCTGGGCAGGGCCGGACCGCCTCCGTCCGGATGCAGGGAAACTCCGTCACGTCCGCGCCCAGACCCCGCAGCTTGTCCGAAAGCGTTCCCGCCCGGTCCCCGGGCCGGGTGACCAGCACTCGCTTCCCATGAAGCGGCAGTTTTTCAAACCAGCACAGTTCCCGCGCCAGCCCGCACACGTCTCCCACAATAATCAGCGCGGGACTGCGGATCTCCATCTCCGCCGCCCGCTCCCGGAGCGTACCCAGCGTGGCGTCGCACCGCCTCTGACCGGGCATCGTGCCCCGCTCCACCATGGCGGCGGGCGTGCCGCCGTCCATCCCGGCATCCAGCAGCCCCTTTACAATGACGGGCAGCGCCGTCACGCCCATGAGAAACACCAGCGTTCCCTTCGTCCGCACCAGCGCCTCGAAGTCGATGTCCAGCGTCCCGCCCTCCCGGGCGTGGCCGGTGACGATGTGCAGAGAGGAGGCATAGTCCCGGTGGGTCACGGGTATCCCGCCGTAGGCCGCCGCCGCAATGGCGGAGGTCACCCCGGGAATCTCCTCAAATTCCACCCCCGTCCGGGCCAGGGCCTGCAGCTCCTCCCCGCCCCGGCCAAAGACAAAGGGGTCGCCGCCTTTCAGGCGCACCACATTGCGCCCCGCCAGCGCCTCCTCCAACAGGATCTGATTGATCCGCTCCTGCGGGACGCTGTGATGACTGGCCTCCTTGCCCACGTCGATCCGGCGAGCAGAAGCGGGGATGCGCTCCAGCACAGCGGCACTCACCAGCCGGTCATACACCACCACGTCCGCCTGTTCCAGGGCGCGCAAGCCCTTGACAGTCAGCAGTCCCGGATCGCCCGGACCTGCGCCTACCAGCGTTACCTTTCCGGACATGGGAGGGCCTCCTTCAACTGTTTTGCCAGCTTGATCGCCAGCGCAGTCCCGTCCAGCAGAGGGCCGGAGATGGTTTGCTTCAGGACCTGCTCGTTTTCATTCATGTACATCCCGGTGATAGAAATCCTATCCCCGTTTACCACGGCGTGTGCCGCCGTGGGTGAGGAGCATCCTCCCCCCAGCGCCCCTACAAAGGCCCGCTCCGCCAGGGCGCAGCACTCCGCCTCCTGATCCCGGAGGTAGTCCAGAATGGAAGTATCCATCCCTCTCCGGCACTGGACGGCCAGAATCCCCTGCCCCGCAGCGGGCAGCAGCTCCTCCGGCTGAAAATACCGGCAGATTCGCTCCTCCAGTCCCAGCCGTTTCAGCCCCGCCGCCGCCAGCACCAGCGCGCCGTACTCGCCAGCCTCCAGCTTTTTCAGCCGGGTCAGCACATTCCCCCGAACCGGCTTTACCTCCATGTCCGGGAACAGCTCCCGCAGCTGAACCCGCCGCCGGGGACTGGCGCTCCCAATGGGCCTATTCCGGTCTATCCCGGAAACTCCCGGCGGCAGCACCAGCGCATCCCGCGGGTCCTCCCGCCGGAGGAACGCCGCCAGCGGCAGATCCTCCGGGATCTCCATGGGGAGATCCTTGCAGCTGTGGACCGTCAGGTCCACCCTGCCCTCCCGCAGCGCGGCGTCCAGCTCCTTCACAAAGAGCCCCTTCCCGCCCACCTTGTCCAGTGTGCGGTCCAATATCTTATCCCCGGTGGTCTTCATCGTCACCAGCTCCAGTTCGATCCCAGGGTGCGCCCTCCGGAGCGCATCCATCACGATCTCAGCCTGGACCACCGCTAATTTACTGTCTCTGCTCCCAATGCGCAGTTTCATGTTATGTGTTATCCTCGCTGTTTGTCAGGATTTTCCGGATCTCCTCCGCCGTCCGGGCGATTTTGCGGTGGTCACTTCCATCGCCCGCCAGTCCGGCCACCATGCTTCCCCCCTCGCAGACAGCGGGGAAGAAGAAATCGCAGCCGCCGGGATCGTCCGACCGGTTAAAGAAGATCCCCAGTCGCCGTGCCTCCCGGCCCGCAGCCTCGTTGACCGCCGGATCATCCGTGGCGGCAACGGCCAGAAAGGCCCCCGCCAGATCCCCGGCCTCATAGGCTCGGGCAATATGGCGAACGCCTTCCACAGACCGCGCCAAAGAGGGGGAAATTACGGTCACGACGGCCCCAAACCGCCCCAGGACCTCTGCCCGCCGCAGTCCTACCGTTCCGCCGCCGATGACCACAGCGGATTTCCCGGTGAGATCCACGAACAGCGGAAAGCGCTTATTGCGCATCGCCGCCGTCCTCCGGGATATCCGGAACTGTTTCCCCGGAATCGTCGTTATCCTCCTCCGGCACGGGCTCAGGCTCCGCCGTTTCCGTCTCCACTGTGGCTGGTTCTTCCTCCTCCACAGCCGGTTCCTCCTCCGCCTGAACAGCCAGCCGGTTGACAAACAGCGCTTCCTGTCCGTGGGGATGCTTTTTCTTATTGATAAGCAGTACTGTGAGGCCCCCGATCACCAGGATCACGCTGAGCATCTGGCTGACCAGGATAGGCCGTCCGAACAGCTCCAGGCCAAAGAATTTCAAGGTATCTGTCCGCACGCCCTCGATCCAGGTCCGGCCCAGGCCGTACCACATGAAGTAGAAGCAGGTATTCTCCCCGTCAAAGGTCCGCGCTTTGGAGATCACGAACACGATCAGCGCCAATCCAACCAGGTTCCAAAGACTCTCGTATAAAAAGGTAGGGTGAACCTCGATGTACTCCGATGCGGATACCCAGACCCGCATCCGCCAGGGGAGGGTGGTCTCCCGACCAAAGACCTCCCGGTTGAAGAAGTTGCCCCACCGGCCCACGGCCTGTCCGATCAGCAGTCCCATGACCCCCAGGTCCGCAAAGGCCCCGAAGGATAATTTTTTCCTCTTACAAAAAACAGCCAGCACAATAAACGCCATAATAACCGCGCCGTAGATGGCCAGTCCGCCATCCCAGATGGCGATCATTTTCCCCCAGTTGAGCCCACCATCGGCAGTGCGGTACAGGTCCAGATAAAACAGCACATAGTAAAGCCGCGCCCCGATGATGCACAGCGGGATCTGCCAGATCATCATGTCATAGACGTTGTCCTCGGTGATACCGTACTTCTTGCCCTGCCTGCAGCAGAACAGCACGGCCAGGATCAGTCCGGCGCAGATAATGATCCCGTACCACCGGATACCGTTCCCGATGGGGATGGCCACCGGGTCCGGGTTGACGGCCCAGTCCCCGAACAAACCGGGGAAGCTGATGGGCATGTCGGTCCTTGCGTATTCGTACATGTTGGGTCCTCCTTGGACGTACCGTGCTCTGTTACCGTGCGGCGATCTCGGACCCGCAGGGCAGATAAGAGCGTGTTAAAGTTCTTTTTGGTTCTTTTTCTTTCAAGAAAAAGAATCAGAAAAAGGGCGGATCAGCGACAGCGCGGCCCTTTCGGCGGTGACATTCTCCGCCAGGAACGCCTCCACGTCCTCCTTGGTAACACCGTCAAAGACTTCCGGGAAGCGGCAGTAGTCGAAATCCCGGAAATACCCCTGGGCAATGCTGATGGCGATGTTCTCAAAGGAGTTGAGGCTGCGGATCATCCCGCCGTAGGTGGAGCGGCGGATCTGCTGGTAGAAGTCCTCGTCGATCCCCTCGCGGCCCAGCTTCCGGGCCTGGGCGATGATCTCGTCAAAGATCCGGCCGGGGTCCTCCGCGTCGCCACCCACGTAAAGATAGAACGCGCCTGGCAGGGTGTCAAAGCTGCCGCCCAGGCTGCCGTTGATGACGCCCTCCTCATAGAGCCGGGTAAACAGGGGGCTACTGCTGCCAAACAGGATGTCGCAGGCCATGTCGCCGATGATGCCCTGGCGCAGCATCGCCTCGCCGCCATCCACAGGGGCGCACTTGAAGCCCGCCAGGAACATGGGCATGGAGACCTCCATGGTCTGCGCGGCCTCCTTTTGAGCCGGCGTCAGGGACTCCTCCCGACCATAGTCCCGGCTGATGGCGGAGCCGCCCTCTCTGGGCAGAATGGCCTCCGCCTCCGCCACAACCCGCTCCGGATCGACGTTTCCCACGCAGACCAGGATCATGTTGGAGGGCGTGTAGAAAGCCTTGTGGCAGTCATAGAGGGTCTGCGGCGTGATCAGACGGATACTCTCCACCGAGCCCGCCACCGGGACCCGCGCCGGACTGTCCTGGTACAGGCACTTCATCAGATTGGAATATACCTGCCAGTCCGGATCGTCCTCCGTCTCCTGGATTTCCTGGGAAATGATACCCTGCTCCTTCTCCACGCTCTCGTCCGTAAAGTACGGCGTGGAGACAAAGCGCAGCAGAGTGCGCAGATTCTCATAAAAATGGGCTGTAGACGTGAAATAGTAGGCCGTCATAGCGCCGCTGGTAAACGCATTGTCTGAAGCCCCGTTCCGGGCGAACTCCTGCATTACATTGCAGTCGGGCATGTCAAACATCTTGTGCTCCAGATAGTGGGCGATGCCGGCGGGAGTATCCTGCCAGCGTCCGTCCAACTGGAAACGGAGGTCCATGCCGCCGTAACGTGTGGCAAAGAAGGCGTAGCTCTTGGCGTGGTAGGGCTTGCTGACCGTTACCACCTCCAGGCCGTTGCTCAGCGTCTTCCGAAAGATCTTCTCCCCTATCCGGGGGTATTCCATTACCTTCACGCGCGCTCCTCCTTCCCCTTCAGGAAATAGATGGTGTCGGCCTTCACGGCCTGGGCCGCCGCCTGGATGCGCTCCGGCGTGACGGCCTGGACGGCGGCAATGAGCCCCGGGATGGTCTCGTCCGTGCCCGCCACGGCCTGTCCGATCATAAAGTCCTCCATCGCTCCTGGGGAGTCCTCCAGGGAGCGCAGATTGCTGACCAGGGATTCCCGCGCGCCGTCCAGCTCCCAGTCCTCCCAGCGGCCGTTCTGGAGGTCCTCCAACTGCCCAAAGATCTCCGACACCGCCCGGTCATAGTTCTCAAACTCGATGCCGGAGGACACGGTGATCAGTCCCTTCAGCCGGTGATAGACGCTCCCGGCGTAGTAGCACAGCGACAGCTTTTCCCGCACGTTCACAAACAGCTTGGAGGTGGTGGCCCCGCCGAACATGGCGTTCATCAGCAGGGTGGCGGCCCTGTCGTCGCTGGCGGTGCGCAGGCCGATGCACAGCTTGCCCTGGCCCACGTCCATCTCCTCCGTCACCACCCGGCACTGTTCCCGGGCGGGAGCGCGGAGGGTGGCGGCGGGCTCCAGAACCCCCTGCCTGGGCAGAGCGGCGAAAGCCCGGCGGAAGGCTCCGGCCACCCGCTCCTCATCTGCGGAGCCGCAGTAAAACAGCTCCAGCCGCCCCTGGGGCAGCAGTTCACGGTAGTGCCTGTTGAGCCGCTGGAGGGAGATCTTTTCCACGTCCTCCGGGCTGCCCATCCGCCGGATGCCGTACCGCTCCCCGGCGCACATCTCCTCCAGTAGCCGCCGGGCGGCGTAGGAGCGCTTGTCGTTGATGTCGCTGCGGATCATCTCCGCCAGATTCTTCCGCTCGCTCTCCACGTACTCCTCCAGCAGCCGTCCGCCCCTGGTGACGGGATAGCAGTAAAATTCCCCCAGCAGGTCCGTCAGCTTTTCCAGCAGCTTCTCCCCCTTGGGGAGGAAACGGTCGTCAATACCGCTGGCCACAAAGCCCAGCAGCTGATTTTCTCCCATTTTTCTGATCGTGGGCTCCAGCCGTGCGCCAAAAAGCATGTCCAGCTCCCGGCCGATGGCGGAGATATCGGGGCAGCGGACGGTGCCCCGGCTGAGCACATTCACCAGCAGGGCGTTCCGTCCGGCGGTCTCCTTCTCCAGCGGGGCCGCCATCTGGGCGCTGAGAAAGCTGGTCTTGAATTTCTCCGAGTGGATGTAAGTCAGGTATACGTTGTCCATGAGCTGTTGCCGCATCATGAGAATTCTCCTTCTTTTGTCGATTCTGCTTTAGTATATACCTTTTCTTCCAGAGTTTCCATAGGCAGGAGAAGTTTTTTTCTCTAATCCTAATTCCTCAATGAAAAACGCGAATCAAGGTACGACGGAAACTCCCGGGCGCTGTTTGCCGCGTAAGCGGCAAATACGCTTGAAAGCCGCGCGTGGTTTGGGATTGTGCTGGGGAGAAGATATTTTTAGGGCGCGGCTTTCAGGGGGTTCCGCACTCTGCGGAGTGCGGCCAGAGACTCTGTCTCTGGACTCTGCCACCTTTGAAAAGGTGGACGAAACTTTTAATATCGTCCCTTACGGCCCCCCACACGCAAAAAAGAGCCGCTGCCAACGGCAGCGGCCCAGGCGGGTGGGATATTGGAAAGCTTCCGTAAAGTATAATACATCAGACGAGGCCCAATGTCCATAGGAACTTTTGCCGGTTTCTGAGAACCTTTGTCGTTTTATGGAAAGCACCCCGTCAAATCAAAAACTCAATCCTCCACGCCATCGGTCTCCAGCAGTCCGTAGCCGCCGCTCTTACGGCGATAGACGATGCTGATGACATTCTCGGTATTGCGGTAGACAAAGAAGTCGTGGTCCAACAGATTCATCTGCAAAATGGCCTCGTCCACACTCATGGGCTTGACGGGAATGTGCTTGGTGCGCACCACCTGGAACTCGGTCTCCTCGCTGACGTCAAACTCCGCGGGCACAGTGGGGGTCAGGGCCTCCTGACGCAGGCGCTTGGAGAGGCGGGTCTTATTCTTGCGGATCTGGCGGTCAATCGTGGAGCAGGCCGCATCGATGGCGCCGCGCATATCGCCGTCTCTGGAATCCTCCTGGGCGCGGAAAAGCGTGCCGCCGCTGCGGATAGTGATCTCAACCACGCAGCGATGTCCCTTTTCCACCGAGAAGGTCACAAGTGCATCGGCATCCTCCCGAAAATAGCGGTCCAGCTTGGAGATCTTCTTTTCGGCGTACTCCTTGATGGAATCGTTGAGGGACACCTTCTTGCAGGTAAATGTGAACTTCATACGATCGCTCCTTTCATGTTTGAGGGTACAACCAGTATAGCATTTTTTGTCTGATTTGTACAGTCCTATTTTCTAAAAACTGGATTTTTTCGTTGATCCTTCCTGTAATACCCCAATCCCGGCGCTGCCGCCGGCACTTTTGCCCGTTCAAATGTAACTTTTTTCGACTCCTACCACCGCGGACCAGCTCCCGTCCAGCGTTCGGACGCCGGCCTGTATCCTCTGCCGGATCTCCTGATCGGACAGGGTACACTGGTAAGGGACCTCCGCGTCAAAGATTAGCTTGGTGTGGCTGGGGCCAGGAACCATGCGGAAATCGTGGACGCTGATGCCCGGATCGATGATCTGGACCATGGCGGACACCCGCTCCCGGGCCTCCGTGGTCCGACCGTCGTCGTTCACCACCGGGTCCATATGAATCGTGGCCAGGCAGCCCAGCTCCTCGCCCAGCTGCCGCTCCAGACTGTCCACCACATCGTGGAGCTCCAGGATGTCACCGCTGGCGGGCACCTCCGCGTGAAGGGACAGAATCCGCCGCCCTGGGCCGTAGTCGTGGACGATCAGATCGTGGATGCCGATGATCTCCGGGTGAGCCCGGACCCGCTCACGGATCTGCTCCACGAACTCCGGAGACGGCGGCTGTCCCAGCAGGGGGTTGATGGTATCCCTGGCCGCGCCAAAACCGGACCACAGGATAAACAGCGCCACCGCGCCGCCGCACCAGCCGTCGATCCGGACATTCCAGAAGTGGCCCGCCAGAGTCCCCAGCAGCACGGCGGCAGTTGCCAGGCAGTCGTTGAGGCTGTCGGCGGCAGTGGCAGACATGGCGGCGGAGGAGAGTTTTTTCCCAATGGAGCGGTTATAGAGAGCCATATACAGTTTTACCAGAATGGAGACGGCCAGGATCACCGCCACCAGCGGGCTGAAATCCACCGGCTCCGGGTGGAGGATCTTTTCAATAGACGTCTTCCCCAGCTCCACGCCCATCACCAGGATGATCATGGAGACCACCAGGCCGGATACATACTCCAATCTCCCGTGGCCGAAGGGATGATCCCTGTCAGGAGCCTGGGCGGCCAGCTTGAAGCCCAGCAGCGTGACCACCGAGGACCCGGCATCCGAGAGGTTGTTCACCGCGTCGGCGGTAACGGCGATGGAATGGCTGATAATTCCTGCTATTAGTTTTCCGGTAAATAGGAGGAGATTCAACGCGATCCCCACGCAGCCGCATAGTACGCCGTAGGCACGGCGCACCGCCGGGTCGGTGGTTTCCTGATAGTTCTTGATAAAATGCTTGGCGAGAAATTGGATCATGGCTCACCTCAGATGTTTCTTATGCGCCGTTCCGGCGCGGCGGAGTGATTTCTCGTCGATGGCCCGGGCTCCCGCGCCCGGACGGCGGCCTTCTGAGATTGTTCACGGCCACATCGAGTGGCCGCGAACAATCGATTTTCCGTGACCGCTCGATGCGGTCATGGAAAATCTATATGTGTGGACAAAAAAAGGCAAAAAACCACTTAAACCTACGGTTTAAGAATCCCTTATATATTACGGGGAGTAATTTGTTTTGCGCTGATCCTCTAGTCCGCCCGGTCTACCGGACTGCGAGTCTGGTTTCATCTGCCCCGCGTCTACCCCAAATCTGTGTAGGGGCGAGCATTGCTCGCCCGCTTCTATAGGGCACATACGCGCTATCCAGGATGCACCCGTAGGGGCCGATGTCCCCATCGGCCCGTTCCATCCAATTTTCCGCAATGCAACTCGGGTTGTCTATATCAAACAGATATTTCACGTAAAACATCCATTTGATAAAACCACTTCTTCGTAAACAGATAGCAAATCGGGATCAGCCACAGCAAAAACGCATACAAAATCGCCCCGCTGCCCGCCCCCAGCATCGCCAGCGGAATACTGCACGCAATGGACCATGGAATCAACCCGGCAATCACAATACCGGAATTCTCAATATCCATTGCCAGTTCCTCTTTATCATCATATGCCTTCTCCAGCAGCTGCGCCCCCATCATGCTGGTCACCGCCTGATTGCACAGCACACTGGCGCACAAAAACGAGATCACGATCATCGCCGGGAACCGGCCGATTTTTTCCGCCAGCTTCTCCGCCCTGCCGCTCAGCGGCCGCAGAGCCCCGGTGCCT
Organism: Oscillibacter sp.; assembly: GCA_014799915.1. Lineage (GTDB taxonomy): Bacteria > Bacillota > Clostridia > Oscillospirales > Oscillospiraceae > Pelethomonas. The sequence continues at coordinate 87,751 of JAAVHD010000027.1, forward strand.
TCCAGGATACCGGAATACAGGCCCGTCAGGGCCACGATCACATAGCTGACCGCCATGCTGGTGATCCCGCCGCCGCTGAGGACGGCGGACAGGGCCTCGTCCGCCGGATGGTAGCCGCTCCACGCCGCCAGAAGCACTTCCTTTACGGAGAAGCCCTGGAGCGCCACGGCCAGGATGGCCGCTGCCGCCGCGCTGGCGGTGATGGTCCATTGAATAGGGACCTTGAACAGAGGCAGAAGGAACATAATAACCGCCGGGAGCAGCGTCCACCAGGACAGCGTAAACCGCCCNTCCAGCGCNCCCAGNACCGTTCCGTCCACNGCCTCCAANGGGTGGCGGATGGAGAGGACTACATAGATCCCCGCCGTCAGCACNGTGGGCAGGGCGGCGGTNNNGAGCATCTGNCGGACGTTGCGGTACAGNTCCGTATCCGTCACGGCGGCCACCAGACTGGCCGCCGAGGAGGCGGGAGAGCAGCGGTCCCCNAAGTACACGCCGGAGAGGATCACCCCGGCGGCGACGGTGGGGNCCACNCCGCCTGACCGGGCCAGCGCCATCAGGATCACGCCCAGGGTGCTGCTCACNCCNTAGGAGGTGCCCAGCACATAGCTGAANGCCNCGCACAGCAGNAATGCCAGCAGCAAAAACAGCTTCGGCGTNACCAGCCCCACGCCCCAGACGATACANCTGGCGATGGTCCCGCCGCACCGCCANACGCCGGTAATGACGCCNATCAAAACGATGATCCGCACCACAATCAGGGATTTNTTNCACTTNGCCCAGGCCATNTCCCAGAGCTGGCGGCGGGTAAANCCCTCCTTCCGGCCCAGNACCCAGAACAGCAGCAGTCCNCCCAGCAGGGCCCACGCNACGGACCAGCCCGTNGCCAGACACAGCGCCACCAGGGCNAAAAAGAGCAGAAANCAAGCCGTCAACATANTATTTTCTCCCAGGNATNGTCAGCGTATACTGACAGCACAGGCGGTCCAGGTCCTCGTCCGTGGCGGCGGGCAGGCGCAGNCGGCCTCCGCAGGANGGACACACCAGNTCCACTGCCGAGCCGTGGACCTCCACCGTACAGCCCCTGGCCCCGCAGGCGCAGGAGATCCCGTCCCTGGCGGCGATGTCCTTCAGCTCGGAGAGCACNTCNTACATNACAANGTCGTCCACNAAAACGCCGTCCTCGGAATCCTTCTTTTTCTGNACCGCGATCTCCAGCTCCCGNAGGGCNCGCCGGACCTGGTACACNTCNCCGATATAGCAGCACAGCTGCCGCGTCTCCGGGCAGGCGAGGCCAACGCCGCCTCCCCGCAGCACCTGCTCNGCGGGNACCTCCGCCCGGTGCTCCCCGCCGCACACGCCGCAGGGCGCNGTCACCCGGTAGTGNTCCCCCACGGGCTCCGCNGTCAGCTCACTCTGGCCGCAGTCGCAGACCAGGCCGATAGCCGAGGCGCAGAGCGCAAAATGGGTCCGCTCCCCGTAGACGCTCTTGCCGCAGGAGGGACAGATATAGCCAAAGGCTCTCATTGGTTCAGACATATTTTTCTCCTTTCAACCCGCCCNTGNGCGCGGGTAAGAGGGATCAAATTTCACTTGNGTACCGGCTATTGTAACACATCCGCCGGATAGGGGCAAGTGNTCCNGCGGGAAATTTGCNCCCTGCGGGCAAATCAAATTTTGTTTGCAGTCTCAGAAGCCGTATTTATAGAGAAAGCCTGANCCAATCCCCGCGCACATCCNGACAGGAAATTNNCNGCCAAGANGTACCCGTTGATTGATTCAGACCTTCTCTTGCACAGTATANCGCAGCANCTNTACTGGATAATNTAAGCCTTTACGATCTGCCCATAGTAGGCAATGTGGTAATCCCTGTTGGCTCCGGGATTGGAGCTGTCCAGNTTCTCGGGATACATTTTCTCCCGGATGGACGCGGGTATCGCATCCCTATCCTGTAACTGCTGNTACAACACTTTGCATTCCAGTGTCAGCGGCAGNTCCCGAATGCCGGGAGCNTTCACAANCTCGGATTCCACCAGCGTAAGGTTCATGTCGCTGATNTTGTCGGTATCCCGNCCCGTCTTCGTGCCGCANTAGCCGAGGATCTTCTTGTCAAACTCTCCATAGGGNACGTTGATCGTGAACTCCCTGCTGGCATCNAGCTGCTCTCTGGTAAACCGCCCCTCNCGGACAAAAGTCACAAAAATGGGCAGTCCCCACTCCACNCCCAGAGTCCCCCAGCCGATGGTCATCGTNTTCACCTTATCCCCATTCCTGGTGGTCAGCAGAACACCCTTGGGAATGGCGGAGACNATTTCNTTCGCGTAATCAAATACTTCNATTTCCTGTTTCATAGTGCGGTACTCCTNCTNAAAATTGATACTTCCTTTTCGGAAAAGTGCTNCCNNGATTTTCCAAGNTCNTTTGCATAATNCTCTGATGNCGCTNGTCANTTTCTATTTCTAGGAACTCATTATNAGACNATTNAGTTCCTTAATTTTGTATCCAACATCNTCAGGGCAATGTGCATCAGACGAGGTAATGATTTTCACATNATTCTTTTTCAATATTCTAAGCAGTTCTTCATTCATACCCAGTGNAGCCGTTTCAGGACATCTTCTAGCGGCTCCGCTATTTTGATCTGCATACATATTACTTTTTGAGAGTTCCTTAGCTAAGCTCTCATAGTAATCTGATAGTGAATATGATGGCTTATGACCGAATAATTTTATTGTATCCGGATGGCCGATACCGTCAAATATTCTGCTTTTTGCTAATGAAATCGAATCCTCAAAATATCTGCGATATATTTTATCAACATCGACCCCCACCCAATGCTCGGCTTTATGATCAAAAGCAAAATCATCAACAAAATGAATGCTTCCCAACAAGAAATCAAAGCCTTTTCCCTTTGTAAGTTCAGAAATAAATCCTTCATACTCTTTGAAATAGCATATTTCAAGGCCAAACTTGATTTCTACCGAAAACTGCTCGTTTCTGACTCGTTCGATAAGTTCCAAATAGTCCGCGAGCTTATGCGCACCTGCATTTCTATGAAACCACGCATCTACATATTCACTATATGCGCACACAGAATCATACATTGGTTCAAACTCTTCAAATCTGAAACTATGCTCAAGCAGGCGTATTTCATCAATCTCCATTTCAACTGCTTTATCTACAAATTGATTTATCCAATCAAGCGTATACGCTCCACGTTCAATATGAATATGTCCATCTATCATTTTTTCACCATTCATTAAATATTGATACGTTAATGCAATTATAATCGGACTTTCAACGGGTCCACAATCTGAAAAGAGAGAATTGATATAGCAAATAAACCTGAACTATTTCTCAAACCCTGCTTTTGGCTTCGCGGCGGAGACAACCTTTTTGTAGGGGGCAGCCATTCCCTCGTTCATCTTGTTCCCCATCTTCGCACTGATCTTCGGATTGCGGACCATCGCGCCGAGGGCGCACATCATGAGCATCTTACCCCGCTGCTTCTGTGGGAAATCATAGACGCCGTGGGCCTTGTAGAAATCATGATCCGCTTTCATCAGCCCCCGCATCATCCAGATGAGGTCGCGGAAGATCTTCATGCCGCCCACGCCATAGAAATTCCTGGGCTGCACATATTTGTGCCCGATGGCGTAAACGAGGCGCTGGGACATGGCGGAAATCGTTGAACTACTGGTGCCCGTCCCCGCCAGAAAGTTGTGTCCAACCTCACTGCGGGCCTCTATGACCGTACGCAGATTGGGTTCGCTGTCCAGGTCTCCGTTGATAATATATCCAAAAGGCATTCCCTCGGTGACGGTACGGTGGCCGTTGCAGAACTGCCGGTCATCAAAGGTCTTGAAGACAGGCCCCATGGAGTGGTCTCGGATGGTGAAGGCATAGACCACGGCGTCGGCGGTTTGAATCTTTTTCCGGAGGAAAGTATCAAACCCGTCCTTATAGATGCACTTGCCCTCCCCGGCGCAGTGGAAGCACCCCAGGCATCCGCCCTGGAAAGGATACTCCGCAATGTTGACCAGCCGGGTGCTGTACGGATAGACCGCCTCGAAGTCAGCGATCATGTTCCGCAGATTTTCATCGCCCGGCTGGAGGTCGGCAACAATAACCGTATCAACAGGATTCATCTGCTTTTCCGCAGACGGCAAAGAGGGCGTATAGTCCGTTACCGGCGCTGGGGAATAACTGGGCGCAGGTTCACAGACATCATGGGAAACGCACCAGAGCGCATATTCAAAAAATGCCTCCGCATCCTTTTGCCCCTGCTCAGTGGTCAAATCCTCCATGTCGGCGGACAAGCCGTGAATCACCTTCATCCCCAGGTCGTGGCAGTTGTCCTCAATATACCGGTGAGCGGTCACATCGTAAAAATGCTTGGAGGTGGTGATCTGCGTCACAAATTTCCCGGCAAGGTCCGCGCCGCTGGCTTTCAACGCGGCGATGAACCGGTGGAGCTGGCTGGGGGCAATGAAAGTATATACCGGGTAGATGAAAATAATCAGATCTGCACGCTGCATAGCGTTAAGCGCTTCGGTCATGTCCTTTTCCAGCGTGCGGATTTTCGTGCCAACCTGGATGATCTCAAAGCTGTGGCAGGGATACCGCTTCTGAAGATACAGGACCGTATGCAGGGTGGTGCTGTACGCGCCCCTGGGCGAGCCGTTCAATACGCAAATCTTCATGCCGCTTACCACTTCCCATCATGGACGCGGGCCGGGTCATAACGATCCGCAGGGGTAACCGGCTTGTCGGGGTAGCCGCAGGCCACAAGGCAGAAGGGCTGGATGGTCTCCGGCGCGCCAATTACCTGCCGGACTGCCTCCATCCTCTCCGGCCCGGGGGCGATGCCGAGCCATACCGCGCCCAGTCCCAGATGGACGGCTTCCAGGAGGATATTCTCCGTGGCCGCGCTGGCGTCGATCTGTGCATAGTCAGGCGCGCGCAGGCCCTCTGTTCTCATGCAAACGGCAATCCCAAGCGGGGCCTTCCGGAGACATCCGGCATAGGGGCTGCACTCCGAGAGCCTCCCCAGCGTTTCCGGGTCGGTGACTACAACAAATTCCCACGGCTGCTGATTGCAGGCGGATGGCGCGGCCATGGCGGCTTTCATCAACAGCTCAATTTTTTCAGGTTCCACTTTCCGTTCATCAAAAGAACGGACGCTGGCGCGGTTGAAAATCTGACGCATTGTGATCGTCCTCCTCAAAAAGTCAATTGGACTGGGAGCGGGACCCCAAAGCACCGGCTTCCGTAGGCCGCCCGNTCCTCCCTCTCATANGANCAGTATACCAGATGCGAAAAGGGAAATCAAGGAAAAGGCGGCGGGCCGGGGCTGTNCTGCCCGTGGCCNGCCGCCTATTCTGAAGATTGCTATAAAAACGAAATCAATCCTTGAGAATCCTGTTTATCATATTTATCAGCCGCTCCTCTGAGCCGCTTTTCCACTGCATGATACTCGGGAACATATAAATGAAACCGGGATATCGGTAAACGGACCGGAACTGTTCTTCAAAATCATTCCAATGGAGCTCAAATCCTCTGGATGTCAGCGACTGATGATACAGCGCGACATTACTCAAGGAAAAATAGTCCACAAGGTCAATATAAAACGGTGCATATCTTGCAAAACCGAAATCAATAATGTACGGTTTTCCATTGACATTATAAACATGATCGCCGTCGATGTTCTGCAAATCACCGTGCGTCAGCGTCAGCCACTCTGTTTCTTGATACAGCGCCGTCATATCGCGGACGAACTTTTTGCCCGCCTCCCGCAACTCTGGCAGAAGCGATTCAAACTGCCGCGCAAATTGGCTGTCCTCGCTAACCGCCTTTTCAAAATGATCCACCGAGATCTGCGTGACGATTTTCTCCCAATAAGCAGCNTCTGCGTGGGGCAGCCAGGGCATNGCTTCGCCGCGGTTCATGTTGCTGCCNTGTATTTCCGCCAGNGCATCCGCAACCCTNNCCATCCANTGGGGATCATNATNGGGCGCATCGACCTTTTGACCAAGGTCCTGNTGGATCATCCACGCGGGCTCCTCCGATGTGCGATCCGCCGAATATGCAGCCGGGGTACAGGAATGNCCCTGCATGGTCAGAGTCTGCATAACCATTCTCTCTTTGAGATCNGCTTTCTTGCAGATAAAACTGCCCGTTTTGCCGTCTTTGTATATCAATTCCATNCGAAACAGTTCCGCACCCGANAANCCCTGCTCATGTNCGGACAGGGCTTTTTCGTGTACATCCGCNATNCTNCCCATANNCATGATCTGAGAAAGNTTTTCGGCAAGNGNNAANAGCTCACATTTTCTATCCATTGCCGCTTCACCTCCAGAAATCTCATTTTTCCGCTCAGTTTACCGCTTTGATAAAATNGAAGCTATAGGGCGGCATTTTTCAGATATTTTCGAGTATATGNGCAAACNGCAAAGCATTTTCCGCACANATCTGTTTTNATNCCTGTATTCTGGTACATGATCTCGATCTGTTTTTCACGGCATTTTCCNATATCCATAATTTTTTCTCTTTGTGTGCCAACAGTCCATAGCGTGCCGCTTAACGCCTGCGCCGGNCAATCATTTACACACAGNGTACACGCCCCGCAANGGGATCGATCGACGGGCTCATTACATTCCAGCGGCGCGTTGGTAAGCAAAGAAGAAATACGGANGGCNGAACCATANTGNGGGGTNACCAATAAGCANNTTTTTCCNATCCANCCCAGTCCCGCTCGTGTTGCCACAGTTTTATGGGGGAGTCTGGAAATTTTATNCGGGCCNACCTCCACCCGTTCTGTGGTCTGCGCATAAGCTTCAAATCCCTTATTCTTCAAAAATGCCTCTCCGGCCATGACGATGCCGTTTAATTTCCTGTTCAAAGAATGGTATAAGCTATAATACTCTTTNGTTGGAGCCTTCTGTAANNCGGTGATAATATCCGGNGGCAGTGCAACCGCAACAGAGATCCCTACGCTAAAATCGCAGCACTCGACTTTGCTCATATCNCCGATGCCAACCAAATCAGCGCCATTGNCATGCAACAGATTTTTGATTTCTTCCGTCAGCCCNATGGAATCACACCCTCCACTTTCGATTTGGNCNNCTGATCCGCGATTTTGAACGAAGAAATNTTGTCAGGNATTTTGNTGACTGCTATANAGCAAATATAGCACAGCAACGCGGCAAAATCAACCGGGCNGCAAGAAGTTTGGCCGNGAAGGTNTCGCCGNCGCAGGCGGTCAGTCGTATTCCCCGTTCTGCCGCTTCTTGTAGAAGTGTACGCTCAGGCGGAAGGAGGCATAGGTNGCGCCCACTGCCACAGCGGCGATNATTCCAACCNCCACCGGCAGCGGNAGCTTTGGCAGCTCGGGAACCTCCCCGAAGACACCCATAAGCCCGAGGGCNANGCCTACGCCAANTCCCATGATCACNATCATCACGAACCGGCCCTTCTCCGAACCAAACCGGTAGATGACCGGCAGGCCCAGTGCCATGACAAACANCATNGCCACACCCATCATGACGGTCAGCTCCATTGTCAGTTCCCAGTCCATCGNCCCTGTGGNCATTCCCCGCAGNAATGTNCCCAGTACGATGATGCTTCCGCCCAGTANGGTATAAAAATATGCCAGNAGGTACTTGCTCCACACGATCTGCCCCGGNGTATANGGCAGCATGGCCGCGTATTTATCCCATTTGCANCTCTCATCGTANGCGATGGATGTCANNGGCATCATCAGCGCCAGCATCATGGCATAGGTNGCGCCAAAGTTGCCCATGCTGGGTATCANACTGAATATCACAGCCATCACCAGCAGCAGCCGNCCGGATTTGTCCGCTACAAATAAATCCTTCTTCAGAAGTCCGATCATTTCTNTTCTCCTTTCACCATANACAGGATAATATCCTCCAGGTTCGCCCGGTCNATCACCAGATCGCGGGGCATGAACTCCCGCTCCACCAGGGCTTCCACGCCGTAGGTCCCTATCCGCTTGCCGTGGATGGCCTCCTGNGGGATGTTGGCAAGCTGCTCCTTNGTACATTTCANNATGCCGTACTGATCCAGCAGCACGTCCTTCTCCTCGCACAGCACCAGCTTTCCCTTGTGCAGAAAAGCGATGTAGTCACATATCCGTTCCAGGTCGCTGACGATATGGCTGGAGAGCAGCACCGCGTGCCCNTCCTCCGAGGCGAAGTCCGCNAACACCTCCAGCAGCTCCTCCCGGACCATGGGGTCCAGCCCGCCGGTGGCCTCGTCCAGAAGCAGCAGCCTCGCGTGGTGGCTCAGCGCCGCCGCGATGCCCAGCTTCATGGTCATGCCCCGGGANTAGTCCTTGAACTTTTTANCCAGGGGCAGNNCNANNCGCNTGAGCCAGCCGTCATAGGCCGCCTGGTCCCAGTTCTTNTAGGTCCCCGCCAGGATCTTTCCCAGCTGCTTGGCGTTGATGATCTCCGGAACAAAGGTCTCGTCCAGCACTACGCCGATATCCTCCTTCAGGTCCAGAAACTCCCTGCTCCTGTTGTCCACCCCCAGTACGGACACCGTTCCGGCATCCCGCTCCAGAGCGTCCATAATGAGCCGGATGGTAGTGCTTTTTCCAGCTCCGTTCTCGCCTACCAGCCCCAGCACACAGCCATAGGGCAGGTCCAGATTCAGATTATCCAGGGAAAAATCCTTGTACCTTTTGGTCAACCCCCTGATTTCAATCGCGTTGGTCTCCATTGCTTACTCCTCCTCGTCGAGTACACGCAAAATGTCAAATAGCTCCTCTAAGGCCAGCCCGTTCTGCCGCCCCAGCTCCAGGGCGGCGGAGAGGTGACCCTCGATCTCCCGGAGATTGCTCTCCCTGGCCAGCTCCAGGTCCTGCTGGGCAACAAAGCTGCCCTTCCCCGCTACGGTCTGGATAAATCCGTCCCGCTCCAGCTCCTCATAGGCCCGCTTGGTGGTGATCACGCTGATGCGCAGATCCCGGGCCAGGGAGCGGATGGAGGGCAGCATCTCCCCGGGTTTGAGCTTCCCCGAAGCGATGGCCCCCTTGATCTGGCGGCAGATCTGCTCATAGATCGGCTGCCCGCTGGAATTGCTGATGATGATGTCCATGGATGCACCTCTGTTCATCTGTATATAAACAGTATACACAGTATAGACAGTTTGTCAAGGGGNTTTNTGAAAAAATAAAAAGTCCAAAAAGCGCATGCCTGCATTTTTACCAACATCCCACGAAAAAAGCGTCTATTTTGAGNNCTTTTTTTCTGATTCCACAATTGTTCTTTTCNGAAATATATGATATAACATCCTTGCCGTCCTTCGGGACANGTTTTAATGTGGGAGGAGGTTCTGGATGGAGGCGCAAAAAACGCAAAAACCAAAAACGGCCGGGTATCAGATCGACATGATCCACGGCCCTCTGGCGGGAAAGATCCTTCTNTTCGCCCTGCCNCTNATGCTGTCCAGCCTGCTGCAGCTGCTGTTCAACGCCGCCGACGTGGTGGTGGTGGGCCGCTGCGCGGGAAAAGAGGCGCTGGCCGCCGTGGGCTCCACCAGCGCGCTGATCAANCTGNTGGTCAACCTGTTCGTGGGCTTCTCNGTGGGCACCAACGTGGTGGTGGCNCGGGATCTGGGCGCCGGGCGGGAGGAGGACGTTCACGCCAGCGTCCACACCGCCATTGCCATCTCCCTGCTCAGCGGCCTGTTCCTGACGGTCATCGGCGTAGGNCTGGCCCGTCAGCTTTTGATCTGGACCTCCTCCGCNCCGGACGTCATCGACCTGGCTACCCTCTACCTGCGGATCTACTTCATCGGAATGCCGGTGAACATGCTCTACAACTTCGGCGCGGCNATCCTCCGGGCCGAGGGGGANACCCGGCGGCCNCTGTANTTCCTGGCCATNGCCGGCGTGACCAACGTGGCGCTGAACCTGCTGTTCGTCATCGTCTTCCAGATGAGCGTAGCGGGCGTNGCNCTGGCCACGATCATCTCCCAGGCCATCTCCGCCCTGCTGGTGCTGGGGTGCCTGATGCGCGACCAGGGGCCGCTGCATCTGGATCTCAGGTCCCTGCACCTGGACAAGCGGGTGGTGCGGAAGATCCTCCAGGTGGGCCTCCCNGCCGGATTCCAGGGNATCGTGTTNTCCCTGTCCAACGTGGTGATCCAGTCCTCCATCAACTCCTTCGGCTCCACGGCCATCATCGCCGGGTCCTCCGCCTCCGCCAANATNGAGGGCTTTGTNTATGTNTCCATGAACGCCTTNTATCAGACGGACNTNACCTTCACCAGCCAGAACTACGGCGCGGGCGAGTGCCGCCGGGTGGACCGGTCCCTGATCCTGTGCCATGTCTACTCCATGCTCTTNGGCCTNGTGCTGGGNAANCTGGCGGTCTANTTNGGCCACTNCCTNGCCTCCATCTACGCNCCCGGCGAGGAGGACGTTATNNCCCANGCCGTGCTGCGGCTGAGATATGTGTGCCGCCTGTACTGTCTGTGCGGCGTGATGGACGTGATGGTGGGCGTACTGCGCGGGCTGGGATACTCCATCGTCCCCATGATCGTGTCCATGGTGGGAGCCTGCGGGACCCGGCTGATCTGGGTCGCCACCATTTTCCAGGTCTATCACACCCCCGAGGTGCTGTATTCCTCCTATCCCGTCAGCTGGGCCATCACGGCGGCAGTCCACATCATTTTCTTCTTCTGCATCCGGAAACGGGCATACGCCAAGTGCGGCATTCACGGGATGCGTCCCGACGACAGGCCGCCGGAGCGGGCCAAGGTGCAGCACGCTTAAAAAATATTGGAGGCGGAGCTGTCTGGCGGCGCCTGCCCGCCTTTCGACCCAAAGCGGACCTTCGGGTCCGCTTTTTTGCGCTCTGAACGGAAGATCAAAATTTTCTTATCCCCTTGACAAACAATATTATAATATTTATAATATTATCAAGAAAGGAGGCGTATTATGGCATATACCATGGGACCGCAGCTGTTGGAGGCCTGCGTGCTGGCGATCGTGGCCAGGAAGGATGCNTATGGCTATATTCTCACACAGCAAGTAAAGGAGCGGCTGGGGATCTCGGAGTCGGCTCTGTATCCGGTACTGCGCCGCCTCCAGACGGAGGGGTGCCTGGCCGTATACGACAGCACCTATCAGGGCCGCAACCGCCGCTACTACGCGATTACCCCGGAGGGCCGGACCCGGCTGGCCCAGGGCCGGGAGGACTGGACCCGCTTTCGGGAAAACGTGGAATATCTTTTAAGGGAGGATGAAGATGGATAAGAAGGCCTATTTGAAAGAGCTGTCCCGGCATCTGCCCCGCAGGATGCCGGAGCAGGAGCGGGAGGANACTCTGCGGTGGTATNAGGAATATTTTCAGGAGGCCGGGCCGGAGCGGGAGGCGGAAGTCATCGAGGAGCTGGGTCCACCCGAAACGGTGGCCCGNCGNGTGGCGGAGGAGGGCGGCTGGACCCAGGAAAAAAGGCGCAGCCNTGGGATGNTNGTTGGNGCCGCCGCAGCCGCGGTNCTGTTGATCGCCGCGCTGTGTGTGGGCATTTGGAGCGCTTTGCCGCGNACTNCCCCTGATGACTCCTGCCGNCAGCCCCGGTGTCAGCACGGGCCNGCAGGACCCCGACGGGACGTACNGCGNGCCGCTCCAGACCGACAGTCCNGTGCCCGCCACGGACCCGGGNCCGTCTCCAANCCCGGAGNCCTCCCCAGAGCCGGNGCCCGATCAGTCCCAGGATCCCGGCNGCGANCCCNTGCAGNCGCTGGACGCTTTTACAGAGATCGANATGGAAGTCNCTGTGGGGGATGTGACCATTCGGCGGGGTACGGAGTTTCAGATNGAGGCGGCGTTTGAGGGNACTGTNCGGGGCGAGCCCTACCGGATCGAGTATGAGGTNACNAACGGCACGCTGCATGTCGNCAGCTTTCCGAAGCCNCACAATGACGACGANGGGGACTGCTCCGGCCAAGTGCTGGTCACCGTTCCGGAGGGCATAACNTTGGANGANATCNNGNTCAGCCTGGGCATAGGGGACGTCACCCTCCGCGAACTGTCCGTGGATGAGGCAGAGCTGGAGACCGGTATAGGCGACCTGTCTGTCATCGACACCGCCGCCAGGGANGTGGAGCTGAATACCGGTATGGGGGACGCGGAAATCAGCGGGATCCCCCCAGNNACGATGGAACTGAACACGGGGATGGGGAACGTTANCGCCAGGCTGNACTGCGCCCCGGAGGAGTGCAGCTGGANGCTCACCTCCGGAATGGGGNCGATCCAGGTGGACGGCGTCACCTCNCTGATGAGCGCCANCCACAAGGCCCCAGGNGGCTCCTGCCGGCTCAACGGCTCTACCGGCATGGGCAATGTGAGCGTTACGTTTAGCTGATNGANGAAANNATCAGCTAAACANAAGTACATGGTATAGACTGGNTNTAAAATNGCGAAAAGATTCGCAAGAGGCCGCGCCANNNANGGCGCGGCCTCTTGCGGCTTTTTAACTTANCAGCTTCCCGGCGGCGGACAAGCCCAGAAGGGCGGCGCGGGCCGGGAAGCNNCTTAACTTAATGANANNGGGCTTTTCGCNTCCGGNATTTTTCTTACATTACCACGCCTTCACATATCCCGNCAGNTAGTCCAGGGGATTCACCCGGACGCCGCCCTCTGTGATTTCGTAGTGCAGATGCGGTCCGCTGCTGATGCCGGTGGAGCCGGTGATCCCGATCACCTGGCCCTGGGACACNTTGTCCCCNTCTTTGACCGAGCGGCTGGACATGTGGGCGTACAGCGTGGTGTTGCCCGGCCCGTGGTAGATGACCACATAGTTGCCGTANGAACTGGAATAGGCCGAGGTNTGTACGACGCCCGCCTTGGTGGCCAGCACGCTGGTGNTGGTGCCCACGCCGCCGATNTCCACGCCCTTATGGTTGGTGGACGCNCCCTTGATNCCCGTGTTGCGCGAGCCCTGGGGGGAGGTGATCCGCCGGCTGACGGTCTCCGGCCAGATNTANCCNCCCTTGGTGGCCGTCATCATCAGCTGGCGCGCCATCTCCTCGCTCTTTTTGGTGATNTCGGCCTCGATNCGGTTGCGCTCGGCGTTGATNTCCGCCAGCTGAGCNTCATAGACACTCATGTTGGCCTGGATCTCGTCGTACAGCGCCTGNGCCTCCGCCTGCTGCTGGTCCAGATCTGCCTTGTGGGCCTCCAGCTCCACCTTGGCCGCCTCGGACTCCGCCTTCAGCTGTGCCTGCTCCTCCTGCTTGACNTGGATTTGGGCCCGCAGCTGCCGCAGGCTGTCCAGNATGGACTGATCGTAGTTCATGACCTCCTGCACATCGGAGAGACGGCTCAAAAGATCNGAAAAGCTGTCCGCCTTGAACAGGACCGCCCAATAGGAGGTGGTCCCCGCCTCCTCCATGGCCCTGGCCCGCTTGCAGAANAGGGCATACTGCTNCTCCTCCTGCTTCCGGTTTTCCTCCAGCTCGTANTCCGTCTGCACCAGCAGGGTCTCATANCCTGANATCTGCTTCTCCGTATTGGAAATTTTCTGNACTGTCAGGGANATCTGCTGGTCCAGCAGGAGCTTGCGGTCCAGNGCGCTGTTGCGCTGGCTCGCCAGGTCCGCCAGCTGGCTTTTCAGATCNGCGCTCTGATTCGCCAGCTCCTTGGAGTCGCCTTTCAGGCTGTCGATCTCCGCCTGGGTGACCGCCTTGGCCACAGGGACCAGGGGNCCTCCCCCCTCCGGGGCCAGCGCGAACACCANCAGCAGCGANAACAGCAGTGACAGGACTCTTTTCCGGTTCTTCATCAATATGTAACCCCCATNGCTCCGGTCCCCCGGAGACAAGATTTTTGAAACGTCAGGGACGGCGGCAGACCGCCANTTATAAATTATAGCACAGCTTTCAGAAAAAATCCACTGTTGATTTACTGTTGAAGTGCAAACTGTGAAACAGGTCCTTAACCCAGCANCCCCAGATGCTCCAGCAGGATCTTCAACCCGATGAGNCAGAGNATGATCCCGCCCGCCAGGGTGGCNTTNTTCTTATACTTGCTGCCGAACCGCCGCCCGATGANGACNCCCGCCAGAGAGAGCAGGCACGTGGTNCAGCCGATCAGCGTGGCCGCCGGGATGATCTGCACCTGGAGGAATGCGAAGGTGATTCCCACAGCCATGGCGTCGATGCTGGTGGCGACGGAGAGTACCAGCAGCTCCTTGAAGCTGAATTTCTCCTCGACTACATCGCCGTCCTCCTCGTGGAAGGCGTCCCAGATCATCTTACCNCCGATGAGCGCNAGCAGCGCGAAGGCGATCCAGTGGTCAATGCNGGTGATGTANACCTGGAACCGGCTGGCCAGCAGCCAGCCCAGCACCGGCATCATCGCCTGGAAAAAGCCGAAGGACAGTCCAATCGCGGCGGCATGCCGCCAGCGCATCCTTGGCATAGCCAACCCCTTGCATATGGCCACCGCGAAGGCGTCCATGCTCAGNCCCACGCCGATGAGAAAAAGCTCTGCAACTCCCATAATTTTCTTTCTCCTTTTTGTCTTTCGTGATTTTTCAGCCNTTTTCTCTCCCGGTTACCAANCGGAAAAGAAAAGCCAGACGCCGCCGCGCCTGGCTGAAATCTCCATGCACNGCAANCGCCATACATGAGTCTCGTTTATTAAGGCAAGCCAGACCGTAAGGCCAGTGTGTTGACTTGCCGCGGGATGTCCCGCCACTACTCCCTCATGAAGTATCTATATATATTACTTCCGGCCTGAAAGGTCGGAAGTAATATATGCCATGTTTTGCGGTTGCCGCCGTAAACGGCGGCGAGCAAAACGGCTCAAATCAAANATATTATTTCCNAGCCTTAGGCTCGGNAATAATATACCATATGTCGNCNCTGTTTGTCAAGCCGCCGTGCTGCCNTCGGGGAGAAGGAACAGATCCTCCCCCTGGGGGGAGATCTCCGGNTCNCCNGCNGAGAANCGGTAGATCAGCTCCCCCTGCCACANGCGCTCCGCCGCCANNAGCAGGCCGCTGTCCACGCTGACCCAGTAGCNGTCCTGATAGCCGTCCNCATCGGGCCGGGTCTCCACNTAGATGCACTGTCCGCCGTANGCCTCCCGNTAATCCGCCAGGGCGATGTCCGATACCGGCAGGTTNCGGACNGTCTCATAGGTGGGGGTCCGGGCGGTCTGATCGGCGGCCAGNGAAGCATCCTCCACGTCNAGCAGGACCCAGTCCGTCTCCTCGTCGTACCACACGGCCGCGTGNCCGTTTNCGCTGCCCTCCAGCAGGGTGTGGCGCACGCCGCCGTCGGCCAGGGNCTCGTCCAANCGGGTGCGCTCNCCNCTGACNTANATCTGGGTCACGGACTGGCCGCTGCCGCCGCTCCAGAAGGTCTCNACGGTCTGGGTGCGGCTGTAGGCCGCNGGCCGGGCCAGCACGCTGATGGCGGACCCCACNGTNTCCGGCGTGATGGAGATCACGTTCAGACTGCTGTCCGGGCTGTCCTCTCCGGCNCCCTGGCCGTCGCTCTGGCTCTCGGGCAGGACGATCTCACCGGACCGCCGCCACCCGCCCCAGACCAGCAGGATCATGATCACCAGCAGCAGCACGCCAAATCCCATGGTCACGTACATCATTCGCTTTTTGTCCATGCCGCTGCCTCCTTTTCCTCGCATAATTCTGTAGGGGCGCACAGTGTGCGCCCGTTCTATACNATACGCNCAGCGCCNCTNCAAGGGTCTGTTCAGGGCCGGAAGTCCTCCGGTTTTTCTCCNCGACCGAAGTGCCACAGGATNGCGTCAACNATCCGGCGGCAGGCGTTTCCGTCGCCGTAGGGNTTCACCGCGNGGGCCATNGCGGCGTAGGCGGCGGGATCGTCAATGAGTTCCCCGGCCATACGCACGATGTCCTCGTACTTCACNCCCGCCAGCTTTACCGTACCGGCCTGGACGGCCTCNGGCCGCTCGGTCTCCCGGCGCATCACCAGCACCGGCTTGCCCAGGGCGGGNGCCTCCTCCTGGAGNCCGCCGGAGTCCGTCAGCACCAGGTAGCACCGGGCCATNAGATTGTGCATNTCGTCCGCCGCCAGNGGNGCGATGAGATGGACGTTTTCGATCCCCGNCAGNTGCTTTTTNGCGCACTCCTGGACNACGGGGCTCAGATGCACCGGGTACACCAGCTCCACGTCCTCGTGGGTCCGGGCGATGTGGGCCAGGGCGGACATGATGTTCTCCATGGGCTGGCCATAGTTCTCCCGGCGGTGGCAAGTGACCAGGATGATCTTCCTGCTGTCATAGGGCAGGCGGTTGAGCTCGTCCGTGGCGAAGGTATAGTCCTCCCGCACGGTGGTTTTCAGCGCGTCGATCACTGTGTTGCCGGTGACGAACACGCCCTCGGTGACGGCCTCCTTGAGAAGGTTCTCCCGGTTGTTCTCCGTGGGACAGAAATAGAGGTCCGCAATGGCGGTAACCAGCTTGCGGTTCATCTCCTCCGGGTAGGGGGAGTATTTGTCGTAGGTCCTGAGCCCCGCCTCCACGTGGCCCACCTTCACCTGGTGGTAAAATGCCGACAGCGCCCCGGCAAAGGTGGTGGAGGTATCGCCGTGAACCAGGATCATGTCAGGCTTCAGCGCGTCGATGGCCTCGTCCATGCCGGTGAGACACTTGCTGGTGATGGTGCTGAGGGTCTGGCGGGGGGTCATGATGTCCAGATCCCAGTCTGGTTTAAGATCAAACACTTCCAGTACGCTGTCCAGCATCTCCCGGTGCTGTGCAGTAACGCAGCAGATGGATTCGATCTCCTCCCGCGAGGCCAGCTCCTTGACCAGGGGGGCCATCTTAATGGCCTCCGGACGGGTGCCGAATACGCTCATGACACGCAGCTTTTCCACGGTCAGTCCTCCTTTTTATCCGGCTGTTCCTCAACCGGGGTCTCCTGCTTGGGATGTTCATGGGGATAACGGATAATGCGGGCCACGGTGTAGGCTGTGCCCACCAGCGCCGCTATGGACAGGATCACTTTCACATATCCGCTGGTGACGATCATCACCGCGCACAGGCCCAGCACACCGGCCACCATGTACAGGGTAGCCACCGCCTGCTTCTGATTCATGCCCATGTCAATGAGCTTGTGGTGGGTGTGGCTGCGGTCGGCCTTCATGGGGTTCTGGCCCTTGAGGATGCGGCGGGTAAAGGCGGAAACGGTGTCAAAAATGGGGAAGCCCAGAATAATGAAGGGCACCACGAAGGAGATCACCGCGTACAGCTTGAACAGTCCCGTCACCGACACGGTGGCCAGCACAAATCCCAGGAATGTAGCCCCGGTGTCGCCCATGAAAATCTTTGCAGGGTTGCGGTTGTAGGGGATGAACCCGATGCACCCGCCCACCAGGGCCGCACAGAGCACCGCCATTTCCATATCACCCATCAACAACGCGATGATCAGCATGGTCAGCGCCGCGATGGTACTCACGCCGTCCGCCAGACCGTCCAAGCCGTCGATGAGGTTAACGGAGTTGGTCACCGCCACGATCCAGATCACGGTAATGGGCACCGCCATGATGCCGAAATCCCAGTACTGCGCACCAAAGGGCAGCGGGTTGGCAATCATCTCAATGAGCACCCCGTGCCACACGGCAATCAGGGCCGCCACGATCTGCAAAATAAACTTGATGCCCGCTCCCAGCGGGTGGGAGTCATCCACGATACCTACGGCCACAATGATGCAGCCGCCCAGCAGGATGCCCCGCAGCTGCCGGTCCACGTCGGCGAACGCCAGCACCGCCACCACGAAACCAATAAAGATAGCCAGTCCGCCCAGCCGGGGAATGGGATGGTCGTGCATCCGCCGCTTGTCCTTGGGCACGTCCACCGCGCCGATTTTCACAGCCAGCCACTTTACCGCAGGGGTCAGGCAGAAGCTGACCACCAGGGACACAGCCAGAGACAGGATAACGGGCAGGGCGCTCTGCCGGTCAAAAAATCCGTTCATTTGTCCATCCGCCTCCGCTTATCTGGCTACAAAGCCGAGCTTCTTGTAGACCTTGCGCAGGGTCTTGTTTGCCACATAGGATGCCTTCTCCGCTCCCGCGCGGTAGACGCCTTCCAGATAGGCCTTGTCCGCCAGCAGGCGGGCCGTTTCCTCCTGAATGGGGCGCAGCGTCTCCACCACTGCTTCGCCCACGGCGGGCTTAAACTTACCGTAGCCCATGCCGTCAAACTCGCGCTCGATCTCCTCATAGCTCTTACCGGTGGCGGCGGCGTAGATCTGCATCATGTTAGACACGCCGGGCTTCTCCTGCGGCGCGTAGCGGACGCAGCGCTCGGTATCGCTGTCGGTAACGGCGCGCTTGAACTTGCGCATGATGTCCTCAGGCTTGTCCGACAGGGTGACACAGCCCTCCAGATTCGACTTGCTCATCTTGGAGGTGGGATCGTTCAGACTCATGACCCGTGCGCCCACCTTGGCGATATAGGACTCCGGGATCTTGAACACGTCGCCGTAGATGCCGTTGAACCGCTCGGCGATGTCCCGGCAGATCTCCACATGCTGCCGCTGGTCGTCGCCCACAGGCACATAGTCCGGCTGGTAGAGCAGGATGTCCGCCGCCATCAGAGCGGGGTAGGTGAAGAGGCCCGCGTTGATGTTGTCCTTGTGCTTGGCGGCCTTGTCCTTAAACTGGGTCATGCGGCTGAGCTCACCGAACATGGTGTAGCAGTCCAGCACCCAGCCCAGCTGGGCGTGGGCGGGGACATGGGACTGGATGAAGATGGTGCATTTCTCCGGGTCCAGGCCGCAGGCGATATACTGGGCTACCTGGGTCAGCACCCGGCGGCGCAGCTGGGCAGGGTCCTGACGCACGGTAATGGTGTGCATATCCGCCATAAAGAAGTAGCAGTCAAAATTCTCTATCATCTCCGGCCAGTGGCGCAGGGGCCCCAGATAGTTGCCGATATGCAGTTCCCCGCTGGGCTGGATGCCGGAAAGCATGACTTTTTTCTCGTCCATGGTTGGTCTTCTCCTTTGTGTTCTGTTATCTCAATCGCGTGTGCGCAATAAGCCACGTTAAATACATATTATAGCATACCCATTTGGAAAGTACAACCGAAATGGGAAAATTTCAGAAATGATACAAAAAAGAGGGAGGGCGTATTCCCCTCCCCCCTCTTTGGTTTTACTTGCCCTCCGCTTCCAGGGCGGCGCTCAGCGCCTTGGAGAGCTGATCGGGGCAGCTTGTGGGCTTAAAACCGCACTGGATGCCCTGGAGCTTGCCGATGGCCTCTTGGGCGGGCATGTCCTTGACCAGACTGCAGATTCCCTTCAGGTTGCCGTTGCATCCGCCGGTAAAGGCCACGGAGCGGATGATGCCGTCCTCCAGCTCCAGATCGATCTGAGAGGAGCAGGTGCCGCTGGTCCTATATGTATAGGTCATGTCGTCGTTCTCCTTTCCACGTGAAGTTGCTGGAATCAGTATAGCAGATTTCCGAACTTCTGGCAAGCCCCAAACAAAGCGGCCACTCCCCCGCCGCCGCGCCCGACGGAGGAGAGTGGCCGTTTTCTCTCTCATACTTTTTCTTGAAAGAAAAAGTATCAAAAAGAACTTTAATATCGCTTCTTAGCCTGTTGCAACTCCAAGATTTCTGCCCGGTAACGATACTGCACTTCCTATCCGGGAATAATATCGTTGAAAAATTCGTCCGGCGCGGCGGGCGGCATATCACGCAGTGGCCGTCTTCAGCTTCAGCCGGATACGGTCGCTGATCATGGCGATGAATTCGGAGTTGGTGGGCTTGCCCTTGGCGTTGCTGACGGTATAGCCAAAGAATTTTTGCAGGGTCTCCAGGTCGCCCCGGTCCCAGGCCACCTCGATGGCGTGGCGGATGGCCCGCTCCACCCGGCTTGGGGTGGTGTGATAGCGTTTTGCCACCTCGGGGTAGAGGATTTTGGTAACGGAGTTGATGACGTCCATGTTCTCCACGGTGATCATAATGGCCTCCCGGACATACTGGTAGCCCTTGATATGGGCGGGTACGCCCACCTCGTGGATGATAGAGGTCACCAACTCCTCCAGCCCGGGTGTGTGTACCCGGGTGTCCGCCTTCTCCGCTATGCGGAGCAGATTCTCCGCCAGAGCGACATCTGTGTAGGGCTTGCTGACGAACAGGGAAGCGCCCAGATCCCCGGCCTGCGCAATGATATCCTGCTTGACAAAGGCAGAGGTCATCACCACTGTGACTTCCCCCTCCAGCCTGCTCAGGATAGACAATCCGTCCAGACCGGGCAGGATCATATCGAGCACCAGAATATCCGGTTTGACCTCCCTAGCCAGGGTCAGGGCCTCATTGCCGTCGCCGGTGGACGCCACCACGGCAAAACGTCCCGTATCCTCCAGGGAGGCCCGCAGCATATCCCGGGTCTCCTCGTCGGCGTCCGCCAACATGATATTGATTTTATTGTCCATACGCGTAGATCCTTTCCAAAAATTACATGTCGACATGAATAGGGGGCCATCCGTCTGATTAGACGAAATCTTGAAGCTTCGTTGCGCCTTGTTTACAAATTACCATAAAGAGACAGAAAACTCAAGTCGAAACTTGGAAATTGAGTCGGAAAAACCGGATATTTCGTTCAACAAAATTGGGAGAATTTCCCAGTTTTGTCGAATTTCCCGCTTCAGGATGTACCGGATGGAGGAAGATAAGGAGGGGGCTCCGGAAAATTTCAGAAAAAAATCGAAATTGGGTGTTGACAAACCGAGGAGAATCTGTTAATATACGTCTTGTCCGCCGGACAGCGCACTGAATGAAAAGTGAATTGATGTGGGGGTATAGCTCAGCTGGGAGCGCAAGTGACCAGTAAAACGACCCGCACAGCACGAAAACCGAATAACACAGAAATCCAGTAAAATCAAGGGTTTCAGGACCATGGGGGTATAGCTCAGCTGGGAGAGCGCTTGAATGGCATTCAAGAGGTCAGCGGTTCGATCCCGCTTATCTCCACCAAGACAGACCACAAAGCCACGGCTTTGTGGTCTTGTTCTACCCAAAAGAAAAATGAGAAATCGGATACCTGGATAGAAAGGCCCCGGGCGGACTTCAAGATTGAAGTTCACCCAGGGCCTTTTTTCATTTCTCGATAGCTTGAAACAGCTCTACCCAATCTGTCAGGTCTTACGAACTCATTCAAATTGGGTAGAGTCTTTCAGACCGGTCTATTGATACATTTCTTCAAACATAGTCAATAGTCTAGCAGCCCCTTTCACTGACTTTTCTAAAACAGACTGATAATACAGCAACGAATATATATATGCTACCTTGAACTCCTTTGGGGTAGGACCGCGTTTAAAAATCAGATATAGCAGATAGACAGCATCTTCCATATTAAATTCAAACATTTCCTTATATGCAAGCAAGAATCGTGATATCCATATATCTGCGTTCCTATGTCCTGGAGCCTTCCAATCTTGTACGGACTGCAGTACCACTTTTATGAACCCACCTGGGCATAGATTGGCAAAGAAATATTTTACCTCCTGGAAGCAGCCCATTTGCAAGCATACCCGCAAAAGTTCCGGCAAGTCGTCCGACGGATAGTCAAATGAATACTTTAAACTGTCCAGCTCGTCAAAAAATGCGGTGAAGCAGAGAATGCCGTACGCCTCCCGCATCTGGTCAACGCGCCCGCTGTAGTCTTCTGATTTTCGGGAGAGGATCGCTTGCAGTATGCTAGCACAGAGGCTTATGAGTTTATCTTTCTCGGCCAGAGTACCAATGAATCCAGCAAGGCCCTCTGTGGTCGGTTCACCAATCAGGGATGAGATGGCACCGATCAGGGTGTTCAGACCTTCTGCGTTGTCGCTCAGGTCGTGACTGCTTTCGAGTTGGTCGCATAAAGAATGAAATGTCCACTGCTTCATAACTCTCTCCTCTCTATTTAAAGCGTTTTTACTGATTCGCAGTATTGAGCAGGCTGTCACATGGGGGAAGGGAGTGAACGGAAAAGTACTTGGCCCTTATGAGCTTAAATAACTGATTCTCTGGCGATAAAACCTATGGGCTGGTGCTTTCGAGAAAATCAATCCCCCAACTGGAGAACCGCTGACAGGTTGACTACCCATTTTCCATGGACACCTCTCCCCTTGTTTCAGCAATAGTATATCGGGAATAAAGATATTCGTCAGAGACTATTCCACGACGCGCATGAAGCCGTAGAGACTCCGAGAAAGAGAAGAAATTAATAAACAAGAACTTGCTCCAAAATACCAGAGGATTCATGCTGATTTTTTTGCTCACAGCACTTATCTCCAGTTTCACCAACATGAAAAAATCTTAACGATGGACTTGCATTTGGTGATATGTAATGGTAAAATAAACTAACCATAAAAAAGGAGTGGAATTTATGTTAGTATTTGAAATTCTGCCAGATGCTGTTGACGTTAAAGAGGATATTTTATCTACTTTTCCAGATAGCAAAGTTGCTTCTGTCGATTCTCTTGATGGCAATGATTTTCTCCAAATTCTCGTCCCATTAGTTTCGGTCATGATGCCAGTCATATCCCAAATTCTACAAAAGTATTTCGATGATAACCGTGTTACTATCAAATACGATGGGGTAGAAATCTCCGCTTTAGGATATGACAAGGCAATGAATATTCTCAAAGAAGTACTGGCACAAAGAGATAATTCCAATAAAGAATAATGTTTTACTCAAAACAGATATGTCAACTTCCTTACCCCAAAGACCCACCATTTCTTGTATCTCTGTTTTTAGCTGCAACACGTGAAATTGCCGACTGTTCTTTTACAATTCAGCAAATTAAATCGACTACGGTTTTCCCTGAATTCGTGACTGTTCAAGGTAAGCACATATTACATTGGGATGTACAATATTGGGAGTTTTTTGAACGATTTCTTTTAGAACTTACCTATCTTCTTATGGATAGGGCATATGTGGAAAGATTTTCTGACCGAGTATTGGCACTATTTTACGATTTCTTATCTCTAAAGCTGCTGCCTTTTCCTGGACTTGCATACTGCATACAGGTCAACAGGGAACGGAGATTTAGCACATCAGAAAAAGAGCGCATGATTAATTTGGAAACGCTCCATTTGCCGGGAAGCACCTATGAAAGTAGTAATTATTACTCCAGATTTTTGGTTTTTTACCATGAGTTCTTCCATTTCTATTATAAACTCAATCCAAGCAAAAAAATTGAAGATTGCGAGCGTCTAAGCAGATTAGCAAAATTTTATTGTGAGGAAGACTGGCTTGCTGACGATGAAGATGACATTATTGCTGATTTGCTAACGGAAGGTTTTCAGACTTTGTTGCATTCTGGACCAAATAAGTTGCTAGAAGAAGCTTCTTGTGACTATAGAGCCCTCATTGAAACTATATCATTGCATCGCCTACTAGCTAACGATGCAGACAAGACATTCATAGAGGAAATTCAAAAGATACATGACGCATTTCATATAAACCAAGTCTTTTTATGCTATTTAACAAACATTTGCGCATGCTGGGAAGCACTTTATAAATCTTATCTTCGTGTTGACAGTTTTGAGGAACTGCTTAAGATTAGTCAGCCATACTTCGACAAAGCAGCACAGATGGCTATTATCAGAAACTCAATTATTCCGGATTTTCTGGATAAGTTAAATATCAAAAAATATGGAATGCTGTCATATATAAGTGTTCTGGATAAGCCTTATATTAAGGCGGCAATTCGCAATGTAACTGATGAGATGGTTGATTTAAATTTCATGCTCTATGCTATAGAGGAATCAATTAGATTATCCCAATTGCCTCACTATAATCCTTTTGAATTAAAGAACATTGTATTAAGTAATGCCGGATATTTAGCCGAAAACTCTTAAAAAGAGGCTGTATTGGACGGCTATGTTTGGCAGATGGAAAAGCAGAAGAATGAGCCATACAAAAGAACAATGAAAAATTGGATACCTGGATAAAAAGGCTTTGGGTGGACTTCAAAGTTCATCTAGGGCCTTTTCTTGCCTTATCAAACAAAAAGAAAGAAAAATGGAATTTGTCTTTATAATTGAAATTGGAGAAATAATATGCTACGATAGAATCAAAATGGATATGCTTAAGCCTGTCAATTACTGCGCCTTTGCACTGAAGCTGAAAAAGGTACAGCGTATCCTCCGAAAATGGACGGAAGTCTGGTGTTTCACTTTTGAAGTCCTTGAAGAAGGTTTTCAAGTGGACGGTATTTATATGGTCTACGCTTTGGTATTGTAAGCAGTTTTGTGGTGGTCGGAGTCTCCATTACTGATTGCGTAGCCGTATATTGGATGAGCCAAGCAAAAGAAAATTGATAGGGCCACCTCGGTGTCCCAGTATTTTCAATAGAAGTTTTTTGAAATGCTGTTGGGGGTATATCCGTCTATAGAATGATGTAGAGTAGAAAAGAGGGGTGGTCATGAAGCTTGCGAACTTGAAGGCACGTATTTGCAATACTTTTAATCACATTAAGCAGCGGGTGCCCAAAAACATTTCAAAAATGAGCAAATTGGACAAAATAGCAGCAATAGGATTCATGGGTTCTTTAATAACAATTTTTGTATTTGTGACAGGAAAAAACTTGCCAGATTTTTTCCGCCCTACCGCTCCAGCAACCACGCTCGAAGATTCAACTATAGAGGATGAAAGCGACAAAAACAGCGATATGGACGATGAGAAAAACAGTGATACGAACGATGACGAAAGCAACGGTATAAACATTGATGTAAATATCGATGGAACTATTGATATAGACGGTGACGGGGATAACGGCGTAAATATCGTGGTTAATCCAGCTGGAGCAGACACAAATGGGCCTGATACCAAGACATCTGAAAAATTGACAATGTCTCGATCTGCATATAGAGAGGGATTGTATCGTGCGATTGGTTCAGATATGTACATGGTGGCTGATTATTATGCCGATTTTAATCATGACGGTAATTATGAACTGTTTGCGTTGGTTTCTACAGAGGATAATTATGTTTTGGAAACAGCAACCTATGCTCATAGAGAAGAAAACGTATCATTCATACTTGGTCAGGTTTGGTTTGTAAATCAAGACGGCGCTCGTAATATATCGCTTACTGATAGCCACGATACATCATTGGAATATTGGGCTACATTCGATATCTTGATGTTTGGTGAAGATAAATTTTTGCCTTGTATAAAGGAAGGATTTTCGAAAAATATTGTGTATTTATGGGGGGTGACACCATCTGGCGAACCATATCAATCGGATTTTTCTGGATATGGCAGTGACATTTTATTAAATAATCACAATGAAATTGAATTGTTTTATTCAAACTATGACTCTTACTATGTTGCAGAAACAGGGGGACTCATAGGCCCGACATATAATCCTTACTATTTCTATTGGGATGGAAAGAGTTTCAAAGAATATGGCGGAACATTGATTTCCATTGATTCCTTGTACTCTATTAACGGCTCAAAAAGGCTATTAGAACAGGTTTATACCGAACTCAAAGAATCTGCTGGTGATATCCAGATGAAAGAGGTATATTACCGTGAAAACGGAGTTATCAATATCAATTATCAATGTAGGGAAAACATTTCTGATGATGATTATAGTAACTACAATGTCACTCTGCGTTATGAGGATGGCAAATTAAAGATTATTCCAGGAGAGTCTGGCCTGCTTCGCAAGGGGTTATATCACCCAGCACTTATTGATCTCATTGCGATTTTTCCTGAAACTTCATTTGAAAAATTATTTGGATGATAATTAGGGTGTGCCGAATGTCTCCGCGCAAGAAACTGACAGACCGGCAAGGCAGCTAGTCCAGTACTGCCGTTATCTACGCCCGGTACAGCTCTCACAACCAAAAGGAGGCCAGCATCGAGCAGCAGCTCAATGATTGCCAAGAGCTCGTTCAATAATACGTAGGGCCACTGCTCTCGGCGTCCCGGTATTTTCAACCGAGGATTTTTGGAATGCTGTTGGTTTAGTGTATCCACCTAACAGAATGATACAGATAGTGAGGTGTGACCATGAAACTTTCGGACTTGAGGACACGTATTTACAATACTTTTGGTCAAACTACGCAGAGGGTGTCTAAAAAATTTTCAGAAATGGGCATAGGTGGCAAAATAGCCATGGCAGCCAGCATAGTAGGACTTTTTGTGTTTATCACAGGGAAAAATCTGCCTGATCTTTTCCGCCTTATTGTCCCGCCAACGTCCCCGATTGAAGATTCAATTACTGAGGATAAAAGTGACAAAAATAACGACACAAACGATGACAAAAGCAACGGTGCAAACATCGATGTAAATATCGATGGAACTATCAATATAAACGGCGATGAGAATAACGGTGTAAAAATTGAGGTTAATCAAACTGGAGTAGATACAAATGAGGATGATGACAAATCAACCAAGGGATTAACAATATCTCCATCTGACTATAGAGAGGAGTTGAAACGTGCAATTGGTTCAGACATGTACATAGCAGTTGATTATTATAATGATTTTAACGATGATGAAGGCTGTGAAATGTTTGCGTTAGTCGTAAGGCAAAAAGAAATAAGTGGCGCAGAATACTACGATTATGATGACAGCTCTTATATGGACAGAGTATTCTACTGTGGGAATAAGATAACTGGCGAAATCTGGTTTGTAGATCAAGATGGTGCCAGAAAATTAGAAGAGAAGACAACAGATTGGAGTGTATGGGAGCCCTTTCAGGTTGGTAATAGAAAATTCTTTCGATACGGGCAAGACTATACAGCATCTGGCAGTATTACTTTTTTGTGGGGGGTTAACGAAGAAGGCCAGCCATATCAACCAAATATCTCAGGGAAAGGTTGCGGTTTATATATAAATAACTACCACGAAATAGAGTTGACTTGCTCTACCATTGATGCTTGTTATTCTGCTGAGGATGGCTTCTTATTAGGCCATACATGGAAACCGTACTATTTTTATTGGGGAGGAAAGAATTTCAAAGAATATGGTGGTAAGTCAATTTTTATAGATCAGGTATATTCGATTAGTGGCTCAGAAGAGTTACTAGAACAGGCTTACTCAGAGCTAAAAAATTCTTATAACAATATCCAAATAAAAGATATATATTATCGTGAAAATGGGATTATTAATATCAATTATGAATGTAAAGTAAATAATTCTGACAGCGATTACTATAATCATAATCTTACCCTGCATTATGTAGATGGTACATTAAAAATTGTACCATGGGAAGATTTTGGTCCATTATGCCGCGAGGGAAAGTATACCTCTGAATTGATTACGTCTATAGCAACCCCGCCAGAAAGTTCATTTGAAAGTCTGTTTTTCTGATTTTCTTGTTTCATTAAAAACTCAATTTTTCGCCGCCATCATCGCACAAAGTGCGATGATGGCGGCATGGTTGCTAATGGCAACCATGCCCAATCGCATATTTTAATATCAGCCCCACATATATATTTTTTCAGCTGACTCGATCGATAATTGGATTGTTGATTATTGTCATATTTTGGGGTATAGCTCAGCTGGGAGAGCGCTTGAATGGCATTCAAGAGGTCAGCGGTTCGATCCCGCTTATCTCCAATTTTTTCACAAAAGTAGCAACGAGGAGAAATAAAATGAATTTGTCACTCCATGAAATCAACGAAATTATTGCATTGTGCGATGAGATGGTCAAATATGCCAGCAGAAACGGGACAATAAGTTCCGGAAATGAGATTTATATCAAATATGCTGGTAGCATTTATACATTCATGTATACGCACAGCTTGATGGATAAAAATTATCCGATATTTTGTATCCTTGACCAGTATCATACTAGTAGCAGAGGAGCTACTCTCAATCTCAGAGAAGTAAAAACAATTTATGAAGCGGTTGTCGCATTAAAGCACGACTTGTTCCTTGAGTGCTTTGAAAAGATATTTATTAGCCACCGAGAAAAGGATCAAAAGCAAGTTGCGGCCTTTATAGAGCTGCTATATGCTATAGGTATTCCAAGACCCGATGCTACAAAACCAGAAAGTGTGATTTTTTGTACATCCCACCCGGCTGCATATTTGGAAAATGGCAGCCGCAACCTATCTGAAATAAGAAAACAATTTACCGATCAAGCCCATATTTTTTACATATTGTGGTATACAGATAATTACTTTGAAAGTCAGGCATGCTTGAATGAGGCAGGTGCGATATGGGCGACGGGAAAGAAATACCAGGAAATCCTGTCTCCTGGTTTCAAAAGCGAGAAGATTGGTGGATTACTGGACAAAGAGCAGGTGTGGTTTAAGGCAGATGACAAATATCGGCTTAATTCTTTCAAAGAGCAAATTGAGAGAATGTTTGGGCTGACACCTATTACTCAAAATGCCTGGGAAACAGCAAGGGATGCTTTTATTCACCAGATAAACGCAATTTTAGAGGAAGCGCAGGAGAATACAAATGGCTGAAAAAATTGATGGCCTTACTATGGATCTGGAAGCTACCAACAAGGACAAGCTCCGCGCCGTATTCCCGGAGTGCTTCACCGAGGGACGGCTGGACATCGACAAGCTGCTATCCCTATGCGGCGAATACATCACCGACGATTTTGAGAAATACGAGTTCAAATGGAAAGGCAAGAGCGATTGCCTGCGGCTGGCACAAAAGCGCAGCACTGCCACCCTCCGCCCGGTGCCGGAGGACAGCGTGAACTGGGATACCACCCAAAACCTCTATATTGAGGGCGACAACCTGGAGGTCCTGAAGCTCCTGCAAAAATCTTATTTCCGCAAGGTGAAGATGATCTACATAGACCCGCCCTACAACACAGGCAACGACTTTGTGTATGAGGATAACTTTGCAGATCCGCTGACCCGATACAAGGAAGTAACGGCCCAGACCACCAAAAGTAATCCGGAAACAATGGGCCGGTATCACACGAAATGGCTAAACATGATGTATCCCCGGCTGCGGCTGGCGGCAAATCTGTTACGGGATGATGGCGTCATTTTTATTTCAATTGATGATAATGAAGTTGTTAATCTCAGGAAAATATGTGATGAAGTTTTTGGCGAGGAAAATTTCATAGGTATATTGGCTGTCAATGCTTCTCCAAGTGCAATAGACTATGGTCATTTGGCCAAGATGCACGATTACGCATTGTTATATGCAAAATGTATTTCCGAGACTATTACAAATCAAGTACCCGAAAAAGAAAAAGAATTCCGGTTTAGCGATGAATTGGGTGGATTCAATATTTATCCTCTATACAATGGAAATGTTGCGTTCAATCCTCAAACAAGACCCAATCTATATTATCCTTTTTATCTAAATCCAAACTCAAAATTGGATAATGATTTCTATGAGATCAAGCTTTCTTCAGAAGATGGTTGGGAAGAAGTATGGCCTGTAGTTTCTCAAAAGGATCATATTCCGCATGTTTGGAGATGGGGAAAAGATAAATCATCTCAAAATTTGAATACTGAAATTGTTGGATACAAAAACGAGGACGGCGAATATAGAATAGTACAGAAATCAAGATTATTCGCAAAAACAATCCGTTCCCTCTTATTGGATAACTCCATGGCGAGTCGCCAAGGAACAGCCGAAGTCCAAGATTTGTTTGAGAAAAAAATTTTCCCATTTCCAAAGCCGATTGAATTACTCAAACTATTTATTCAAGTTGGTACAAATTCAGACAGCATCGTCCTTGACTTCTTTTCTGGGTGTGCTACTACCGCCCACGCTGTCATGCAACTCAACGCAGAAGACGGCGGCAGTAGGCGCTTTATCATGGTACAACTTCCAGAGGTGTGCGATGAAAAGAGCACAGCTGCAAGGAACGGGTATTCTAACATCTGTGAAATCGGCAAAGAGCGCATCCGCCGAGCTGGGAAAAAGCTGGCCGAGTCCGGGAAAGGCCTGGATGTGGGTTTCAAGGTATTCCGTCTGGATAGCTCCAACCTTAAACTTTGGGATGATACCCCGATTGAGAACGGCGATCTGGGTAGCCTCTTTGCCCGTATGAGTGGCATCATCGACAATCTGAAACCAGACCGCAGTGAGGATGATCTGGTCTATGAGATACTGCTGAAAATGGGCTATCCCTTGACAGCGGATGTGACTGCGCTGGATGTGGATGGACTAACTGTCTACACCGTGGAGCAGAACAGTATGCTGATCTGTCTGCAACCGGGCGTGACGGCTGAGCTGGTGGAGAAGATGGCCGCACTGGAACCGCAGAAAATCGTGCTGGCGGAGACTGCTTTTGTGGATAATTCGGTTATGTCCAATGCTCACTATTTGTTAGAGAATAGGGGCATTGAATTGAAAATTATATAGGGGAAAGATGCGGTGAAAAAGGTTCTAAACTCTCAATGGACGATTACCATTGTAGGTACAGTTTTAGGTTTCCTTTTGACAGTGATATATGATCTTTATAAAGGGAACCAGTTGTTTACTACAGTATGTGTTATCTTTGAGGCATTAAAAAGCGGTGTACTTTCCTTTTTGACGTTTGAACTGCAAGTATGGTGGATATTATTAGGCGTTTTCTTAATTTTTGCGTTTTTAATTGTAATTGCAAAAAAGGGAAAGTCGCCCCAAACAATAGCACCTTCATTCACAACTTACACAGAGGATTCTTTCCGCTTTCTAAAATGGAGCTGGTCCTGGAGCAAAATCGAAGGCAAGTGGTGTGTGACAGATTTACAGCCCCATTGCCCGAGGTGCGACACTCCTTTATTAGAAGATTTAGGGTTGGATGCCTATCAATGCCCACGATGCGGCTTCAAAGCCAAATATACCGAACATGAAGAAAAGTGTGAAGTTGAAGCGGTCATCATAGATAATGTAAAAAGGCGGTTAAGGGCAGAGGAAAACTCATGAAACTTAAATTCAAACAACAAGACTTTCAGACTATTGCGGTCAATACGGTCTGCTCCCTTTTTGAGGGCCAGCGCAGAACCACAGCCACCTTTGGCATGGAGCAGAGCGGGAATCAAACCGTCCTGCAAACGGAATACGGTGTTGGGAATGCCCTGCGTATCAGTGATGAGGCGCTGCTTGCCAATATGCAGGCGGTGCAAAAGCGGAACAATCTGCCCCAGACGGACGATCTGGAAGGCAACCAGTTTTCTATTGAGATGGAGACAGGAACGGGCAAGACTTACGTTTACACCAAGACGATTTTTGAGCTACATAAGCAGTACGGCTTTACCAAGTTCATCATCGTGGTGCCGTCCATCGCAATCCGGGAGGGTGTGTATAAATCTTTGCAAATTACCCAGGAGCATTTCGCCGCCCTCTACGACAACACGCCCTGCCGCTATTTCATCTACAACTCCGCCAAGTTATCCGATGTGCGTCAGTTTGCTTCCAGCAGCAATATTGAGATCATGATTATCAATATTGACGCCTTTCGGAAAGCGGAAAATGTGATTAACCAGCAGCAGGACCGGCTCAACGGCGAGGCAGCGATCCGTTACATCCAGGACACCAATCCTATCGTTATCATCGACGAGCCTCAAAGTGTGGACAACACTCAAAAAGCCAAGGATGCTATCGCATCTCTTAACCCCCTGTGCGTGTTCCGCTATTCCGCCACACACAGGGAAAAGGTCAATCTGCTCTACCGCTTGACTCCTGTGGACGCCTACCAAATGGGACTGGTTAAGCAAATCTGTGTGTCCTCTAACCAGGTAGCGGGCGGCTTTAACCGGCCCTATATTCGCCTGCTGTCTGTCTCCCACGAGAACGGATTTCGGGCGCGGGTGGAGCTTGATGTAAAGGGCAAGGACGGGCACGTCTCCCGTAAGGCCGTAAACGTCCGTCAGGGGTCAGAATTGTTCAAGCTATCCGGTGATCGGGAATTGTATGAGGGCTACACCTTGTCGGGTATCGACTGCACTCCGGGTATGGAGCAGATTGAATTTTCCAACACAGAGATTTTGCCGTTGGGCAAGGCTATCGGTGATGTGGACGAAAATGTGGTTAAGCGGGCGCAGATCCGCCGGACTATTGAGGCTCACTTGGACAAAGAACTACACTATACGGAAAAGGGCATTAAGGTATTGTCCTTGTTCTTCATTGATGAAGTAAAGAAGTACCGCGCTGAGAACGGCGGCAAGGGTATCTATGCTCAAATGTTTGAGGAACTGTATTCCGAACTGCTGGCTTTACCTAAATATGAACCCCTGCGGAGCTGTTTTTTTGCGGATGCTGCATCTGTCCATGACGGATATTTCTCTCAGGACAAAAAGGGCAACTATAAGAATACCCGAGGCGATACCCAGGACGACACCAGCACTTATAACACTATTATGCGTGATAAGGAGTGGCTGTTGTCCTTTGCCTGCCCTCTGCGGTTTATCTTTTCTCACTCTGCACTGAAAGAAGGGTGGGACAACCCCAATGTGTTCCAAGTTTGTACGCTGATTGACCAGAAAAGCACCCTGACTGCCCGCCAGAAAGTAGGCCGTGGTTTGCGTCTGTGTGTGGATCAGAATGGGGAGCGGATCGAGGATCGCAATATCAATCTGCTTCATGTGATGGCGAATGAGAGTTTTGCTGAGTTCGCTGATACACTTCAGAAAGAGATCGAGGATGAGACTGGCATCAAGTTCGGTATTTTGCAGCTGGACTTGTTCAGCGGGCTGACTTATACCGAAAAGAGCATCGAGGAACGTTCCCTGACACCAGAGCAGGCGCAACAGCTTCTGGTAAGTTTGGCTTCGGACGGTCTCCTGAAAGCGGGCAATACACCTGTTGAAGGAACGCCTTCACTTCCCAAGGAACTGCAAACTGTCAAAGCGCAAGCGACGGCAATTGTAAAAGAGCGGGGGGAGATTACACCCAACGATCTATCTGTCCTCACGTATACTGCGGAGGTTGAACAAGAGAAAACTGTTACCTATGACGGCGCTCAGGCACTTATGACTCATTTTGAGCAAAAGGGCTATATTACAAAGTCTGGAAAAATCAAGGACAGTATGAAAGCAGCCCTCCAATCCGGGACGCTGGAGCTACCCCAGCAGTTTGAGAGCGCTCGGGCGCAACTGGAACAAGCTATCCGCCGCGCCAACACAAAGCCGCCTGTCTGGGATGGTTCCCGCAATGTGCCTGTGGCACTGAAAAAGGAAGTGACTGTTTCGCCGGAATTCCTGGCGCTATGGGATAAAATCAAACAAAAAACAGTCTATCGGGTACAAATTGATGAAGAAGCACTTGTGCACCGTAGTGTTGAGCTACTAAAAGATATGGAGCCAATTCCCAAGGCACGGATCGTCACACAAACAGCCAGCATCTATATTGACAATCCTGGTGTAACCTATGTGGAACGGGGCGTTCGGGCGGCGGACATTCAGGACAGCTATTCCTCCCTGCCGAACGTGCTGGCAATAATCGGAGAACAGGCCCTTATCAAGCGTTCAACTGTATATGAGATTCTGAAACAGAGTGGACGAGCGCAAGATTTTTTGAATAATCCCCAGATGTTTATTGAGCAGGCGTCGAGTATCATCCTTAATGTGCGCCGCTCCTTGGCAGTTGATGGGATCAGTTACCGAAAGCTCTATGGCGAGGAATACTATGTGCAGGAGGTTTTTGACAGTGCGGAGCTGATTGCAAATCTTGACCGAAATGCCGCACCAGTTGAACATAGTGTCTATGACCATATTGTTTACGACAGTGCGGTGGAACGCCAGTTTGCATTGGCCCTGGATGATGACCCAGATGTGAAAATGTTCTTCAAGCTGCCCAGCCGGTTTAAGATCGATACACCCATTGGTAGCTATAATCCCGACTGGGCTGTCTATGTGGAAACGGATGGCTTGAAGAAATTATATTTTGTCATTGAGACGAAAGGCAGCAGTGATCAGCTGAATCTTCGGCAGAGCGAGGATTTGAAAATTCGTTGCGGCAAAGTGCATTTCAGGACACTTGAAACAGGTGCAGAATTGTATGGTCCGGTTTCAGATTGGAAGGCATTCAAAATAAATCACGCTTGATGATAGGTGGGACGTTTTTCAGATTCCTTACCCATCAAATCGTGTAAATATTGCATCTGGGTAACCGTAACTATCTCTACGGTGAACCACAAATTCTATAATTTACAGCAAATTTAATTGTACTCCCAGTTCCTTTGCGATGGCTGCCCTCATCTCAGCACTTCTTGTCCCTTTGTATTTTTCCAGCGCCTGATCCCGTAGCAACTCCGCCTCTCGCGCCCAAACCTCAAATTCGGTCTTGGTCATGGTACCCTTCTTCGTCCTGGCGAAATATTTTTTGTAGGCGCGCTGGTGGATCTGCCAGATCTCGTTATTCCTGACCTTATCCCGAAAGCTGGCTCTGGAGCCAATGTCCCGACAGGTCAGCTCTGTTTCCCCCGGCGCAACCTGACTGCAATAGTTGTAGGTCAGCCCAGGCTCTTGAAGAAACCAGCGTCCGCAGTTGGCGCAGCGTTTGGGGATAAACCCTTTTTGCAGCCCCTTCATAAACTCCACGTAGATGAAATCTGCCAGATGGTCAAAGTACATCTTCTCCACCAGCTCGTGGGTCTCGTCCTCTCGTTCCAAGACAGCGTACTGCACATTGACCTGTGGAGCGTCTATCTCCGAGTCCTTCCCCAAACTGACACCGCACACAAGAGCATCCAATCCGCGCGAATAGATCAGCTCGGCCAGAGGTTTTTTCCTCTGGCCCTTTTTCTTTTCTGGCACAGCATCGCCAAAAAGGTTTTCCAGAAACCAGGTGTACCGTTCTCGAATCGGCGCAGCGTCTTCACCAGCAGAAAGATATGTCCGCAAAATGCTGCCTGGTTTCGGAGCGGTCTTCGCAGTGGGCAGATTCAGCAATTCTGTCAGGGTCGTGCCATACGGGATGACAGCAGGCTCATCCTCCACCCAGTAACCCGTTGCACCAAACTGCACCTTGACGTGTGTGCGTGGCCTGCTAATATCAAAAAGATCTTTTCCCAGAACGCCCATACTCGTTTCCTCCCAGTAGATGATGTAGTCACGGCAATAGTGTATGTGCTTTTATGATACAAAACCTATTGACGAATGTCAAGGGAGAATGCTACAATCCAAAAGTAGTGATTGAACTTAAAATTTACAACATCGAAAGGAGAGTCAAAATGAATAAGCTCAACACGATTGACGGTGAGACTTTAATGAGTCGTCCGCTCCAGCCGCTGAACTTTGTGGTGGATACGCTGATCTCCCAGGGCCTGCACATCCTCGCAGGTTCACCAAAGGTAGGGAAGTCCTGGCTGGCACTGTGGTTGGCGGTCACAGTTGCCAAGGGCGAACCTGTCTGGGGAATGCAGGTGAAGCAGGGCACCACGCTGTACCTTTGCCTGGAGGATTCACAGATCCGCATTCAGAACCGGCTATTTGATGTGACGGAGGATGCACCGGCCAGCGTCCACTTCTGCACTGAGAGCCATCTTCTGGGTGACGGACTGACTGAGCAGTTGGAGCAGTTCCTCAGTGAGCATCCCGACACAACCCTCATCATCATCGATACCCTGCAGATGATCCGTGGTACGACCTACGACAACACCTACGCCAATGACTACCGTGACCTGTCTGCACTGAAGCGGCTGGCCGATGCTCATAGAATTGCCATCCTGCTAATCCACCATCTGCGGAAGGAAAAGGCAGATGATGTGTTCAACCGCATCTCCGGTACCACTGCTATCAGTGGCGCGGTGGATGCCAGCTTCACGCTGGTAGAGGAACAGCGTGGCAGCGGCAGGGCACGGCTCAGCTGCATCGGACGGGACATCGAATACCGGGAACTTGAACTGCACCGTAACGCTGATAACGTGTGGGAGGTGACAGCAGACAGCTACCTGCATCCGGAACTCTTAGGCGGCAAAATCGTTTTTCTCCTCTCTGCCTTACTCAAAGACCGCGCTGCATTTATCGGCACTCCCACCGAGTTGGCACAGCTCATCGACCCTGCTGGCACGGAGGGGATCACACCCAAGAATATCTCCCGCAAAATCCTGCAAAGCGTTGTGGCTCTAAGCGACGCAGGTGTCACGGCAGTCATCCGCCGGAGTAACGGGAAGCGGTTGATCGACCTGCGTCGTGCCGATAGTGCCGACGGCACCGGTGCCAGCACTGCCGACCCTGTTGACCCTGCCGCCGTTCTCCCACTTGTCCAGCCCTGTGAGGCCCTGTGTGCACCAGATGCGCCGCAAGACGGGAATGTACCCGCACCGCGCATGGTCCCGCCGTATGGGGCGACGGTGGCGGAGCTGGACGGGAGTACTGCGGTCCCGCAGAACAGGGACGCCCCGTTGGGGCGGGAATCCCACCCTCGGGTGGGGCAAGCATAGCGTCCGGCTATACGCCGGCCGCATTCGCCGGGGCGATGCCCCTGCACCCCCTGCCCCTAAAGGGGAGAAAGGAAACGTAAATGCAGAAGAAAACTGAAATCATTACTGCCCGGATGACACCGAAGATAAAAGAGCAACTCCAGCAGCGTGCGCAGGCTGCGAATATGACACTCACAGACTACCTGTGTATCTGCGGTCTTGGGCAGGAAATCGTTCGGGTAGAAGGACTGGATGCTGTCCTCTCTGAGCTGAAAGCGCAGGGCCGTAATCTCAACCAGCTCACCACGCTGGCAAACATGGGGCGGCTCACCGTCCTCCGAAGCGATGAACTCATTGACAAGTACGCTGACGTGTGCGCGGCAATCCGCCGATTGACAAAGGAGGTGGGCTGATGGCTACCTTCACCGCTATTCGGAACAAAAAGCAGACTGCTGGTGCTATGCTGGGAGTGCTGTCCTATGTGGTACATGACAAGAAGACGATGCTGGATGGTGCATGGCTGGTCACTGGCAGCAACTGCGTCCCACGCTCGTCCTATCTGGAGATGATGACCACCAAACAACAGTTCAAGAAAACGGATGGCAGACAGTTCTACCACTTCGTGCAGTCCTTCTCTGAGAACGATGATCTCACACCACAGGAGATCAATGCTATCGGCCTGGAGCTGGCGCAAAGAGCGTTCCCAGGTTATGAGGTGGTGATCGCCACCCACATTGATACCAACCACCTCCACAATCATCTGGTGGTGAACAGTGTCAGTTGCGAAAACGGCAAAAAGCTCCACCAGAACCGTGACACCCTGCTGGCCCACCGTCAGCTCAATGATGAGATCTGCATGGCTCATGGGTTGCGTGTCCTGGAGGAGTTGGAGAAGTATCCCAAGAAAAAAAGAATGAAGCCCGGTGAGTATCAGGCCGGTCTCCGCGCTGACAGCTGGAAGCTGGATCTCATTCAGGCCATCAATGAAGCACTGGAGTACGCGACTGACCGGGAGAGCTTTATTGAGAACATGGAGTATGAGGGTTACGAGGTGACCTGGACGGATACCCGGAGGCATATCACGTTCACCTGTCCTAACGGACGCAAGTGCCGTGACAGCAGTCTCCACGATGAGACTTTTCTCAAAGAAAATCTGGAAGCGCTGTTCGCCTATCGGCAAGCTGTTGGATTTCACCCTGGCAGCGTGGAATCAGACGAGGGTTGGATGGGTGAGTTGGCAGACGGTCTTATTCAGTTGGGCAGATCAATGGAACGCATGGATGATATGCCGCCGCTCCCCGTGCCGCCAACGTGGACGGACAGCAAGCAGCGCCGCCGGGAGGCTCTGAAGAAATTGGCTATGGGACAGAAGTTGAGCAGTGCAGACCAATACTATGGACCAACCATGTGAGGTGACAAAAATGCTGAAACGAGAAGCTGAATATACCTATGAGTGCAAACAGGGTGATACCGTGTATATCATCGAGAGCATCAGTGACCCAGACAGCCTGGAGGATATGCTGGATGCCTTAATCGCTTTGATGAAGCGGGACATTGAGGAACTGGGAAAAAGATAAATTTTTAGAACGGTTGGGATGGCTATTGCGCAGGAGGTGTGGTATACTTCCAGTTGCGATATCCGTTCCGACCGTTTCGTGGGGACACATCAAGGAGGTGCAGAATGCTATTCCCCCAAAACGGTAAACGAGCTGGTTTGTACTACCGCCTGTCCAGAGATGAACTGGCAGGCCGGGAGAGCAACTCGATCACGAACCAGCGCATGATTTTAACTGAGTATGCTGATAAGAATGGATTCACTGTGGTTGACGAGTTCGCAGATGACGGTGTTTCCGGTACGACCTTCGAGCGGCCTCAGTTCCAGCGGATGATGGATGAGATCAAGGCGGGACATATTGATACAGTCATCGTCAAGGACCTCTCACGCCTGGGCCGGGACTACCTTGGCACTGGTGACCACATTGAAAAAATCTTCCCGAAGCTGGGCGTCCGGTTTATCTCCATCTATGAAGGCTATGACAGTTTCATTGACAGCGAGTCGGCAGACTTCCTGCCCTACATCAACCTCTGCAATGAGCGCCACGCAAAGCAGTCCGGGCGCAAATCCAAAGATACCAAAGACCACATGGCGGCACTGGGAAAGTTTATCGGCTCCAAAGCTCCCTTCGGATACATCCTTGACCCGGAGGATAAGCACCATCTGCTGGTAGACCCAGAGGCGGCGGAGACTGTAAAGCGCATCTTCCACTATGCCGGTGATGGACTTGGCTACAAAGCGATTGCCCGGAGGCTCCGAGAGCTGAATATCCTGAATCCTACAGCCTACAACAACATCAAGTTTCCTACCTTCCACAAAAGCGAATACTGGCGGCAGCCCCACGATTGGCATGAGTCCTCCATCAAGACCATCCTCAGCAACCCCACCTACCTGGGCAAGATCGTCAGCGGACGGCGGCGCAAGCCATCCTTCCGCTCCAAGGAGATTGTGACCGTACCAGAGGAACTGTGGACAGTAGTGGATG